>NZ_KB822970.1:0-33611 GCF_000364985.1 Thioalkalivibrio sp. HL-Eb18
ACCACGGTCCGGCGGCCCTCGCGGTTGGCGAAGATCGGTTCCAGCCGACTGCGCAAGGCGCTCTACATGGCGGCGGTGGTGGCGACCCGGTACAACCCGGACGTGCGACACCAGCATCAACGTCTGCTGACACGCGGCAAGGCCAAGATGTCGGCGATCGGGGCGGCTATGCGCAAACTCCTGCACATCGCCTTCGGTGTGCTCAAATCCCAAACCCCGTATCAAGCCCGCCATGAAACCCCTTGCACCCCGTAGGGCAAGACGGTATCTACGGGGGGTTAGCCAAAGGTCAGTCGCGCTGGTAGGTACCAACCAGCCGGTTCATGCCGATCACGTGGGGTTCGGCACGATCCAGGAATTGCCAGAGCGTGAGGCCGGCGGGGAGCTGCAGATCGCGGTCCAGCGCCAGCAGCCAGAAGAAGTAGTGGTGTTTGCTGTGGCCCTCGGGCGGCATCGGGCCACCGTAGCCGGTGCCACCAAAGTCGTTCTCGCCGACATCGCCCAGCGTGGCCGCCTCAGGCAGGCCGTCGGTATCCGGCGGCAGGTTGTACAGCACCCAGTGCACAAAGCCGTAGGTGCCGGACTTGATCAACGGGGCATCCGGATCATGGCAGATGACGGCCAGCGAACGCGTTTCCCGCGGGAGGTTGCTCCACTTGAGCGCCGGCGAGGTATCCTCGCCTTCGCCCGTATGGCGCTTCGGGATCGGCTGGCCAGGGCCGAACGCGGAACTGGACAGCTGCAGGTCGGACAGTGCAAAACCCATCGCCAATCTCCTGATCAATGCGTACCCGCCACCCTAACGCGCGCCCCGGGCCCACACCAACCGGTTGCAGCCGCCCGCCGTCACGCGGATCATCGAGGGCATGCTGAATGCCGTAAAACGCTGGCTGGGCCGAGAAGATCCCCTGACCGGGGCTGCACGGGCGATCGACCGCGGCCGCTCGGGAATCGAGACCGTGCTGGGCCTGCCACACCGGCTCGCCGTGCCACTGTTACGCCGCCACTTTGGCGAGGCGGTTCACCCCTCCGACGAAGAATTCCGCGAGACGGGCCAGAACGGGTACTGGTCCCTGCCCGCGCCCGGCTCGGAGTTCGAAGTGCGCCTGTTCGGCGACGATACCGGACGCATCACCGTCGGTACCGTCCGCGGTACCAGTATCTATGCGGGCCTGGTGGTGATCAGCGAATGGTCGCCGGAACACCCCGTCGCCGTATGGCAGGTGCGCCTGGAAGAGTCGGCCACGGAGTCCGCCCGGACCCTGCACGACTTCCTTCTGGGTGACACCTCCTCGTAACCCCATCGAGCCACCGTACGATGCGCGATCACGAACAGTCGATTTCGCTGGTACTGGGCAGCGGTGGCGCCCGGGGCCTGGCCCAGATCGGGGTCATCCGCTGGCTGGAGGAGCACTCCGACTACCGCATCCGCTCCATCTCGGGCGCTTCCATGGGCGCGCTGATCGGCGGCATCTACGCAGCCGGCAAGCTGGATATCTACGAGGACTGGGTCAAAACCTTGCGCCGCCAGGACGTCTGGCGGCTGCTCGACTTCTCGTTCCGCGGTGCCGGGCTGATCCGGGGCGACCGCCTGATCGGCAAACTGCGCGACATGCTGGGCGACATCGACATTGAGGAACTGCCGATCTCCTTCACCGCTGTCGCGACCGACATCGAGCGCGAACGCGAGGTCTGGCTGAACTCCGGCTCGCTTTTCAACGCGATTCGCGCCTCCATCGCCATCCCCACCGTGTTCACTCCCGTGCGCCATCGCGGCCGCCTGCTGGTGGATGGCGCCCTGCTAAACCCGGTCCCCATCGCGCCGACCCTGAACGACCACACCGACATTACCGTGGCCGTGAGCCTGAACGGACGCATGGGAGACGAACTCACGCGCGTCACCCGCCCCAACGCCTTCGACGACGTCGACGCCGAAAAACTGGGGCGCAACCGCCTGAATCAGCGGCTGCAGGGCGTATTGCCGGACCGGGTCGGCGGCTGGCTCCAGGACTGGCCAGGCAGGCTTGGCCTCGGCTCCACCACCGCCGGCATGAGCCGCGCCCAGGAGGCCCGGGCGCTCAGCCTGATCGACGTGGTCTCCCACTCCATCGAGGCCATGCAGGGCTCGATCGCGCGCTTTCGCATCGCCGCCTACAACCCCGAGTACCTGATCGAAGTGCCGGTCAACGCCTGCGGCATCTTCGACTTTCACCGCGCCCGCGAGATGATCGAACTCGGCTACCACCTCGCCGAACGCAGCCTGGGCAACCAGGACCCGTCGCCCCGCCCCCTGTAGGAGGCCAGCCCTCTGGCCGATAGGGTTTTGCCGGCGCCGAATCGGCCAGAGGGTGGCCTCCTGCAACGGAAGAGAGAACGTTGTCGGTCAGTGCTTGAAATGCACAAACAACCGTCCATGGTTCTTCGAGTCCTTCTCCACCCGGTGGTAGCGCTGCTTGATCTCCGGCTGCTGCAAAAAACGCAGTACGCGCTTTTTCAGTTGCCCGCTGCCCTTGCCGTGGATGATCTCCACCGTCTTGATGCGCTTGTCGCAGGCCTCTTCGATCGCGCCATTCAGCGCCGCATCGATCTGGCGCCCGTTACGAAAGCATTCGTGTAGGTCGATGGAAAGCCGCGACATCGCGGGACCTCAATTAACCGTCACCACAATGCAGCGCGCCAGCTGCTGCACCTTGTGCGACACGCTGCCGGCCAGCAGCCCCTGCAACCCCCCCAGCCCGCGGGAGCCCATGACGATCATGTCCACATCGTGATACTCGGCCTGCTGCAGGATCACCTTGGCCGGGGAGCCATCCTCGACATGGTGCCCGATATCCGTCACACCCAGGGCGGTGAAGTACTCGTGGGCCTGCTCGTTCAGTTTCTTTGCGATGTCGCGCAGCACCTTCGGCGGCACCGACGAACCCACCGCCGCGCCCCCGACCGCGAGCGGTGGATCATTCGGGTCGGGCAGATCCGACAGCTTGCGGATATGCGGCGGCACCTCGCCCTGCAGCAGCACGCTCACCAGCACCACCCTTGTCTGGTATTTGGCGGCCAGGTCAGCCGCCACCTCAACCGCGCGCCAGGCGTTGGCCGAGCCGTCTACCGGCACCAGCATCGTCTTCAGTTCCATCGGCTCCGCGCTCCTCGTTACCGGCCACCGTCCAGCCTGCCAGAGTTGCCGCGTCCCCGCACCCGCGTGTCGTCCGCGCCGGCGAACACCCTATACTCGGGGCAATGCCGAGCCGGGAGAACCCATGACACGACTGTTCGAGAAAACCTATCCGCAGCCCGGAACGGCCCCGGGCCACGGCGCACACGCTCACGAACACCCCCACCCTTCCGAGGCCGCTGTTTCCGCGTGGCTCTACCACAATGAACAACTGAACCCGCAGGATCCGGACGCGATCCTGCGCAAAGGCACGCCGACGGACGGGTTCGTCTGGCTGCACTTCCAGGGGGCACCCAGTCCCCATCAGCTGCAGCGCCTGGGCGAGGCCTTCGGGCTGCACCCACTGGCGCTGGAGGATGTGCGCCATCGCGGCCAGCGCCCCAAGCTCGACTACTTTGACGACTACGCGGTCATCATCCTCAACCAGCCGCAGCTGGACGGCGATAGCGTGCGCCTGGAGCAGTTCAACCTGTTCGTACACCCGCAGTTCGTGATCAGCGTGCACAGCGGCGAGACCGACCCGTTCGAGCCCATCCGCCAGCGCATGCGTGGCACCAACCGCAACTTCAATCGCCTGGGCGCCCCATACCTGGCCTATGCCCTGATGGACGTGGTCGTGGACCAGGCCTTCCCGCTGATGGAACAACTCGGCGACCGCATTGAAGACCTGGAAGAACGCGTGCTCTCGCAGCCCAACCACGACACCCTGAGCCGCATCCATGTCGTGCGCCGCGAGCTGCTGGTGCTGCGCCGCCAGCTCTGGCCCACGCGCGACGTGATCACCCGCCTGATGCGCGACGACCAGGACCCGTTCGGCCCCGACATGATGCCCTGGCTGCGCGACGTCCACGATCACACCATCCAGATCATGGACCTGCTGGAGTCCTATCGCGACATGGCCTCCAGCCTGATCGAGGCCTACCTCTCGGCCGTCAACCAGCGCTCCAACGACGTGATCCGTGTGCTCACCATCATCGCCACCATCTTCATCCCGCTCACGTTCATCGTCGGCATCTACGGCATGAACTTCGACCACCCCGACAGCCCGTGGTCAATGCCCGAGCTCTACACCTACTACGGCTATCCCGTCCTGCTCGGCATCATGCTCGCCATCGTCCTCGGCATGCTCTACCTGTTCCGCCGCCGCCGCTGGCTGTAGCCCCACCATGTGGGAGCGGGCTTGCCCGCGAAGACATTGCCCAACAAAAAAGCGCCCGGGTCACCCCGAGCGCCTTTTTGCTTGAACCGGGCTCGTCACCCGGCACGTGCCGTGCCTACTGCTGGAACTGCTCCAGGTCGAAGCGGTCGGCGTTCATCACCTTGGTCCAGGCCCGGATGAAGTCCTGCACGAACTTCTCCTCGTTGTCGTCCTGGGCGTACACCTCGGCGTAGCTGCGCAGGATGGAGTTGGAGCCGAACACCAGGTCGATGCGGCTGGCGGTCCACTTCACTTGATCGTTCTGACGATCACGCACCTCGTACACGCCGCTGCCTGCCGGCTGCCAGGCATAGGCCATGTCGGTCAGGTTGACGAAGAAGTCGTTGGTCAGCTGCCCTTCGCGGTCGGTAAACACGCCGTGCTTGCTGCCACCATGGTTGGTGCCCAGCACACGCATGCCGCCGATCAGCACCGTCATCTCCGGCGCGGTCAGGCCCATCAGCTGGGCGCGGTCGAGCAGCATCTCCTCCGGCTTGACCACGTACTCCTTCTTCAGCCAGTTGCGGAAGCCATCGGCCAACGGCTCCAGGGGCTCGAAGGAGTCGGCATCGGTCATCTCGGCGCTGGCATCACCCCGGCCCGGGATGAACGGCACCAGGACATCATGACCGGCCGCCCGGGCCGCCTGTTCGATGCCCACGCTGCCGCCCAGCACGATCAGATCCGCTACGCTGGCCCCGGTCTCGGAGGAGATCTGCTCGTAGACCTTGAGCACGCGCGCCAGGCGCTCGGGCTCGTTGCCTTCCCAGTCCTTCTGCGGCGCCAGGCGGATGCGGGCACCGTTGGCGCCACCGCGCATGTCGGAACCCCGGAAGGTACGGGCGCTGTCCCAGGCGGTCGCGACCAGCTCGGCGATACTCAGGCCACTCTCGGCAATCTTCTGCTTGACGGCCTCGACGGAATAGTCGGTGTTGCCGGCCGGCACCGGGTCCTGCCAGATCAGATCTTCCTGCGGCGCGTCCGGCCCGATGTAGCGGGTCTTCGGGCCCATATCGCGGTGGATCAGCTTGAACCAGGCACGGGCGAAGCAGTCCTTGAAGTACTCGGGGTCCTTGCGGAACGCATCCATGTACTGGCGGTAGACGGGGTCCATCTTCATCGCCATGTCCGCGTCGGTCATGATCGGGTTATGGCGGATGGACGGGTCCGTGGCGTCGACCGGCTTGTCCTCCTCCTGCATATCCACCGGCTCCCACTGCCAGGCCCCGGCCGGGCTCTTCTTGAGCTCCCATTCGTGGTCGAGCAGGGCCTCGAAGTACCCCATGTCGAACTGCGTCGGGTTCTTGGTCCAGGCCCCCTCGATGCCGGAGGTGATGGCGTTGGCGGCCTTGCCCTGCATGTTGGGGTTCTTCCAGCCGAAGCCCTGTTCCTCGACATCGGCCCCTTCGGGTTCCGGCCCCAGCGCGCCGGCATCGCCGTTGCCGTGGCACTTGCCCACGGTGTGGCCACCGGCGGTCAGCGCCGCGGTCTCTTCGTCGTTCATCGCCATGCGGGCGAAGGTCTCGCGCACCTGCTCGCCGGTCTTCAGCGGATCGGGCTTGCCGTTGACCCCTTCCGGGTTCACGTAGATCAGGCCCATCTGCACGGCCGCCAGCGGGTTTTCCATGGTGGAAGGCTTCTCGACGTCGCCGTAGCGCTCGTCGGAAGGTGCCAGCCACTCCTTCTCGGCCCCCCAGTAGGTGTCCTTCTCGGGGTGCCAGATGTCCTCGCGGCCAAAGGAGAAGCCGAAGGTCTTCAGACCCATGTTCTCGTAGGCCACGTTGCCGGCCAGAATGATCAGATCCGCCCAGCTGATCTTGTTGCCGTATTTCTTCTTGATTGGCCACAGCAGGCGGCGTGCCTTGTCGAGGCTGGCGTTGTCCGGCCAGCTGTTGATCGGCGCGAAGCGCTGGTTGCCGGTGCCGCCGCCACCGCGGCCATCGGCAATCCGGTAGGTACCCGCCGCGTGCCAGGACATGCGGATCATCAGCCCGCCGTAATGACCCCAGTCGGCCGGCCACCACGCCTGGCTCTCGGTCAGCAGCGCGTGCATGTCCTTCTTCAGCGCTTCGAAGTCGAGCTTCTTCACCTCTTCCCGATAGTTGAAGTCCTCGCCCATCGGGTTCGTCTTGCGGTCATGCTGGTGCAGGATGTCCAGATTCAGCGCTTCCGGCCACCATTCCGTGACGGAGTGACCCGCGGTGGTCTGGCCACCGTGCATGACCGGGCACTTGCCCATGTTCTGCTGCTCACCCATGTTGTTTCTCCATAGTTCGCTGCGTTGAGCTTGATCGCGTTTCGGGAACCGCCATCCGCACAGAAGATGGTTGTTCCCGGAGACGGCAAGCCGTTTCCACTTCGGGCCGACACCGGCCGCGGAGCAGCCTGCTGTCTGTCTAACCTTGAAGTTAGGCCCCGGAAGTCACGGGTACCAGTTGAGATTCCCCATCAATCCGATAGCCTGGGGTTATCACACCGGCGGGCCGCACATTGATCAGTGTTTCCGTAGGGAGTCCGACCGCCCCGGCCCCCTCCAGTTCATGGCCACGCGCAACACGCCCCGTCCGCGCAACCACGGATCGTGGATCGGGGGCGTTACACTGGGCCGGTATCCCTGTCCCGCGACACAATCATTATGCTGCTCACGCTGCTGATCATGTTCGCTGTATTGGGCCTTGGCGTCGCACTGATGCTCTGGCACGCAAGGCTGGTCTTTTCAGTGGAACTGCGCGAGGGCGCCGCCCGCGTGCGGCGCGGCAGGCCGCCGTCCGGGTTCGCACGCGGCTGCGAGGATGTGGCGCGAAGATACCGCCTGGAGCGCGGCCGGATCGATGCCGTGCGTACTGACCAGGGTGTTCAGCTGCGCTTCTCCCGTCATCTCCCGCCGAAGACGCACCAGGCCTTTCGCAACGTCTGGACACCCCCGCCGGGCGGAGGGGGCGGCGGCATGCGCGCGACGGGATAGCGGGCCGGTCCGCGAGATTGCCTCGGCCTCTGCGAGGCCCCGCAATGACAAAGGGCCCAGGTTCGCACCAAGACACCAACGAAATGCATGATATGGGCGAGGGGCAACGCTACCTTCTGGGTGGTTCACGGAAAGATGACGGGTAACGACCCGGCGGAGTCAGGGGGCGATCGTACAACTGAATATCGACGAGCCGAGCCAGTATCGGTTCGCCCTGAGTCACCTGGGCTTTCGCCCGTTCCTTTTGCTGGCGGGGTTGTACGCCGTGCTGGTTGTGGCTTGGTGGAGCTCGCTCGGTCCATGGCCCCGTCGTGCGGCTGCTCGCCGCCTGTGCCGCAGCCGCCTCGGTTCTGGCCCATGGATGACATGCGGGACGGAAGCATTTAGCGTACACGCATGTCTGAGCCGCTCAGACGCAATGTTTCCAGGGAGGGAAACGATGAAGAAGACACGCAGTTCTGCACGCCCGGGCCTCATGCGGCCCACCACCCCGACCCGAGCCACCCGAAAGCCATCTTGCTGGCCACGCGCCCCGTCTCGCGCGGCCGCGGCGCTCGGCTCGCTCGCGCTGATACTAGGCTTCAGCGCCCCGGCCGGGGCCGAAGAACCACCCGAAATCCTGAACATCCTGAGTCAGTTCGTCGCATCCAGTACGGCCGCGGCCCGCTGCGACGAAATCGATGACGACCAGATGGTCGCGTTTCTGGCCAACCAGCAAATGATCTACCTGCAATCCGTCATGGCGCTGCAGGAACAGCACCCGGAAGCGACGGGAGAGCAGATCGCGGAAACCCTGATGCGTGGCCAGGAAGACATCCAGTCTCAGGTGGGGCAGCGCATCGACGCGCACGGCTGTGACGATCCGAACGCCCGGGCACTGATCGAGCTGTTCGCGGTGCAGGCCGAGTGGCGCCCGGGCGAATCGCCGCGACAGGATGCCGACGACTAGCGCTCTCAACACGTTTGCCTGCGACACAGGCCAGCGTGCCGATACGCAGCCACCAGCGAGTTCCCCATCACGGAGTGTGCCCACATGGAAGGGGCCCTGAGAGTTACCCTGAAAGGCATCATGCTGGCTGCCCTGGCCTGATCGACAGTGGTCTTCTGGTGCCTGTTCCGGGTCGCCTGGCTGGCGAGCACGTATGTCACGCCAGATCAGGGACTCAATCAGGTGTTTAATCAAGTACCAGAGGCACTTGTGCGTGAACACGGCATTGGCGATGAGGAAATCGCGAGGGCCAAAGTTCTCTTCGAAGCACGAAGCATATTTGGCGCACTCGCGGGCCTTTGGGGCTGGGTTGCACTGTACGCCGGCGCGGCCCTGATCAATCGAGCGTATCAAAGGGCGCCGCTGGCGATCAGAGCGGGGCTGATCGCGGGGATTCTGGCCGTGGCGGCCATTCCGGGTGCCGGCCTGACACTCGCGAGCTATCCCGTCGCAACGTCGGCACTGCTGTTCGCTATATGGTGGCTGAACCCCGTCGGCGAGAAGACCGGAACGATTTGATTCAGTACTGGCAGGCCACCAAGGGCCCTGGACTGTTTTCGCGCAAGAGGCGATAGCAAATGCTGCTCGCTCGGGGCTTGTGTCTGCGATGATGCAGGCCGTAGACGGCCCGCGTGCATAACACAAAGGCAGCGGCCGGGGCCGGTGCGGCACAGTGCGGGAAAGAGGGAGCGATGCTGGAGCTGGGTGTGGTCGCACTGGCGACCTTTTTCGTGACGGTCGGGCCGGTGGATGTAGCGGTGGTCTTTGCCGTGCTGAGCCAGGGCATGGGCCGCGCGCAACGGCGCCGGATGGCCTGGCGCGCGGCGTTGCTGGCCACCGGCATCCTGATGCTGTTCGCGCTGTTCGGCGAGGCCGTGCTGTCGGTACTGGGCATCACCATGCCAGCGCTGTATACGGCCGGCGGCATCCTGCTGTTGCTGATCGGGATCGACATGGTCTTCGCGCGCAGTTCCGGTGGGGTGTCGGCAACCCCGGCGGAGACCAGCGAGGCGCGCAGCCGGGGCGACATCTCGGTATTTCCGCTGGCCACGCCCATGCTCGCCGGGCCGGGGGCGATGGGGGCGGCGATTCTGCTGATGAGCCGGGCCGGCGATGACTGGATGGCCCAGGCGGTGGTGCTGGGCGCTCTGGCGGCGATCATGGTGCTGGCGCTCGTCTGCCTGCTGGTCGCATCACGCCTGCAGCATCTGCTGGGGGTAACCGGCGCCCATGTGCTGACCCGTATCCTCGGCGTGCTGCTTTGCGCACTGGCCATGCAGTTCATATTCGACGGCCTCGAGCAAAGCGGCCTGCTGGGCTGATCACCGGCGCCGTACGCGGGCGGAATCGCAAGCGGGACGTCCGACAGCAAGCTCTTCTTGGGGGTCTACACTCCCCAGGATGGCCTTGAGGGTTCCTCGGGATTGATGGGCGCGCCCTTTTGCCAGCGCTTTCGCTCGATTCGCAATGGCCCCGGATCAGCCCCCCGGAGGATCTTATGCCCGCCCACTCGCAGAATGGACCCACCCACTGGCCCGAACTCCCACCCCTCGATCAGTGGACGGATACCTGCACCACGGTCCACATGTGGACACAGATTGTCGGCAAGATCCGTCTCGAACTGGGGCCCTGGGTGAATCACTCGTGGGGCTCCACGCTGTATGTCACCAGCACCGGGCTGACGACATCGCCGATCCCCTATCAGGGGTGGACGTTCACCATTGACTTCGATTTCGTCGCGCACCAACTGGTCATCACCACATCGCACGGCCGCAAGGTGCTCTTTTCGCTGGAACCGATGAGCGTTGCCGATTTCCATGACAAGATCTTTGACGCACTGGCGTGCCTCGGCATTCAAGTACACATCCTTGCGCGCCCGGTGGAGGTGCCGGAAGCCATCCCCTTTGCCAGGAACACACGAAACCGCAGCTATCATCGCCAGGCCATCCACGCTTTCTGGCAGGCACTGGTGCAGGCGAACAGGGTGTTCTCGGAGTTCCGCGCGGGCTTTCTGGGAAAGTGCAGCCCCGTGCACTTCTTTTGGGGTGCGTTCGATCTGGCCGTCACACGCTTTTCCGGCCGCGAGGCGCCGACGCATCCCGGCGGTGCCCCCAACTGTGCCGACTGGGTAATGGAGGAGGCGTACTCGCATGAGCTCGCCAGCGCCGGATTCTGGCCCGGCACGGGACTGGGTGAAGCGGCTTTCTATGCGTATGCCTATCCGGAGCCCGACGGATATCGCGAGGCCTCCATTCAGCCCACCGAGGCGTATTTCCACGAAGGCCTCGGCGAATACATCCTGCCATTCGATGCGGTTCGGGCGTCGACCGATCCCGATGCTGCGCTGCTGAACTTTCTGCAGCGCACCTACCAGGCGGCTGCCGACAATGGCGGCTGGGACCGCGGAGTCCTCGAGTTCGTCCCTCCCAACCCGAGGTAGCGGCGGAAACGACACTTCGGAGCCGCCCGAGCTCGCACAGGCGCCGAGGCTTACGAAACCCAGCGCAAACGCGCGCATTTGGTGCTATGAACTAGTTAATCGCCGCCTGTTCGCATTCCGTTCGCTGTGGGCCGCGGTTCCCGTCCTGTTGCATTGCTTTGTGTTCGGTTAGGGGGAACCGAGGGAGGCAGCCATGAACACCCTACCGAGTTTTACCAATCCAGCCATCGCGGGGCTGGCTTTTGTGTTGATCACGTTTTCCGGCTGCGGCCAGTCGAACGACTCGGCCCAGGCCGCGGAACAGCACGCCCCGATCCAGGAAGAACCGGACGCGCCGGCGATGGAGCGCGCGATCGGCTTCATGGAGTCCTGGATCGAATTGTTCGACGCCATGAGTGCGGAACTGGCCGGGGTCGACAGCCAGGAGGCCGCCAATGAGCACGCCGCCTGGCTGAACGAGGAACTGACGCCGCGTCTGGAACAGCTGGCGGGCGAGATGATCGCCTTCATGGAGTCGATCGAGGCGCACGAGATGGAGGTCATGGAGGCGTCGTTTGACGACCCGGAAAACCACCAGCGCATGCTGGAACTGGAAGGACGCATGGAGCAATCGCTGGATCGGCTGGAAGAGAACATCATGCGCGTCGAGAGCGCGTATGCAACGCCGTCACTGGAGGTGGCGTGGATGAACTTCGCCCGGACCAACGAGCGGCTTGAACGGCAGATGGAGGCCACGTTCGCCGGTGGTGCACAGGCGGTGGGCAGTCCCGCATGGTGCGACGCCATGGCCAACACGCCCCAGGCACAGTGGACGATGAACGACGCCTTCGCCTTTGCCAACCACTGCGTGGGGCGCTGACGCGGGGCTCCGGACGGTACGGAATTACTCGCGCAGGTCGGCGCACGACCACGTCGCCCGTGCGCTCATGCCACGCTCAGGTCCACGAGATCCGTGTGCCCGAACCCCTTCGAGTAATCAAGGACGGATATCACCGTCGGGGTCACGCGGAAGATCCGGACGTCCTCCGGGCTGGGCATCTCCATATCCAGCTTGGCGGTGTCCTGCTCGGGATAGGCCTGCACGAGCAGGTCCAGCACCTTCTGCGCTTCATCCCGATCGACCACGGGCTCTGCATGCGCCGCCATGGACAGCCCCGAAATCGCCATCAGGTCGGAGGTGTCGTGATCGATGGTGAGAGAAACCCGGTTGTCATGCGCCAGGTTTCGCGCCTTCTGGCTATCCAGTCCGCAGAGGAAGTACAGCGTGATCCCTTCATGCACGTAGCCGACCGTCGTCACCTGGGGCCAGCCATCCTCGCGCAGGGTGGCAATGCTCATGATCCGGTGTTCGTCCAGCAGGCTCTGGATCTTCTTTCTGAGTGCCTCGTCCATCTGCCACCTCCTGACGATGTGTGGACTCCAGGGCGACGGAATCGCCCGATGGCCATTTCATGCACCCACTCGAGAGATCGCAGGAAAGCGGCCAGGATCTTTCGATATATAGACGCTCTCCGGACGATGTAGACGCGCTCGACAGCGTGCCGCCCGGCCGGGCCCGCGATGCACGCCCCAGGTCCCGCCGCACGTACGCACAGGCGGTTACTGCGAACAGAGGCCGCCGTCGACGACGTAGGTGTTGCCGGTGCAGCCGGAGGCGGCGTCGGACAGCAGGAACACCGCCATCCCGGCGCATTCCTCGTTGCTGACGTACCGACCCAGCGGGATACGCGCCTCGAAGGACTTGTGCACCTCGTCGGCGTGGCCCGGGTTCGCCTGCTCCTCGATGGACTGCATCATGCGGTTCGCGACCGGGCCGGGGTTAAGCGTATTCACGCGGATGTTCTCCGGCCCCAGCTCGGCGGCCAGACACTTCATCATGCCCACCACCGCGTGCTTGCTGGACACGTACGGCGAGAGGCCGGCGGCCCCGCGCAGCCCGGCTACGCTGGAGGTGATCACAATGCTGCCGCCATTGCCCCGGCGCAGCGCCGGCAGGGCCGCCTCCGCGCCCAGGCGCACGCCATGCACATTGACGGCAAAGACCTTCTCCCACGCCGCGTCGGAGCGGCTGTCGAACGGGCCAACCTCGCCCTCGATTCCGGCGTTCAGGAAGACCCCATCCAGGCGTCCGAAACGTTCCAGTGCCGTCGCGACCATGCGCTCGTTGTCCTCGCGCCGCGTGACGTCCACGGCCAGGCCCACCGCCCGCTCACCCAGGGACTGGGCAATGGCCTCCACCGGCCCGGCCTCGCGGTCGGTAATCACCACACTGGCGCCCTGCGCGTACGCCGTGCGCGCCGTGCTCTCGCCGATACCACCGGCGCCACCGGTGATTGCGATCACTTTTCCTACCAGGGGGCTCATGCTGTGTCTCCTTCGTCATGCAGTCGGGGAACCGCGGCAAGACGCTCGCGGACAAGACCATTATCAGCCCGGCAAAGGCCAGGAATCTTGATCCGGGTCACGACTCTTACCGCATACGCCTCGGGGCGGGACGAACGAGCGATCTACAGGTGCGTGTACTTGCGCGCGAGACCCCGCGCCTTGTCCACCGGGTATTTTTTCGCGTTGATTTCCAGCTTGTCGCTCGCCGCCTGCACGAGGTCGATGTTCAGCTTGCGCGCCAGCATCAGCAGATAGATCTGCACATCCGCGATCTCGGCCCGCACTTCCTCCAGCGCCTCGCCGGACAGGCCACGCGACTGCTCCTCGGTCAGCCACTGGAAGTGCTCGATCAGCTCGCCGACCTCCCCCGCCAGCGCCATCGAGAGATTCTTCGGCGAATGGAACTGCGCCCAATCGCGCTCTTCGACGAACGCCTCCAGCCGAGCCGCCAGTTCATCCTGCTCCCGCGCGTTATTCGACCCCATAGCCATCACTCCTGTCGCATCCATCTCTCTGGACTCGACACCGTAACGAACTCTCGCGGCGCCGTAATCCGCCTGGGAATGGCTCGCGGAGTAGCAGGAGCAACATCACCGGGACCTTCATATGCCGGAGATGCCCGCTCTTCGCTTCGCTGCGGCCGGGATGACATGGGATGAGATGCGCCGACCAACCGATGCCAGGCCTATCGCGACGCTAACCCGTTCGGCGTACCTAGCTGCTGCGCCAGGAAGTCGATCAGGGCGCGGGTCTTGGGCAGGAGATAGCGGCGGCTGGGGTAGACCGCGTGGATGCCGAGCGTGGCGGTTTCCCAGTCCGGGAACAGCACCTGCAGGGCGCCGGTTTGCAGATGCGGCTGCAACAGGAACTCCGGCTGGTAGACGATGCCCTGCCCGGCCAGGGCCGCGGCGACGCAGGTCTCGCCGTTGTTGCTGCGCAGCACGGGGCGGGTCGTGACCGCGACCGGCCCGTCCGGGCCCGTGAGGGTCCAGTCGTCGCCGGTCGCGTGGTAGCTGTAAGCGATGGTGGCGTGGTCCGCCAGCTCGCGCGGGTGTGCGGGCAGACCGCTGGCCGCCAGGTAGTCCGGCGCGGCACAGATGCGCATGCGCGTGGTCGCCAGGCGGCGCGCGACCAGGCTGGAGCTGTCGAGCGTGCCAATGCGCACGGCCAGGTCAAAGCCTTCGTCGACCAGATCCACCGAACGGTCGTTCAGGGTGACGTCCAGCTCCACCCTGGGGTGTCGGGCCGTGAATGTGCCCCACAGCGGCGCCAGGTGCTGGATGCCGAAGCTGACCGGTACATTGATGCGCAGCCGGCCGCTGACGGCGGTGCCGCGTTCGCTGATCTCGCCCTCGGCGGCGGCCAGTTCCTCAAGCAACAGCTTGCTGCGGCCAAAGAAGGTCTCGCCCTCGCTGGTCAGCGACAGGCGCCGGGTCGTGCGGTGCAGCAGCCGAGCACCCAGCCGTTCCTCGAGGCCGTTCACCGCGCGCGAGACGGCCGCCTTGGACAGGCCCAGCGTCTCCGCCGCATGCACGAAGTGCCCGGTCTCGACTACGGCCACGAAGATCTGCATCTGCTGGAAACGATCCATTGTTTCGACATTTGCAACTATATGTGCCCTTTATAGCCGTTTATTGCTCATCAAGAAATATCCAGACTCTCCCTGACCGGCCAGAACCGCCGGCCTTCGCAAACCCTCCAGGAGAGTCAAAATGAATTCGTCCTTCATGCAGCAGCTGTTTGGCACCAACGCCGGCTGGGCGGCCCTCGCCCTGCGCATCCCGGTCGGGATCATCTTCATGGCGCATGGCGCGCAGAAACTGTTCGGCTGGTTCGGCGGTCACGGTCTGGAGGGGACCGGCCAGTGGATGGCCTCGATCGGGCTGGAGCCGGGTTTCCTGATGGCCCTGATGGCCGGCGGCGCAGAGTTCTTCGGCGGTCTGGCCCTGATCATCGGGTTGCTGGTGCGCCCGGCGGCAGCGGTGCTCGCCTTCACCATGGTCGTGGCGATCTTCGCCGTACACTTCGAACATGGCCTGTTCATGAGCAACAACGGCTACGAGTTCGCGCTGTCGCTGCTGGCTGTCTCCGTCGCACTGGCGATCAGCGGCGCCGGTCGGGCCTCGATCGACAACCGCCTGGCCGGGACGTACCGCGGCTAGCCGCACTCCCCCTTGCCGGGCCATCTGGCTCGGCAAGGGTCGCCTGATCGGTAACACCCGGGAGGAGGACAGCATGATCACCCTGCGCCCCAGTGCCGAACGCGGCCATGCCCGACACGGCTGGCTGGATTCCCGCCACAGCTTCTCGTTTGCCAGTTACTTCGACCCGGAGCACATGGGGGTCTCCGACCTGCGCGTGCTGAACGAGGACCGGGTCGCACCGGGTGCCGGCTTCGGCGCCCACCCGCATCGGGACATGGAAATCATCACCTGTGTGCTAGGAGACGCTGATTGAATCGCGCGTCCGCGCTCGAGTCGCTTTTGCGTGCGAACAAGGCGCGGTGACTGCCGTGCAGTCATTCTGCACAAGGGAACCGCAACGCTGTGCGCGCGCCCGTTCTTGATAACAACGGGCGGCCGAGCCCCTGCTTTCAATGGCTTGTGGGGTTGGCGCCCCCTGTTCCCCGATCCTGCGTTGCGCCCCGAATCAATCAAGAACGGGCGGGTAGAACCACTACCCGCTGCCAGAGGCGCCTTGTCTCGGAAAACAGGGGGCACCAACGCGGACGTGCGATTCAATCAGCGTCTCCCTAGCGCGCTGCGAGGCGCTGGATGCACTCGAGGTAGGCATTCTGGTCCGGCGGCGTGTTGTTGCGCTGGGCCTCCCACAGGGCCTGCCCCAGGCATTCCATCATCCGGTGCTCGGCATCCATCACGCCAAAGCGGGCGCACAGGCTCGCGTGTGCGGCCTGGATGCCGGCGGGGCGGTCGGTGCGCGCCTGATCGCGCAGGCTCAGATGCATCGCCATGTGCAGGAACGGGTTGGAGGTGCCCAACTCGGGCGGAAACTCCCCGGTCAGTGCCGTCTCGCGGTCCTTGAGGTGCTCGTGGTACTCGGGGTGTTCCGAGATCACGTCCACCAGCTGCTGTTCCAGGTCGGTCAGCGTCTCGCCGGCCTGCGCCTTGTGCCAGGCGTCGACGAACTGGGTGCGGATCTGGTCGCGGTTACCGTACATGGGGTGTTCCTCGAAGGTATGGGGGCGGTCAGGCGCCGGCGGGTGGAGGCGTCTTCGCCTTGTATTCGCACAGGTCCTCGATCGGGCAGCGCCAGCACTCGGGCTTGCGCGCCTTGCAGACATAGCGCCCGTGCAGGATCAGCCAGTGGTGGGCGTCCTGCAAATAGGGCTTCGGGGTCAGCCGCATCAGCCGCTTCTCGACCTCGAGGACGTTCTTGCCGGGTGCCAGTCCGGTGCGGTTGGCGACGCGGAAGATATGGGTGTCCACCGCGATGGTGGGCATGCCGAAGGCGGTATTGAGGACGACGTTCGCGGTCTTGCGGCCCACCCCCGGCAGGGCCTCCAGCGACTGGCGGTCGCGTGGAACCTCGCCGCCGTGCTGGTCGACCAGGATGCGGCAGGTCTTGATCACGTTCTCGGCCTTGGCGTTGTACAGGCCGATGGTCTTGATGTGTTCCTTCAGCCCGTCGAGGCCCAGCGCGAGGATCGCCTCGGGGGTGTTGGCGACAGGGTAGAGGCGGCGGGTGGCCTTGTTCACGCCGACATCCGTGGCCTGGGCCGACAGGATGACCGCGATCAGTAGCTCGAAGGGGGTGTTGTACTCGAGCTCGGTGGTCGGCTCGGGGTTTGCCGCCTTCAGGCGTTCGAAGATGGCTTCACGCTTCGCGGCGTTCATTAAGCAGGTTTCCCTAAACAAACCGGCCCCGCAGGGCGGGGCCGGATGCTGTGGCAAGGCTGCCGATCAGACGTGGCGGAACAGACCGACGTCCGGGGCCGCTTCGCGCGGGTTGGACTCGGCTTCCTTCTCCAGGTCCTTGATCATCTTGGCGTGCTTCTCTTCGAGATCGTGCATCGCCTTTTCGTCCATCTTCGGGAAGATGACGTCACGGATGAACGAGCCCAGTTCATCCAGGCAGCTCGGCCAGTACTTGCCGTTCAGATGGAACGAGTGATGGGCGTGGGTGCCCATCGGATAGCTGTCGAACTTGGTGATCATGGTGTAGGAGAGGTCGGCGTCCTTCTCGACGAAGTCCTTGGCCCAGTCGTACCACCACTTGTAGTACTTCTCCTGCAGGTCGTCGTTGAACCCGTGGTTCTCGAAAAAGGCGGCGATGGTGCCGCGCGGGGCGAGGCCGTAGCGCGTGCCGCGCTTGCCAGCAAACGGGAAATGTCCAGCCATGCCAATCTCCTGGGACGTTTGGATTGCCGGGGCCTGGCCCCGGTGAAACGGAATTCGTGGCGCCGGAAGTTTACCCGCTGGCGATCAAGAATCAAGAAACGGGTGCCTCGCTGGTGTCTGCCCGCCCGAAGCGTCCCTCGTACAGGCGCAGCAGGGCGGGGATTACGAACAGCACCAGCAGGGTGGCAAACGCCAGCCCGAAGACGATCGAGATTGCCATCGGGATCAGGAACTGGGCCTGCACCGAGCGCTCGAACAGCAGCGGCGTGAGCCCGGCGATGGTGGTGACCGAGGTCAGGATCACCGCGCGCAGCCGCTGACAGGCGGCCTCCACGATCGCCTCGCGCAGGGCGAGTCCGGTCTCGCGCAGCCCCTGGTAGAAGCTGACCAGGATGATCGAGTTGTTGACTACGATCCCGGTTAGCCCGAACAGGCCGAACAGCGACAGGATGGTGAGCTCCACACCCATCACCCAGTGCCCGAACAGCGCACCGAGAATCCCGAAGGGGATGATTGCCATCACGATCAGTGGCCAGCCCCAGGAGGCGAACACCCAGGCGAGCACGATGTACATCAGCCCCAGTGCCAGCAGCAGGCCCATCCGCATGTCGGCAAAGGTCTCCTCCTGGTCGGCCGCACGCCCCTCGAAGGAGTACTCGACGCCAAAGCGGTTGGACAGGTCGTCCAGTGGTCCGTCCTCGAGTGCTGCCCGGATGCGCGCGGCATTGTTCACCGCCCGATCCACCTCGGTCGAGACCTGGATGGCCAGCCGCGTATCGGCGTGGCGCAGGGTCTCGAAACCCTGGCGCGAGCGCAGTTCGACGACGTCGTCCAGTGGCACGAACGCCCCGTCCGGCAGACGCAGGTTCAGCCGCTCGAGACTCTCGCTGCGGTGGCGCTCGCTATCCGGCAGGCGCACGCGCACCTCCACCTCTTCCAGCCCGTCCTGATAGAGCTGGGCGAGGTAGCCATCGAAGGCGTTGCGCAGCTGCAAGCCGACCGACTCGGTCGTCAACCCGACCGCGCGGCCCTCGGGCTTGACCTGGAACACCAACTGCTCGCGCCCGAACGGGGTGTCGTCGCTGGTGGCGAAGGTCCCGGGGAAGTCGTCCAGCATGTCGGCCAGCTCCAGCGCGGCCTCCTTCAGCACATGCGGGTCATCGCCGGTCAGGCGGATATCGAGGTCGCGCCCCGGCGGGCCGGTCTGGCGCTCGTCGATCGAGAAGTTCTCGATCCCCGGGGCCTGGCGGATGCGGTCCTCCCATTCGCGGATGAACTCGCGATTGCGCACGGTCCGTTCTTCCGGCGAGACCAGTTCCACCTGGATGTTGCCGAACTGCTCGCCCTTGGGCGCATTGCCATCACCCGGGTCGATCCCTTTGCCGAGACGGGTCACGGAGGTACGCACCAGATTGCCGCCCAGCGCCGCCTCGGTCTCTTCGAGGGCGCGTTCGGCGTGGATCAGGAACGACTCGACGCGCTCGGGCGGCGTGCCGGCGACGAAGTTCACCCCGGCGTTGACGATCGTACCCTCGGGCGAGGGGAAGAAGGTGAAGCCGATGCGGCCGCTGGCCGCCAGGCCAATGGCGAGGATCAGCGCGCCAACGGCCAGCGCCAGCGTGACGCCTGCATGGTCCACCGAGTGCGTAACGGCGCGACGGAACGGGCCATTGCGCAGCCGTTCGAAGCCGGCGTCGAAGCGCGCCCGCAGGCTGTTCGGGGCGGGCTCCTTGAGCCGATGCATCACGCCCTTCAGGTGGGCCGGCAGGATCAGGAACGCAATCAGCAGGGTCGCCACGATCACGCAGATCACCACCAGCGGGATGTCGAACAGGATATTGCCGATCACCCCGCCAATCAGCATCAGCGGCATGAAGGCGGCGACGGTAGTCAGCGAAGCCGCGACTACGGGCCCGACCATGCGTCGGGCGCCGTCGCGCGCGGCCCGGCCCGCGTCCAGCCCGCGCTGGTGCAGGCTGTAGGCGTGCTCCGAAACCACGATTGCGTTGTCGACGATGATCCCCAGCGACATGATGAAGCCGAACAGCGAGATCATGTTGATCGAGCCGCCCACCACCCACAGCACGACAAAGGCGGCGGTAAACGCGATCGGGATGCCCAGTGCCACGCGCAGCGCGACATGCCGGTTGAGGAACAAAAACAGAATCCCCAGTACCAGCATCAGGCCGCCGAGGCCATTTTTCAGCAGCAGGTTGATGCGCTCGGCCAGGAGTTCCCAGAAGGCATCCATCACCTGGAGATCCACGCCTGGGGGCAGGGCGGGTTGGGTCGCCTCCAGCCAGTCCTCGAGGACGCGTGCGGCCTCCAGCGAGTCACCCGTCTCCGAGCGCAGCAGTTGCATCTCGATCGCGGGCTTGCCGTTGGCGCGGGTGCGCACCTCGCCATCGCGCGGGCGCAGTGCGATGTCGGCGATATCGCCCAGCCTGATGCGCCCCAGATCGGTGTCGCCGCGCAGGATCAGCCGCTCGAAGCCGATAACGTCACGCGCCTGCTCCAGACTGCGAATCTGCCGGGCGGTATCGTCGCGGCCGACCGAGCCGGCCGGGAAGTCCTGCGCCATCTCGCGGATCTGTGCACCGATCTGGTCGAGGGTCATGTCCAGGCGATAGAGTTCGCGGGCCGGCACCTGGATGGCCATCTCGTCCTCGGTCAGGCCCGTGAATTCGATCTGGGCGATGCCGGCGTCCAGCAGTTCGCGCTCGAACTGGCGCGCTAGCCGGCGCAGCTGCTGCGGGTCCTCCGGGCCGGTAATCAGCAGCCGGGCCACGGGCTCGTAGCGGATGATCCGTTTGACCACCGGAGTTTCGGCGTCGTCGGGCAGATTGCGCTGCTGGTCGACGCGGTCGTTGACCTGCTCGGCGGCCCGCGTCATGTCGGTGCCCGCCTCGAACTCCAGCGTGACCACGCCGACCCCCAGCGCGGAGGTCGAGGTCATGTTGCGCAGGCCGTCCACGCTGCGCAGGTCCTGCTCCAGCGGATCGATGATTGCCTGTTCCACGTCCTCCGCACTGGCCCCGCTCCAGACGACCTCCACGGTCATGAAGTCCAGCTCGAAGTTCGGGAAAAACTGGGTGTTGAGCTTGGTCAGGGCGAAAGCCCCGGCCAGCACCATCAGCGCGATCAGGAGGTTCGCGGCCAGGCGATGTTCCAGGAACAGCTGAATGGGACCGCGTGGTGGCCGGCCGTTGTCGCGCGACCCCCCGCCGGGCATCGGGCGCTCGTCCGGGCCGTCGCCGCCACGCGGGCCGGGATCGGCGTCAGCCATCGTTCGGATCCTGTTCCCCGTTGCGGTCGGAGGCGCGCGGGATCGCGGCATCGCGGTCCGGGCGTTCGCCCGGCTCCTCGACCTCGACTTTCAGCCCGTCCACGGCATTGGGCAGTCGGGTGGCGACCAGGATATCGCCCGTCTCCAGATCCGGGTGGCGGATCAGCGCCCGGACGTCCCCGGCGTCGGTCACCAACTCGCCGAGACGCTCGACCCGCAGCGACTGCATGCGGTCATCCACGACGCGGAAGATCTGGTCGCGGCCGTAGAGGGCCTCGTAGGGCACGGCGACACTGTCGGCCTCGGCCGGCAGGCGGAGCGTCAACTCGACGAAGCGGTTGAGGTTCAGCGCCGAATGACCCTCGCGCACCTCGAAGATGCCGCGCGTCCCCGCCTCGCCCGCACGTGTCTCGCCTTCCAGGCGCGTCAGTTCGGTACGCACCGTGCGCCCGCCCACCCGGGCATGGGCGGTCAGCTCCTCTCCCGCGGCCAGCAGTTCCTCGATGCGGGGGAGGATGTAGGCCGGGATGCTGGCACGAATCTCCAGGTCATCGAGTGCGAACAGGCGCACCAGCGGGTCGCCCGGGCGCGCACGCTCGCCGGCGGCCACCTCGACTTCGACCACCCGGGCATCGAAGGGCGCGGCAATCGTGGTGCGCTCGAGATCAATGCGCGCCTGGTCTTCGGCGGCACGCGCGCGCTCCAGACGGGCCTCTGCCTGGGCCATGCGCATCGGGGCATCGGCTACCGCCTGCTCCCGGTTGTCAATCGTCAGGCTGGCCTGTTCCAGGGCTTCGCGGGCGTTGTCCACGTCGGTTTCGGAACCAAGGTCGCGGTCGCGCAGGTTTTGGGCCCGGCGCAGACCCCGCTCGGCGATCTCCAGGATTTCGCGCTCGCGCACCAGGGCCTCGCGATCAAAGCGTGCGCGGATCTCCTCGCTCTCTTTGGCCCCTTCCAGTTCGCGGCGCTCGGCCGTGCGCTGGGCCAGCAGCAGTTCCGCCTCGCGCGGATCAATGCGCACGAGTGTTTCGCCGGCCTCCATGCGCGCCCCGATCCGGGCCGGAACGGCCTCGATCTCGCCCTCCACGGCCGCGCGCAGGGTGGCCGTCTGGGCGGACGCGCTGCGCCCGTTCAGCAGGATGCCCGGGTGGTGTTCGCCGAGTTCGGCCACCAGTCCCTGCACCGGCCAGGTCCGTTCGGTGGTCTCTGGCGCGGGCGCCTCGGGCCCGGTCGCGCGCAGCACAAGAAAGCCCACGATCGCGGCCGCGAGGATCAGCAAGGGGGGCAGGGCACGTCGAAGGAGGCGTGGCATCGTGTTCTCGGTCGGATGGGCTGGGCCGGCCGTTCTCCCGGCCGTTCGATTGGAGGTCCGCAAGGGTCAGGGGGTTCCTTCCCGGCGCTTTATTCTAGGGAGACGCTGGCCGAATCGCACATGACGGCGTTCGCTGGGTTAGCATGCGGCCAGCCAGATATTGGAGAGCGTGATGATCGGATTCGGCGTATTGCGACACATCGGGACCGCCGCCCTGGTCCTGAGCCTGGGCGCGGGCGTTGACACCACGATGGCCGACGAGGCCCCGGAGGTGTGCGAATGCCTGGAAGGGCTGGAGATGGAAGGCACGCCCTGGGTGCGCCTGGTGCCGGGGGATACCACGGCCGGCTACCTGGAGCTGCGCAATACCGGCGAGTCCGACCGCCGGATCGTGGCCGCCGAGTCGCCGATCGCCGAGACCACCGAGCTGCACGAGCACACCCATGAAGATGGCGTGATGCGCATGCGCGAGGTGGATCACCTGGACCTGCCCGCGGGCGCGACCCTGGTGCTGGAACCCGGTGGCCTGCACCTGATGTTCATCGGGCTGCACGAGCCACTGACGGCCGGTGACTGGGTCGCCGTGCGGGTGACCTTCGAGGACGGCGAGACGATGGATGTCCACATGCAAGTGCGCCGCGGCGAGGCCGAAGAGGGTTCCGGGCATGGCCACATGGAGCACGACGACGCGGGCCACGGGCACTGACCTGTCCATTTCCAGCCGGTCGAATCAGTTCTCCGGCCGTTTCGGGATTTCGATCGTCGCCTCGGCGCGCAGGGCCTCCAGTTTTTCCTGTATTGCGCGGCTTTCCAGGATCTCGATGATCTCGGTGCGCACCTCGTCCAGTGGCGGGACTTCCACCTCGCGGGTGTCGTCCAGGCGGATCAGGTGCCAGCCAAACTGCGATTGCACGGGTGCGTCGGTGATCTCGCCCGGCTCCAGGGCCTCAGTGGCGGCGGCGAATTCCGGCACCATGCCATCGGGCGTAAACCATCCCAGGTCCCCGCCTCGGGCGGCGGATCCCGGGTCGATGGAGTGTTCCTCGGCCAGCTCCGCAAAATCGGCCCCGTCGTCCAGTTGTGCCAGCAGCTCGCGCGCGCGGTCTTCGTCCTCCACCAGGATGTGGCGGGCGCGGTACTCGGTGCCGCGCAGGTATTCGACCTGGCGCTCGTATTCCGCCTCCACGTCCTGTTCGCTGATCTCGAGCTCCTCGGCGATGCGTTCCATCAGGGTGGACGCCAGCAGATTGGTCTCGACCATTTTCAGGATGCGCTGGATCTCGGGGTCGTCGTCCAGCCCGCGCTCCAGCGCCTCCTGACGCAGCAGCTCCAGGCTGATCACCTCGTCCAGCACGCCCTGGCCCTGCGCGGCCAGCCCCGGATCCTCGTCCATGCCGGCATAGGTGAACAGGTCGGCCCGGGTGATCGCGCGGCCGTTGACGATCGCGACGGTGTCCTCGTCCTCGGTATCGGTGATGATCTCGTCGCGTTCGCTGGCCTCTTCGTCGGGCAGGGGCAGGCCCTCGTCGCCGTTGCCACAGGCGGTCAACAGGCCCGCGAGGGCGAGGGCGGCGACGAGCGTGGCGGGACGGGTACGCATGATCAAAACACCTGCTTGAAGGGGCGAACGTCCACCGAGGTATAGACACCGGCGGCGACATAGGGATCGGCATCGGCCCACTCGTGGGCGGCCTCCAGCGACGGAAATTCGGCCACGATCAGGCTGCCGGTGAAGCCGGCGGGGCCCGGGTCGTTGCTGTCGATCGCCGGCAGCGGACCGGCCAGGACCAGGCGGCCGGCCTCGTGCAGTGCCTGCAGGCGGGCGACGTGTTCCGGCCGCGCCGCCAGGCGGGCATCCAGCGAGTCGGGCGCATCCTGGCCCTGGATCATGTAGAGCATTGATCGGCGTCTCCGTGGGTTGGGGCATCCAGTCTAACGCGGCCCGCTCGGGGAGCGTGCCTTATGAGCGCCGCCCACCATGCGCTACACTGCGCGCCTTGTCATTAGTGGCCCGACTTCATGATTGCGATACACCCCGAGAACCCGCAGCCCCGGCTGATCCGGCAGGTCCTGGAACGGTTGCACGAGGGCGCGGTGATCGCAATTCCGACGGATGCCTGCTATGCGCTGGCCTGTTTGCCGGGCGACAAGGCCGGGGCCGACCGCATTCGCCGCATCCGTCAGGTCGACGAGACCCATCACCTGACCCTGCTGTGCCGGGACCTTTCGGAACTCGGTGTCTATGCCAAGGTGGACAATACGGCCTTTCGTCTGATGAAAGGCCTGACGCCCGGCCCCTATACCTTCATTCTGCCGGCCACGCGAGAGGTGCCGCGCCGGTTGCAGCACCCGAAACGTCGGACCATCGGGCTGCGCGTGCCGGACAGCCGCATCGTCTCGGCATTGCTGGACGAACTGGGGTCGCCGCTGATGACCGCGACGCTGCAGCTGCCGGGCGAGGATCTGCCGCTGAGCGAGCCCTGGGTGATCGACGAGCGGCTGTCAAAGGTCGTGGACGAAGTCGTGGACGGCGGGGCCGGTACCCTGGAGCCCACGAGCGTGATTGACCTGACCGGTGATGTGCCGGAGATCATCCGTCACGGGGTTGGCGACGTGGCGTTTCTTGAGGAAGCGTGAGGGCATGGAGACTCGGGAGATGCGTGATGCGTAAATGGATCGTGCTGGTACTGGTGTTGCTGATCGTGGTCGCGGCCTGGCCCGTGTTTGTCGGCGGGCAGGTCGAGCGCAACGTGACCGAGGCCCAGCAGGCACGCATTGGCGAGGTGGATCTGCGCCACGAGATGGTCGAGTACCGCCGCAGCTACCGCACCGCCACCGCGCGCAGCGAGCTGACGCTCGACGACGGCGAGACCGAACTGGTCATCCCGCTGGAACACCGCGTGCGCCATGGGGTGCTCGGTGCGCGCGGCGAGTCGAACGTCAACCTGGATGCCCTTGAAGCGCCGGAGGGCTCGCTCGCGGCCCATCTGCTGCACGAGCTCGATCTGGTCGTGCAGACGCACGCCGGCATGGGCGGTCGACTGACCACGCGCGTGCAGTTCGAGCCCCTGACGCTGGACCTGATGGAGGTCCCGGATGTGGCCGACCGTGTTGATGGCGAAGGGCCGCTGTGGCTCGAGCTGGACGCGGGCCAGGGGCGCTTCGCCTGGTCGGCGGACCAGCTGCTTCTGAGCCTGGACCTGCCGGGCCTGCGGCTGCATGACGATCAGGCCGACCTGCAGATCGAGGAGGCCCGTTACGCGACAGTGTTCGAGCCGGACGAGGATGGCATCTACGGGCGCCTGCCCGATTACGAAGGCGGGCTGGCGGCCGCGCATGTCCACTTCCGCGACGAGCAGGGCGAGATGGAGCTGACCCGGCCGCGGGTGAATGCCTTCCAGAAGACCAATAACAATCGTCTGGACAGCCGCCTGCGCCTGGAGATCGATGAGGTCCGGCTGCGCGAGGCGGATGCCGAGATACTGGAGCTCGAGGCCGTGGATCTTCAGCTCGCGGTGCTGCGCTGGGATCGACCGGCGTTGTTGCAGATGATTGCGGACCTGGAGGCATTGCAGGAACGCGACCTCGAGCGCGGGCAGCGCCTGGCACTCGGCGGATCGGTGATTACCGACGCGATCGAACGCATGATCGAGCACCGCCCGACGGTCGAGCTGAAGGCCTCGTTCAACGAATCCCCCGCACGTCAGGTGGCGCTGACGACCGAGCTGGGCCTGCGCGGTGATGCGCGCGGCTTCCGCACCCGGCCGCTGGAGACGGTGGTACTGGACAGCGAACTGCGGCTCGGGCTGGAATGGGTGCGCGAGTACGAGGCGGCCTATCCCGAGGCGGAGCTGGACGAGCGTCTCCATGCCCTGGCGGCGCAGGGCTGGCTGCAGCGGGACGCCGATGCCGAGCTTTGGCGCGGGCACCTGAATATGGAAGACGGTCGCGTGTATGTGAACGAACGCGATCGCACGGCGGCCCTGTTGGGCATGCTGTTTGCCCTTTCGGGCGGCATGTTTTGATTATTGTGCCCAACGAACCCCACGAATAACGGAGAAGGAACCACTCGTGACCAGCAACCAGGGAACGAATCAGCGCGTGATTTCGGGCATGCGTCCGACCGGGCACCTGCATCTGGGCCATTATCACGGCGTCCTGAAGAACTGGATCGAGCTGCAGCACAACTACGAGTGTTTCTTCTTCGTCGCCGACTGGCACGCGCTGACCACGCACTACGAAGACCCGGGCGATCTGCAGCAGCATGTCACCGAGATGGTGATCGACTGGCTGGCCGCGGGCGTCAGTCCCGGCTCCGCCACGCTGTTCGTGCAGTCGCGTGTGCCGGAACATGCGGAGCTGCACCTGCTGCTGTCGATGATTACCCCGCTCGGCTGGCTGGAGCGCGTGCCCACGTACAAGGACCAGCAGGAGCAGCTGCGCGAGAAGGACCTGGCCACCTACGGTTTTCTGGGCTACCCCGTGCTGCAAAGCGCGGATGTGCTCGCCTATCGCGCCGGCATGGTCCCGGTCGGCGAGGATCAGGTCTCGCATCTGGAGGTGACGCGCGAAATCGCGCGGCGCTTCAACCATCTCTATGGGCGCGAGCCGGGCTTTGCGGAGAAGGCCGAGGCCGCGGTCGACAAGATGGGCAAGAAAGCCGCGAAGCGCTACCGCGACCTGCGCAAGCGTTTCCAGGAGCACGGCGAGGACGACGCACTGGAAGTCGCCCGGGCGATGCTGGAGTCGCAGCAGAATATCTCGCTGGGCGATCGCGAACGCCTGTTCGGCTACCTCGAAGGGGGTGGCAAGATCATCCTGCCGGAGCCCCAGGCCAAGCTCACACCCACCGCGAAGATGCCGGGGCTGGACGGGCGCAAGATGTCCAAGAGCTACGGCAACACCATCAGCCTGCGCACCGAGCCGGCCGAGGTGGAAAGACTGATCCGCACCATGCCGACCGACCCGGCGCGCGTGCGTCGTACCGATCCCGGCACGCCGGAGAAGTGTCCGGTCTGGGACCTGCACCTGGTCTACACCGACGAGGCCAAGCGTACCGAACTGCACGCGGGCTGCACCTCGGCCGGGATCGGCTGCATCGACTGCAAGCGGCCGCTGATCGAAGCGGTGCAGGCGGAACTGGAGCCGATCCAGCAACGCGCCAAGGAGTATGCCGAGGACCCGGCCCTGGTGCGTTCGATTATCGTCGAGGGCTCCGAGGCCGCGCGCGAAGAGGCGCGCGAGACGCTGGAAGAGGTACGCCGAGTGATGGGCCTGGACTACCTGCGATGAGCCGCTTCGGAATGCCCCCACCGAGATGAGCCATGGACCCGCGCGATGAATTGACGGACCTGGACAACCCCGCGACGGTCGAGGCCGGAGCGGGAGGCGAGGTCGTCTATCGCGTACATGGCGAACCGGTGGCCGAACTGCCGGCCGATCTGTATATCCCCCCGGATGCGCTGGAGGTCTTCCTCGAATCCTTCGAAGGTCCGCTGGATCTGTTGTTGTATCTGATCCGCCGACAGAACCTCGACATCCTCGCGATCCCGATCGCCGAAATCACGCGCCAGTACATGGCGTATATCGAGGTCATGCGTGCGCTGCGCCTGGAGCTGGCCGGCGAGTATCTGGTGATGGCGGCGCTGCTCGCCGAGATCAAGTCGCGCATGCTGTTGCCGCGCCCGGTGGAGGCCGACGCGGACGAGGACCACGATCCGCGCATGGCGTTGATCCGGCAACTGCAGGAGTACGAGCAGTTCAAGACCGCGGCCGAACGGCTGGACGAGATCCCGCGCATGGACCGCGACGTCTACGCCGCCGGTGCCAGCGTCGAGGCGCTGGATGGGCCGCCGCCCCCGGCCCCCACGATGGACGAACTGATGGAGGCCCTGGCCGCCGTGATGCATCGGGCCAGCCTCTCCGCACACCATCACATTTCCACCGAGCAGTTGTCGGTGCGTGAACGCATGAGCAGTATCCTCGAGGTCCTGCACCCGGAGCGCTTTACCGACTTTGTGACGCTCCTGCTCGCCTCCGAAGGGCGCCAGGGTGTAGTGGTATCGTTTCTCGCCGTGCTGGAACTGACCAAGTCCGGCCTGGTGGAGTGGGGCCAGAGCGAACCCTACAGCCCGATTCGGCTGCGCCGCCGTGGTGGCCGGCCGGAAACGGAGGATGCATGAACGACGTCACCAGCCCTGACGCCCCGCAGTCCACCACCGAGATCGACGCCGACACGCTCGGCGCCATCGAACTCGCGATCGAGGCAGTCCTGTTTGCCGCCGCCGAGCCGGTTGCGCCACGTGACCTGAAGGCCGCCTGCGAGGATCTGGGCGAGATCGATCAGCCGACGCTGGATCAGGCGATTGGCCGGCTGCAGGAACGCTATGCGGGTCGCGCCATCGAGCTGGTCCGCACCGCTGGTGGGTACCGCTTCCGCGTGCGGGCTCGCTTCTCGGCCACGGTGCAGGCGGCACAGCCCGAGCGCCCCGCGCGGCTGTCCCGCGCGCTGCTGGAGACGCTGGCGATTATTGCCTATCGCCAGCCGGTGACGCGCGCCGAGATCGAGGCGGTACGTGGCGTAGCGGTGAGTTCCGGGATCATGCGTACCCTGCAGGAGCGCGAATGGGTACGCGTGGTGGGGCACAAGGAGGTTCCCGGCCGGCCAGCACTGTACGCGACGACGCGGACGTTCCTCGACGACCTCGGCCTGAAGCGCCTGGAGGAGCTGCCGCCGCTGGACGCGATCCGCGACCTGGCGGACGTCGCCTCCGACGCGGGTTTCACCCTGGCACCGCCCGAGGACGAGGCCAATGGTCAGCTCCGCCTCGAGCCCGCCCCCGACTCCGACGACGACTCTCGCTAGCCGTCGGCGCTGCAAGGCTGGCCCTGGTTCGGCATCTGGTGTTTACGTGCCTTCGTCCGGCCGCCTGCCAAGCGCTCACTCGCGAGCGCGCCGCGAGTTACTTCTTTGCTCGTGCAAAGAAGTAACCAAGAAACACGCCCGGGATTCGCCCGGGAACCTTGCTCCGGACGCGCCAGGCCGGCGGCGCTGAAACTCGCTACGCTGTCGCTTCGCTCAAACAGTCAGCGCCTTTTCTCCGGCCTGTCACGCCCTCCACAAGGGGCTCATATCGGGAGGGTAGGTCAAAACCAGTCGTGTTCCAGCGCTTCTGCCTATCCCGTACGCCGTAGGGTGCCGTTGAGCGCAGCGAAACGCACCATGCCAATGTCGGGGCAACCCCTGATGCGATTCGCTACGCTCATCGGCATCCTACGATGGGGTCTGGCGCCCGCTTGCGGGCGCGGCACGCCAGGGCCGAAGGCCGCGCGTGCCCAGGACGTTGGAACAACTTGTCTCCATCCATCGGCAAGAACATCAGGCCAGCCGTTGTCTTGACCTTATCCCCCCGTATGAAGCCCCTTGCGGAAGGGTTCTCGGGACGGAAGAGAGGCGCTGACTGTCTGAGCGAAGCCGAAGGCGTAGCGAGTTTCAGCGCCGCCGGCCCGAGGGCCCTGGAGCAAGGTTCCCGGGCGGAATCCGGGTGCCCTTCTTTGGGTACTTTCTTGGGCAAGCAAGAAAGTACCTCGCGGCGCGCTCGCGAGTGAGCGCACGGCAGTATGCGGACCGAAGGCACGTAAACACCGACGACGAACCAGGGCCAGCCTCAACAAGGCAGGCGGCCGGACAAAACCCCCGTAAACACCCGAAGACGAACCCGGCCCAGCCACAACGGCGTATGCGGCTGGATATCGGCTCGCAGCGAGGCTTAACGCGAAGCGATTACGAGTCGAGGCGCAGGGAGAAGTCGATAGCGCGGACGTGCTTGGTCAGGGCACCGATCGAGATGTAGTCGACGCCGGTGGCCGCGATCTCGGCGAGGCTGTCCGGCGTGACCCCGCCCGAGGCTTCGGAGATCGCCCGCCCGCGGATGCGTTGCACCGCAGTCGCGAGATCGTCGCGCGAGAGTTCGTCCAGCATGATCACGTCGGCGCCCGCCGTCAGCGCCTGATCGACCTCGTCGAGGTTCTCGGTTTCCACCTCCACCCAGCGCCCGGCCCCGAGCGCGCGGGCGCGCTCCACGGCGGCCGCGATCGAGCCACAGGCGGCGATGTGGTTTTCCTTGATCAGTACGGCGTCCCAGAGCCCGAGGCGGTGGTTGTAGCCGCCGCCGATGCGCACGGCGTACTTCTGACCATGACGCAGGCCCGGGAGTGTCTTGCGGGTGTCGAGGATGCGGCTGTGGGCATCGCCCAGGCGGGCGACCCAGTGGGCGGTTTCGGTGGCGGTTCCGGACAATGTTTGCAGCAGGTTGAGCGCGGCGCGCTCGGCGGCCAGTACGGCGCGGGCCGGGCCCTCGAGCGTGGCGACGGGCTGTGCTCCATCCGGTTCCAGCGCGGCGCCCTCGGCCACCTGCCAGTCGATCCGGATCTCGGGTGCGAGGCTTGCGAACACGCGATCGAACCAGGCCTGACCACACAGCACACCGGGCTCTTTCAGGAGCAGGGTGGCGCGTGCGACGCGACTCTCCGGGACCAGTGCCGCGGTGATGTCTCCGGTCAGGGCGTTCGGGCCCAGGTCCTCGGCCAGCGCCATCTCGACTTCACGCACCAGCATGGCCGCGTCCGGCCGGGCCGGGCCTTGGGCGAACGGGTCATGCGGCGCATGCTGGTGCTCGTGCTCAGCCGTCATGGCGATCAGGCATCGGGCGGCCGGCCACATAGTCGTCGCGCAGCTTCTTCACCAGTCCGGCCAGCAGGATCAGCGCGATCAGGTTGGGCGCGGCCATCAGGATGTTGGCGATATCGGAGAAGTTCCAGACCATGCCCAGCGGGATGGTTGCCCCAATGACAATCAGGATCACGAACGCAATGCGATAGGGCATTACCGCGCGGTCGCCGAACAGGAAGTAGGCCGAGCGGTCGCCATAGTAGGACCAGGCGATCATCGTGGAGAAGGCAAACAGCATCAGGCTGAAGCCGACCACCATCGCGCCGAACGGCCCCAGCGTGGAGCTGAACGCGGTGGCGGTCAGCGAGGCGCCGACCACGTCGTCGGCACGGTCGATGTAGGCGCCGGTGACGACGATCGCCAGCCCGGTCAGGGTACAGACGACGATGGTGTCGATGAACGGCTCGAGCATGGCCACCGAGCCTTCGCGGGGCGGATCACCGTTCTTGGCCGCCGCGTGAGCCATGGCCGAGGAGCCCAGGCCCGCTTCGTTCGAGAACATGCCGCGGGCCACGCCGTACTGGATGGCCAGTCCGATCGCGCCGCCGCCGGCCGCCCAGGGGTTCAGCGCGAGATTCAGGATGGTGCCCACGGCGGCCGGCACGGCCTCGATGTTGGCGACGATCACGATGAACGCGCCGATCATGTAGACCACCGCCATGAACGGCACGATGGCCGAGGCGATCATCGCGATGCGCTTGACTCCGCCGATGATCACCAGCGCGACCAGCACGGCCATGGTCAGGCCGATGATCAGGGCCATCCAACCCATGATGTCGTCATCGGCGCGCAGGTCCGGGACCATGAACGTAAGGCCATCGACTACCGAGTTCGCCTGCACCATGTTGCCGATACCGAACGAGGCAATCAGGGTGAAGATGGCGAACAGAATCGCCATCTTCTTCATGTTCAGTCCGTGCAGCAGGGTGAACATAGGGCCACCAGCGATGGTGCCGTCCGGACCCACTTCGCGGTAGCGCACGGCGAGCGTCGTCTCGGCGAACTTGGTCGCCATGCCAAAAAAGGCGGTTACCCACATCCAGAAGAGTGCCCCGGGGCCACCGAGCGCAATGGCCGTGGCCACGCCGGCGATGTTCCCGGTCCCGATGGTGCCGGACAGGGCTGTGGACAGGGCCTGGAATGGCGAGATCTGGCCAGCACCTCCGGCACGCCCGTCGGTTCCGCGCAGCGCTCGCCAACCCTGGCGGAAGGCGACGACCTGCACCAGTCCCAGGCGGATGGTCAGATAGAGTCCCGTGCCTAGCAGCAGGATCAGCGTGATCGGGTTGCCCCACAGGAGGCTGGCGGTATCACCGAGGAACTGGTCAAGGGTCTCGAGCATCGTGGTTCGTCCTTGGGAGCGTGCGCGGGAAGATGGATTCGCCGACTCTAGCGCGTGAACGGATTATTGGCGATAGCGCGAGTGCATCATGCCCATAGAATGGGCATGGGAACCCGCTAGCCACTGCCGGGCTCCCACATATCGGGATGTCCAGGAAAACTCAGGGAACGGGATGCACAACGGGAATTCTACGGAGCTTGAACACGACAGCGGTGAACGGCCCGTTCCCCGCCTGTTCCTGGTCGGTTCGCTGATCGCGCTGGCGGCGTTTATCTGGCTGGTCAGCCTGATCTGGCCCACGCTGGAGGCCCGCGCGGACGAACTCACCACGCTCCAGATCGGCCTGCTGGCCAGCTTCGTCGCCGGGCTGATGACCGCCGTGGGCGCGATTCCGATCTTTTTCCTGCGCCGGATCAGCCAGTCGGTCGAGGATGCGATGATGGGCTTCGGGGCCGGGGTCATGCTCTCGGCTACTGCCTTCGAGCTGGTGCTGCCTTCGGTGGAGCATGCCGAGCTTCAGTACGGCGGCGTCGGCATGGCGATCCTGGTGCTGTCGGTGGGTATGGCCCTGGGCGGCGGGGCCCTGCTGGCACTGCACAAGCTGGTCCCGCACGAGCACTTCCATATTGGTCCGCAAAGCGGGGCCGACCCTGCGAAGATCCGGCGGGTCTGGCTGTTCATCTTTGCGATTGCCCTGCACAACCTGCCGGAGGGGCTGGCCGTCGGGGTGGGCTTCGGCGGCGACGATGTCAGCGATGGCATCACCCTGGCCATCGCGATTGGTCTGCAGAACATCCCGGAGGGGCTGGTGGTGGCGATCGCGTTGCTGTCGCTGGGCTACAGCAGATGGGCGGCGTTGGGCGTCACCCTGCTGACCGGGCTGGTACAACCAATCGGCGGGCTGATCGGAGCCGGCGCGATCACGCTGATGGAGTTCCTGTTGCCCTGGGGCCTGGCCTTCGCCGCGGGCGCTATGCTGTTCGTGATCAGCCACGAGATCATCCCCGAGTCGCACCGCAAGGGCCACGAGGCGCAGGCAACCGTTGGCGTGCTGGTCGGCTTCGTCGCGCTCCTGGCGATCGATCTGGCGCTGTAGGGCGCCGCGGACGAGGGTCGCCACAGGCACCGTCATTGCGTACATGGACGCCCCCGGTTTGCCAAGCGTTTGAGTAGATGGTTTCGGGGCGACGATTGCTCCCGTACATTCGGACTGCGTGTGCGGCTTTCATTCGCCACGGTCCCGGATGGATTCCGCGGGTGGAGGGTCCCAGCGAGGTCGCGCACTCGAGGTGCTTCGCAATGATCGGACTGGCCCCCACCGGGATCGCTCCCGTTGCCATCATGCTCAATCGCTTGCGCAATCGAGGGTTGGGTACGTAATAACGCGTTCGCTTCTCCGTTTTTTCAGGCTTACGCGGCGGCGCCGCGTAAGCC
>NZ_KB822970.1:33621-108067 GCF_000364985.1 Thioalkalivibrio sp. HL-Eb18
TTCAATGGCTTGTGGGGTTGGCGCCCCCTGTTCCCCGATCCTGCGTTGCGCCCCGAATCAATCAAGAACGGGCGGGTAGAACCACTACCCGCTGCACGACGCGCCTTGTCTCGGAAAACGGGGGGCGCCAACGCGGACGTGCGATTCAATCAGCGTCTCCCTAGACGGGGCCATCGAGCACCGGGACACGATGGATCACCAGACCCGGCTGAGGGCCGGCGAGGTCCAGGTGATGAGTGCGGGCACGGGCATCCGGCACAGCGAGTTCAACGCATCAACCACCGATCCGCTGCACTTCCTGCAAATCTGGATCATCCCGGATCACAAGGGTGGCGAACCGTGCTACGCCCAGAAGGATTTTTCGGGTGCCGGCGGGCACGTCCTGCTGGTCTCGCCCGATGGCCGGGATGGCTCCCTGCCCATCCGGCAGGACGCCTGCATCCACAGGCTCCGGATGGCGCACGATGCCACTCGGTTTCCGGCGGACCCGAGCAGGGTCTATTACGTACAGATCACCCGAGGCGAACTGACCCTGAACGACCAGACGATGGCTGCCGGCGACGGCGCCACCATCCGCCAGGAACGCGGGCTCGAATTCACCACCGACGGCGAGGCCGAGGCCCTGCTGTTCGATCTGCGCGGCGGCTGATGCCGCCCCCCTGACGAGGACACACCCATGTCACTGAAGCTTCAGACCCTCATCGCCAGTACCCGCCCGGGCCGCATCGGCCCCTCCGTGGGGGACTGGTTTCATACGCTGGCCAGTGAACACAACGCGTTCCAGTGCGAGCGGGTCGACCTGGCCGACTTCCAGCTGCCGGTATACGACGAGCCCCACCACCCCCGGACGCAGAAGTACACGCAGGAGCACACCCGGAACTGGTCGCGCAGTGTCGCCAGCGCCGATGCCTATGTGTTCGTGATCCCCGAATACAACTACTCCGCACCCCCCGCGCTGATCAACGCCCTCGATTACGTCTATCCAGAGTGGAATTACAAGCCCTGCGCGTTCGTGAGCTACGGCGGGGCCTCCGGCGGGCTGCGCTCGGCACAGATGGCCCGGCAGATGGTGACGGCCCTCAAGATGATGCCGATCCCGGAGGGCGTGATGATCCAGATGCCCTGGAATCACCTGGACGACGAGCGGCGATTCGTCCCCGAACCGATGCACGATGAATCCGCCCGGGGCATGCTGGAAGAACTGGCGAAATGGGCCCGCGCCCTCCGGCCCATGCGCGACGCGACACCCGGAGCCCCCCGATGAGCAACACCCTGGAGACCACCGAACAGCCCTGTATCGCCTCGCCTGCCCCCTGCGCGGCAATCGAGACCGTGCTGCAGCCCCGCGAGCGCGACCTGGGCGGCTTCTCCGTGCGCCGGGTGCTGCCCACCGCACAACGGCGGATGGTCGGGCCGTGGATCTTTTTTGATCACATGGGCCCGGCGCGCTTCCCCGCAGGCGAGGGGATCAACGTGCGCCCGCACCCGCACATCGGGATCGCGACGGTCACCTACCTGTTCCAGGGCGAGATCCTGCATCGCGATTCGCTGGGCTCGCACCAAGCCATTCGGCCCGGGGATCTCAACCTGATGGTCGCCGGACGCGGCATCGTCCATTCCGAGCGGGAACGACCGGAGGTCACAGCCGAGGAACACACCCAACACGGGCTGCAGCTGTGGCTCGCCCTTCCGGAAGCCGACGAGGAAACCGAACCCGCCTTTCACCACTATCCGGAACAGACGATCCCGACCGTCACCGTCGAAGAGATCCCCGTCCGCGTGATGATGGGTAGCGCCTATGGCGTGCAGTCGCCGGTGCGGGTGTTTTCCGAGACACTCTATCTGGAGGCCCGCCTGCAGCCCGGCCAGACCCTCACCCTGCCCGATGGCGACGAACGCGCCGTCTATGTGGTCTCCGGCGAGCTGCGCGCGCAGGACACCGCGATGCCAGCCCATTCGATGACGATCTTCTCCCGCCAGTCCGGCATTGCAGTCACCGCCACCACGGCCTCGACCATCGCCCTGGTTGGTGGCGCACCCGTGGGCGAGCGCCACATCGAATGGAATTTCGTCTCCAGCCGCCGCGAGCGCATCGAGCAGGCCAAACAGGACTGGCAAGGCGGCCGCTTTCCCAGGGTCCCCGGCGACGAAGACGAGTTTATCCCCCTGCCCTGAAGGTCCCCTGCTGGCGACGGACTCGAGCTACACGAGCCGCGTTGCCACAACCAGCCCCTGCCGGGCGGCATTCGGGCGCACTGATCAGGCCGGTAGCGGCAGGTGCCCCTGATAAAGAAATTGGCTCAACGGGAATTCATACAGAGTGCCGTCGCGGGGCTTGAGGAAGCGGACGCATTCCGCGTTGAGCTGGCACAGCCAGGGGTCCTGGCGCGTCGGCTTGTTGCGGGTAAACGGGCGCGCATTGAAGAGCGCGAGGTTCAGGCCGGCCTCGCGGTCACGGGCAGACGCATACTCGAACAGGTCGACGCCGCTCTCGCGCATGATGGCACCCAGGGCCTGTGTGGCCTGGTAGTCGGCGGGGTGCCGCAGCCGCTTTATGTGTTCCGCGAACGGAGGCTCGTGGAGCTGCAGGCCATCGGGGCTCAGGTAGCGCGCGGCCAACAGGGTGTGCTGTGTATCCAGCTTGCGCGCTGGCGGCGTCGCCATGCCGTGCCAGAAGACGAACCGGTAATAAGCGGCCTCGGCCAGGACGGTGCGCTCGCGCAGGGCGCCGTAGAACAGGCTGGGCTCGTGGCGACGGCCGAAGCGCGAACCATGGCGCAGTGGCGGATAGCGAAACGGGGTCGCCAGCAGATAATGCAGCCGTTCCGTGCCCGGGCGCCGGGGCGGCTTGGTCGCCTCCAGCATCTCCTCCAGCACAGCCTGACGGTCGAGTGAGGAAACGAGCTGGTTGGTAGCGACCTGCTCCTGGCTCTCGACCAGGCGCAATACCTCCCCTCTCAGCGTGACGCGCGGCGCGGCTTCGACCAGCGCATTCCAGTCCGGCATGTCAGTTTCGCATCACAGCTTGCCGCGGATCGCGTCGAGATACTCCAGCACGCCCACCAGCCCCTGCACCGTGCGGATCTGCTCGGCGGGCACTCCGCCGGTGTGATGATTCTGCGTGTGCATCCAGTGTTTCATGGCCGCGGCGTCCCCGCCGGTCAGGACGTACAGCGCGCGATAGCAGCGGATCAGCAACAGCGCCAGCTCGCCCGGCTTGCTGGCCGGATCGATGTTGCCGCGGCTGATATCCGTACGGCCGCGCCCGACGACGTCGCCCAGATCAGCCTGGGTGAGACCCAGCGCCTTGCCGGCATTGACCAGCGCCTCGCGCAGGACATCCGCGCGCTCCGGGACGGCTACCGTTGCGACACTCATGGCACACCTCCACACCAATCATGCACATTTACAATCATTATGTGCTTTATGCACATTATGGATCGAGATCCCGCGAAATACCAGCAGCCTGGACATCCACGCACCCCGGCAAGCCACAACGGGCACACTGTCACGAACTGGATGCGCACAGGGCTCCCGGTCCGTGACAAAACCCTCTATGTTGAGGGTGTCGATGGACACAAATCACAACGAGGCAAGGAATGACGGTGATCAGAATGCGAGCGGCGTACGGACGACTGGCAGCGGTGCTGGCGCTGGTCGGAGTATTCGTGCTGGCCAGTGCCTGCGCGCCCCGTGTATCGGTACAGGAGGAGCGCGAACTGGGGGACGAGCTGGCCCAGGACCTGAACGCGGAGCTGCCGATTGTCGAGGCGCCCGCGATCCGCGATTACATCAACTCGCTGGGCCAGTCGATTGCGGCGGTGGCCGATGACCGCGACGAGATCGACTACACCTTCTATGTCGTCAACGGCCCGGACGTGAATGCCTTCGCCGTACCAGGCGGGCACATCTACATCTATCGCGGGCTGATCGAACGCGCCGACGACATGTCCGAGCTGGCCGGGGTACTGGCGCACGAGGTCGGACACGTAGTGAAGCGCCACGGTATCGACCAGTGGCGCCGCGCGCAGCAGGCGGAAATGGGGCTTGCGGTCGTCTACGGCGTGATACTCGGGCGCGACCCCGGCGCGGCCGAGCAGGTGGCCGTGCAAGTGGGTGCGGCGGGCGTGTTCGCCGGCTACAGCCGCGAGGCCGAACGCGAGGCGGACGACGTGGCCATCGGCTATCTGGTGGATGCGGGTATCCATCCGATCGGCCTCGTCTCGTTCTTCGAGACCCTGCTGGACGAACGCGATCGGGACCCCAGCCGGGTCGAGCAGTTCTTTGCTACCCACCCCGCTACCCGCGAGCGCGTTGAAAACACCCAGGCCCGGATCGACTCGATACCGGCGGAGACGCTGGACGGCCTAGCCCGCGACAGCGACGATTTCCAGCGTTTTCGCCGCGAGGTCGAGGCGTTGCCGGAACCGGAGTCGGACTAAAACGCCATGTCCATGCTTACCGCGTTACTGCTCATGATCGCGCTTCTGCTCGCAGCAGCAGCGCTGATCATCTGGCAGGCCAGCATCCTGTTCAGCATCGAGATCACAGACGGCAAACCCCGGGCACGACGCGGCGACGTGCCCATGCACTTCGAACATGCCGCCCGGGATATCGCCCGCCGCTACGGGATCCAGCGCGGGCGCCTGACCGCCATGCGCACCCGCGAGGGCCCTCGCCTGCGCGCCTCCAGCTCTATCCCACGGGAGGCGCGCACCGAACTGCAGACCGCCCTGCAACGCATCAAACTCGGGCGTCGCCGCAGAAGAAGACGCCGCTAAGGGAGACGCCGAACAGGGCTACGTCGGCCTGCCCAAAGGCCGTCAGGACCGGCACGCCCCGCTTTGTGCCCCCATCGTCCGCAGATCCTCCGGACCCGGGATGATCAAGCCGCCCCTTCGCCATGATCGGGGGAACGACTCGATGCCGCCCCGGTCGGAAAACCGCACGGAACCACAACGCACGAAAGGACAACGGCCCATGGCTGAGCAGGATGACGCACTTTTTCGCCCCTACAGTCTGGGCCCGCTGGAACTTCCGAACCGGATGCTGATGTCGCCGCTGACGCGCTCGCGCGCCGGACAGCCAGGCGATGTGCCCACGGACCTGAACGCCGAGTACTACGCCCAGCGCGCCGGCGCCGGTCTGATCATCAGCGAGGCCACCCAGGTCTCGCCGCAGGGCAAGGGCTACGCGTTCACCCCGGGCATCCACTCGCCCGAGCAGATGGCGGGCTGGCGCAAGGTGACGGACGCCGTGCATGGCGCCGGCGGACGCATCCAGGCGCAGCTGTGGCACGTGGGCCGGATCTCGCGCCCGGAGCTGCAGCCCAATGGCGCACTCCCCGTCGCGCCCTCCGCGATCAAACCCGAGGGGGCCTACACCTTCATCAGCGCCGAATCGGGCATGGTCGAGGTGCAGCAGCCACGCGCGCTGGAGCTCAACGAACTGCCCGGGATCGTGGAGCAGTACCGTCAGGGCGCTCGGAATGCCAAGGCCTCCGGCTTCGACGGCGTGCAGATCCACGCGGCCAACGGCTATCTGCTGGACCAGTTCATCCGCAGTGGCAGCAACCATCGCACCGACGCCTACGGCGGCCCGGTGGAGAATCGCATCCGCCTGCCGCTGGAGGTGGTCCAGGCCGTGATCGAGGTCTGGGGCCCGGAGCGGGTCGGCATCCGTGTAAGCCCCACCGGCAGCTTCAACGGCATGCACGACGACGACCCCCTGGAGACGTACAGCACCTTCGCCGAGGCCCTGGACGCCACCGGCATTGCCTACATCGAGGTGGTAGAAGACTCCTTCCAGGGCAACCACGAGACCGGTCGCCCGGAATCCATCATCGAGGCGATCCGTTCGCGTTTCAGGCGTACCTACATCGGCAACGGCGCCTACACCGCCGATGAGGCCCGCCAGCGCATCAACGCCGGGCGCTGCGACCTTGTCACCTTCGGCCGCCCGTTCATCGCCAACCCGGACCTGCCCGAGCGCTTCCGCCGGGGCGCCTCGCTCAACGAGTGGGACGAAGCCACCTTCTACGGCGGCGACGAACACGGCTACACCGACTACCCGGCGCTATCCGACTGAAACCGACCCCCGGGGGTCCCCGGGGGTCATTTACGCAACCCATGCACGCGTGGCGTCTTGCCCTTGTCCTGGACCCGGCGTAGACTGCGGCTCGATGCGCACTGCCAACCGTCATACGTGGCTGCACGCCCTGCTGGTCCTGAGCCTGGTGCTGGCCGTGCCCCTGCTGCAGGGCGCAGGGCTGCACCTGCACGTGGGCGATCACGATCATCACGATCACCCCTCGCCGCTGCATGCGGCGCACGATGCCGAGCATGTGCACCATCATAACGAGGCGGCCGAGGTCGATCTGACGCCGCAGGCCACCGGCAAGCCGGTGATCGGATTCGATCTGCCCGGCGCGGCGCTGCCCACCACGGCCGGCGACCTGTCCGTGGCGACCCCACGCGCACCCCCGCGCATCGCCGACCTTGCCTGGCCCCTTCGCGCATCCCCTCCCTGGCTCGCGCCGCCGCTGCGCGGGCCGCCCGCCTGACCCGTTGATTGGAACGTAGCGTGCTGACGCCTTTCGGGGCGCAGCCTGGATCGTCATCAATGGGGAGTGCTTCCCATGCCCAATTCGGTAACTTCCTGGTCGGTCGCCGGACTGATCGGACTGCTTTGCCTGCCCGCCGTGCACGCGGACACGGACCGCTGGACCCTGGAGCGCGCGGTCACGCACGGGCTTTCTGTGGCCCCCGAGGCCGAGGCCTTCGAACACCGTATTGACGCGCAGCGCGGCGCGCGCGATCAGGCGGGACGCTGGCCCAACCCGACACTGGAGGCCGAGGCCTCCGACCGGCTCGGGATGGAGGACGGGCGCGGCGGCTATTCGCTGAGCGGGATCGCCGTGACTCAGCCCCTCCCGCTGTGGGGGCAGATCGGACACCGCCGTGATGCCGCCAGCGCCCGTCTCGCCGCGACCGAGGCGCAGACCCACGCCGACCGCCTGGAACTGGAAGGCCGGATCGGCGCGGCGTTTCATGCCTGGCAGCAGGCAGAGGCGGGGTTCGAGCTGGCGCGCGAGCGCCTGGACGAGGCCGAGCGCCTGGGGCGCATCGCCCGACTGCGACAGGAACGCGGCGACCTCTCCGAACGCGAGCGGCTGCGCATCGACCTGTTCCGTTCCGAGGCCATGCGTCAACTGGAGGCCGCCGAGGGCGAACGGACCGAGGCCCGCGCCACCCTCGCCGCCTGGCTCGACCGGCGCCCGGCCGGGATGGGCACCGCCCCCGCCTTCGACGCCCCGCCGCCGCGGCCCACCCGGGCCGCGCCCGGGACGGTGGTGGACCGCCACCCCGCCCTGCGCGCTGCCTCCGAGCGGCAACAGGCGGCGCAGCTGGAGATTGCCCGTGCCCGCGCCGAAGGGCGCCCGGACATCGGCATCCGGCTGTTCCAGGAACGTGAGGTGATCGACGGCCGCCGCGACACCTCGACCGGCATCGGGCTACAACTGGAACTACCGCTGTGGGACCGCAACCAGGGTCGCGTGCGCGAATCGGTGGCGGATCACTACACCCGCCAGACCGAGCGCCGGGCCCTGCAGCGCGACCTGACCCGACAGGTCGAGGTCGGCACCGTGCACCTGGCGCACCTGCTGGACGAACTCGAGCGCCACCGGGGCGAGACGCTGGCACCCGCCCGGCGCGTGCGCGAGCTGACCTACCGCGGCTACGAGGCCGGCGAGGCCTCGCTGCTGGAGCTGCTCGAGGCCTACAACACCCATTTCAACGCGATCGAACAGGAACACGAGCTGCTCGCCCAGAGCTGGGCCGAGTGGCGCGAACTGCGCATCGCAGCGGGGCTTAGCCTCGCGGAGGACACCCAATGACCCACCGAATCGCCCAGGGAATCGCCCATCGGATCACGCGCATCATCACCCTGCTGGCCCTCGCCCTCGCGACGGCCCTCGCTACCGGTCCCGCCCTGGCCGACGACCTCGAGATCACGCACTGGGGCGCCGAGCTGGAATGGTTCCTGGAGGCCGGCGCCCCGGCGCCGGGGGCAACGGAGACCTTCGTGGTCCATGCCACCTGGCTGGACGACTTCCGGCCGGTCACCACGGGGGAGGTAACCCTGCAGATGCATAACCGCTACGGGGAGATATTCAGCGAGGCCACGGCCGGCCTCGACCGGGAAGGCATCTTCGCGGTCCCCCTGACCCTGCCCGCGCCGGGACGCTATTACCTGACGGCCGTCCACGAAGACGCCGACGGCATGCGCGAGAGCACGCTCGGTCAGGTACACGTCCCCGGGGATCACGACCAAGGGGACGAAGATCACGGTCACGACCATGACCATGACCATGCGGGCGACGACCGCAGGCATGCCCATGGCGAGGACGACCACGGAGACGATCACGGCCACGATGACCATGGACACGATCACGGCCATGGCGACGAAGGGCACGCGCACGACGCGGACGACACGATCACCTTTCTCAAGGAGACCCAGTGGCGCATGCGCTTCGCCACCGCCCCGGCCCGTTATGAGCCGTTCGCCGAACGCATCGAAGTCCCGGGGACCATCCGCGAGGTACCCGGCAAGCGCACGCGGCTGATCGCGCCCGCCGATGGCGTCATCACGGCCGACGGGGAATGGCCGGCACCCGGGCGCGAGGTCAACGCCGGGGACAGTCTGATGCGTCTGGCGGTCTTGCCGGACAGCGGCACCTCCAGCGGCCTGGCCCTGGATCTCGCCCGCGCACAGGAACGTCTGACCGCGGCCGAGGCGGATCTGGAGCGTCTGACGGCGCTCGCCGAGGAGGGCGTGATCGCCGACAGTCGGGTGGTGGAGGCCCGCCGCGAACGCAACACCGCGCGGGCCGAACTGGACGACGCCCGCGACCGCCAGGAACGGCTCGACGGTAGCGCCGTCTCCGGCACCCTGGCCCTGCGCGCCCCGGCGGGTGGCCGGGTGGAGTCCCTGGATGTCAGCCCCGGAGAGGTCGTCCAGGCCGGCCAGCAACTGGCCCGCGTGCTCGATGGCGAGACGCTGTGGCTGGTGGCGCACCTCTACCCGGCGGACCTGGAGCGGGTCACCTCCCTGGCCGATCCGGCCATGCGCCACCCGGGCAGTCGCGAGTGGCATGCCATCGGCGGCGAACCGGTCTGGGAAGGCGGTGCATTCGACGGGCCCGGGCAGACGCTGCCGGTCGCCTTTGCGCTGGAGGACACGGACACCCGGTACCGGCCCGGCATGCCGCTGACCGTCTCGCTGGCGGCAGGGCCATCGCGGCACCGCGTCACGCTCCCGGCCGCGGCACTGATCGACGACGACGGCGTGCAGGTGGTGATGGTCCAGACCGGGGGCGAGACGTTCGAGCGGCGACCGGTGCGTACCGGGATTCGTTCCGCCGGCCGGGTGGAGATCCTCGCCGGGGTCGAGGCGGACGAACGGGTGGTGGTCCAGGGCGCCTATGCAGTCCTGCTCGCGGGCCGCGATACCGATGACATCGGCCACGGCCACAGCCACTAGGAGGCCACCCAATGCTGGATCGACTGATTCGATGGTCCCTCGCCAACCGCCTGCTGGTGATGGCCGGGGCCCTCGGCCTCCTGCTGCTGGGCGCCTGGCAGGCCAGCCAGACCCCGATCGACGTATTCCCGGACCTGACCGCACCCACCGTAACGGTGATGACCGAGGCCCCCGGCCTGGCCGCCGAGGAGGTGGAACAGCAGGTCAGCTACCTGATCGAGTCCGCGGTCAGCGGCGCGAGCGGGGTGCGCCGCGTGCGCTCGCAGTCCGTGGCCGGCTTCTCGCTGGTGTGGGTGGAGTTCGAGTGGGGCGAGGAGATCTACCAGGCCCGGCAGGTCGTCAACGAGCGGCTGGGGCGCGTGCAGGCGCAACTCCCCGAAGGCGTCGCCGCCCCGCAGCTGGGGCCGATCAGCTCGATCATGGGCGAGATCGCCTATCTCGGCGTACGTGACGACGCCCGTGCGGATGGCATGCGCGCCCGCGAAGTCGCGGACTGGGTGGTAGCGCGGCAGCTGGAGGCCATCCCCGGCGTGGCCCAGGTGACCACCCTGGGCGGCCAGGTCCGCCAATACCAGGTGCAAGTCTCCCCGGAGCGCCTCGCGGCGTTCGGCCTGAACCTCGCCGAGGTCCGGGACGCACTGGAACAGGCCAGCCGCAATGCGGGCGGCGACCGGCTCAGCGAGGGCGGCCAGGACTACCTGATCCGCTTCCTCGGTCGCGCCGAGCGGCTGGACGAGATCGAACAGGCCGTGGTCGCAGTACGCGACGGCATGCCGATCCTGGTACGGCATGTCGCGGAGGTCGCGATGGGGCCCTCCATCCCGGTCGGGGATGGCGGCGTGAACGGCCACCCCGGTGTGGTGCTGGCCGTCTCCAAACAGCCAGATGCCGACACCCTCGACCTGACGCGTTCGATCAACGAGACCCTCGCGCGGCTCGAAGCCGGCCTGCCCGAGGGTGTCACCATCGAACCCAACCTGTTCCGCCAGGCCGATTTCATCCAGACGGCAGTGGCGAACGTGGGCAAGGCCCTGCGCGACGGGGCGATCTTCGTGGTGCTGATCCTGCTGGTGTTCCTGCTGAGCGTACGGATCACGCTGATCTCGGCGCTGGCCATCCCGCTGTCGTTGACCGTCGCCCTGCTGGTGCTGCACGCGCTGGGCATCACCATCAACACCATGACCCTGGGCGGCATGACCATCGCCATCGGCGCGCTGGTCGACGATGCCATCATCTTCGTGGAGAACATCTATCGCCGCCTGCGCGAGAACGGCGGCGACCGCGATCGGGCCAGCCTGGACGAGACCGTACGCCGGGCCTGCTCGGAGATGCGCTATCCGGTGGTCTATTCCACCGTGATCATCATGCTGGCGTTCGCCCCGCTGTTCTTCCTGAGCGGGGTGGAGGGCCGCCTGCTGCAGCCGCTGGGGCTGGCCTATCTGGTCGCGATCGCGGCCTCGCTCATGGTCGCCCTGACCGTGACGCCGGTGCTCGCCCGTTGGCTGCTGCCCGCGGTCGCGGAGCGTAGCGCGGGTCGCGAACCGCCGGTGGCCGCGGCCCTGCAGCGCGCCTACCGCCCGCTGCTGCGCGCCACCCTGCGCTTTCGCCGCAGTGTGGTGGTCATCTCGGCAGCCCTTGCCATCGCCACCCTGGCGGCCACGCTGCTGCTCGGGCGCTCCTTTCTGCCCGACTTCAACGAAGGCAGCCTGACCATCGAGATGGCGACCCCGCCCGGCACCGGCCTGGAGACCGCGGCGGAGATGGCCGGCCAGGTGGAACGCTGGCTGCTGGAACAGGATCCGATCCTCTCCGTCGCCCGCCGTACCGGACGGGCCGAAGGGGCCGAACACACCCAGCCGCCCCATCTGAGCGAACTGGATGTCCGTCTGGGCCCGCTGCCGCAGGGGAAGGAAGCGTTTCTCGAGGAGCTGCGCGAGGGGCTGGCCGCGTTTCCTGGCCAGTTCAACATCGGCCAGCCGATCTCGCACCGCATCGACCATATGCTGACCGGCGTGCGCGCGAACCTGTCGGTGAAGATCTTCGGCCCGGGCCTGGGCGAACTGCAGCGCCTGGCGGGCGAGGTCGAGCGAACCCTCGAGGGCATCGACGGCCTGGTCGACCTGTCGATCGAGCCCGTCGCCGCGGTGCCACAAATCCGGCTGCATGCCGATCGCAGCGCCCTCGCCCGCTACGGCCTGACCGTGGCCGACGCCGCGGAGACCCTGGAGACCGCTTGGCGCGGCGCCCGCGTCGCCCAGATCTTCGAGGGGGAGCGGCGTTTCGACCTGGTCGTGCAGCTGCCCGTGGAGCGGCGCGAGCTGGACCGCCTGGCCGACATCCCGATGCGCACGCCGACCGGGCACAACATCCGGCTGGGCGACGTGGCCGAACCGCGGATCGAACGCGGCCCCGCCCAGGTCAACCGCGAAAACGCCGAACGCCGCCTGGTGGTCAGCGCCAACGTGGCAGGGCGTGACCTGCGCGGGGCGGCCGACGAGGTCCGCGCCACCATCGACGAACGGGTAGCACTGCCCGAGGGCTATCGCGTGGAACTGGGCGGCCAGTTCGAGGCCGAGGCCCAGGCCAGCCGGACCATCGCCATCGTGTCCGCCGGCGTCCTGGTCGCCATGCTGGTGGTGCTGCAACTGGCCCTGCGCTCGCTGACCCTGGTCCTGCTGGTGATGGTCAACATCCCGCTGGCGCTGATCGGCGGGGTGATCGCCGTGTTCGCCATGGGCGGCGTGCTGACCATCGCGGCGCTGGTCGGGTTCATCACCCTGTTCGGCATCGCCGTGCGCAACGGGCTGCTGCTGATCAGCCGCTACCAGAGCCTGGCGGCCGAGGGCGTGCCGCTGGACGAGGCCGTGGAACGCGGCGCACTGGAGCGGCTGACGCCGATCCTGATGACCGCGCTCACCGCCGCGCTGGCGCTCGTCCCGCTGGCGCTGGGCCTGGGCGAGACCGGCACCGAGATCCAGGCCCCGATGGCCATCGTGATCCTCGGCGGCCTGCTCGGCTCCACCGCGCTCAACATGATTGTGCTGCCGGCCCTGTACCACTGGGTCCGGTCGCGCGCCGCGGCGCGGGCCTGACGCCGGTTCGACCCTGACGCTGTGGCGTCATGACGCCACAGCGCTACAATGAACCTTGTATCCATCATCCCGGAGGCTCCAATGAACGAGCCGAACAAGCGTTCCACCGTGTATTTCGAACCGGACCTGCACCGCGCCCTGCGTATGAAGGCCGCCTCCACCCAGTGCTCGATCTCCGATCTGGTCAATCGCGCCGTGCGCCAAGTACTGATCGAGGACCAGGAGGATTTGAGGGCGTTCGAGGATCGCGTTGCAGAGCCGACCATGTCCTACGAGGCGCTCCTCGACGACCTGAAGGCGCATGGCAAGCTTTGAGGTTGTGGTCCGCAAGTCCGTCGCCAAGGATCTGCGACGGGTTCCCGACAGGGACGTACGCCGCATCCTGGAGCGCATCGCTTCGCTGGCAGAGGACCCCCGCCCACCGGGCAGCGAGAAGCTTTCCGCGCAGGAACGCTACCGTGTGCGGCAAGGCGCCTACCGCATCCTCTACGAGATCCAGGACGAGCAACTGATCGTCACGGTGGTGAAGATCGGCCACCGCCGTGAGGTCTATCGGTAACTCTAGGTGTGATCTCTCAACAGGCTGTCAGACGGCGACGTCGGCCAGGTGGCCCTTGCCTTCCAGCCAGGCGCGGCGTTCGGAGGCGCGTTTCTTGCCGAGCAGCATGTCCAGCAGCTGCATGGTGTCGTCGGCGGCGTCGAGGGTGAGCTGCACCAGGCGCCGGGTGTCCGGGTTCATGGTGGTCTCGCGCAGCTGTAGCGGGTTCATCTCGCCCAGCCCCTTGAAGCGGGTCACGGAGACCTTGCCCTTCATCTTTTCCGCCTCGATGCGTTCCAGCACGCCGGCCTTCTCGTCGTCGTCCAGGGCATAGAAGGTCTGCTTGCCGACGTCCACGCGGTAAAGCGGCGGCATGGCGATGTACACGTGCCCCCGCTCCACCAGCGGGCGGAAGTGCTTCAGGAACAGCGCACACAGCAGCGTTGCGATGTGCGCGCCGTCGGAGTCGGCATCGGCCAGGATGCAGACCTTGCCGTAGCGCAGCCCGTCCAGGCTGGCCTGGCCCGGGTCCACACCCAGGGCCACGGAGATGTCGTGGATCTCCTGCGAGCCCAGCACCTGGTCAGGGTCCACCTCCCAGGAATTCAGGATCTTGCCACGCAGCGGCATGATCGCCTGGAAGTCGCGATCGCGCGCCTGCTTGGCGGAGCCGCCGGCGGAGTCGCCCTCGACCAGGAACAGCTCGGTGCGCTCCAGGTCCTGGCTGGCGCAGTCGGCCAGCTTGCCCGGCAGGGTCGGGCCCTGGGTGACCTTCTTGCGCACCACCTTGCGCCCGGCGCGGCTGCGCTTTTGCGCGTTCTGGATCGCCAGTTCGGCGATGCGCTCGCCCTGCTGCGGGTGCTGGTTCAGCCACAGACTGAAGGCGTCCTTGACCACGCCGGAGACAAACGGCGCGGCCTGACGCGAGGACAGGCGTTCCTTGGTCTGCCCGGCGAACTGCGGGTCCTGCATCTTGAACGACAGCACACTGGCGACCCGTTCCCAGACGTCTTCCGGGGCCAGCTTGATCCCGCGGGGGAGCAGGCTGCGAAACTCGCAGAACTCGCGCACGGCCTCGGTCAGGCCGGTGCGCAGGCCGTTCACATGCGTCCCGCCCTGGGTGGTCGGGATCAGGTTCACGTAGCTCTCGCTGACGACCTCGCCGCCCTCCGGCAGCCAGGTCACCGCCCAGTCGGCGGCCTCGGTGGCCCCGGAGACCGACCCCATGAACGGCTCCTCCGGCACCCGCTCCAGGCCGTCCAGGGCCTCCACCAGGTAGTCGCGCAGCCCCGCCTGATAGCACCACTCGCAGGCCTCGCCGGTGGTCTCGTCATGGAACGTGACGGTCAGGCCCGGGCACAACACGGCCTTCGCGCGCAGGATGTGCTTGAGCCGGGGCACCGAGAACTTCGCGGAATCGAAATACTGCGGGTCCGGCCAAAAGTGCAGCGTGGTGCCGGTGTTGCGCTTGCCGACGTCGCCGACCGCCTCCAGATCCTGGGTCTTGTACCCGCCGGCGAACGCCATGCGGTACTCGCGGCCATCGCGCTTGATCTGCACCTCGAGCTGCTTCGACAGCGCATTGACCACCGACACGCCGACCCCGTGCAGGCCACCGGAGAACTGGTAGTTCTTGTCCGAGAACTTCCCGCCCGCATGTAGCGTGGACAGGATCACCTCGACCCCGGGGCGATTCTCGCGCGGGTGCAGGTCCACCGGCATGCCGCGACCGTCATCCGACACCGAGACCGAGTCGTCCTTGTGCAGGATCACATCGATGCGCTTGGCGTGGCCGCTGATCGCCTCGTCCACCGAGTTGTCGATCACCTCCTGCGCGAGGTGGTTCGGGCGGGTCGTGTCGGTATACATGCCCGGGCGCTTGCGCACCGGGTCCAGCCCCTCGAGGACCTCGATATCGGATGCGGAATAGCTCACGTAATGGTTCCTGTGTCGATCGCGCGCTCGCGGATGCGCGAAGGGTAGCAAATCAGGGCTGCTTGCAATCGCCCCCATGATCCCAACAATTGCATTGCAAATTCCGTATTCAAGCGTTTCAGGAGGGTTCCCATGGCAGAAGCCGCAAGCGCAACCGGCGAGGACATCCTCGACGTCACCCAGGAAAGCTTCCAGCAGGCTGTGCTGGACGAGTCCCATCAGCGCCCGGTGGTGGTCGACTTCTGGGCCGCCTGGTGCGGGCCCTGCCAGCAGCTGATGCCGCTGCTGCAGCAACTGGCCGCGCAATACGCCGGCAAGTTCCGCCTGGCCAAGGTCAACAGCGACGAGCAGCAGGCCCTGGCCCAGCAGTACGGCGTGCGCAGCCTGCCCACGGTGATGGTGTTCCGCCACGGCAAGCCGGTGGACCAGTTCATGGGCGTGCAGCCGGAGCCGAACATCCGCGCGATGATCGACCGCTATCTGGAAAAGCCCTCGGACAGGATCATCGAGCAGGCGCGTGAACAGGCCCGAACCGGCGACGTGGATGGGGCCCTGGCCACGCTCAAGGCCGCGCTCGAGGAGGACCCCGACCATGGCGACCTGCGCATTGAACTGGCCCGCGCGCTGGCCCAGTCCGGCGATGCGGACGCCGCCGAAACGGAGCTGAACAAGCTGCCGCTGGACCAGCACGAACAGGATGCAGTGAAGGAACTGCGAGCCCGTCTGGTGTTCGCCAAAACCGCTGCCGGCATCGACCCGCAGGCCGTGGCGAAGGAGATCCAGTCCGGCGACCCCAGTCCCGAAGCGCTGGAGAAGATGGCCGCCTACGCGATGCTCTCCGGGCGTGCCGAGGAGGCTCTGGGGCTTTACCTGCAACTGATGAAACAGCACCGCGCCTACAACGACGGCGCCGGCCAGAAGGGCCTGCTGGCAGCGTTCAAGGTGCTGGGCGACGACCACCCCCTGGTCGGACAGTACCGGCGGCAGATGGCGTCGCTGCTGTATTGATCAGGCAAACACCGACGCCCTCATCCACGCGTCGGGGACCTCGCAGGCAAGCCCGATCCTGCATGTGCTGCATCGGCCAGAGGGCTGGCCTCCTACAGGGCGATGTCCCGGGATGGATCGAGGCAACACCACCCGGGAGCTGCTGGCTCAGCTACCGCCGACGATCCGTTCGATCACGGCCTCCGGCTCCTGGTAGCCGGACATCTGCTGGCCGTCCTCGGTGATCAGGGCCGGGGTCCCGCGCACGTTCAGCTGCTGGCCCAGTGCCAAGTGTGCATCCTGCGGGGTATCGCAGCTGCCGTCGATATGGTCCAGGGTGTCGCCAGTCTTGGCGCGGTCCATCGCGTCCTCGCGGTCATCCGCGCACCAGATCCGGTCCATGATCTCCGGGGAATTCTGTCCCAGCACAGGGAACATCAGGTAGCGCACCTTGATGCCGGCCTCCAGGTACTGCGGGATGTCCTGGTGAAGCTCACGGCAGTAGGGGCAATTCGGATCGGTAAAGACATTCAGCACGCCGCGGGTGTCGCCGTTCGGTGAATAGACCACCAGTTCGCGGTCGTCGATCTCGGCGAACATGTCAGCGCGCACACCACGCAGTGACCCTTGGGTCAGGTTGTCGCGGGTATCCAGGTCAATCAGGTTGCCCTGCAGCAGGTACTTGCCATCCCCGGAGACATAGAAGATCTCGGTGCCATAGCGCACCTCATAGATCCCGTCCATGCCGGTCTCCTGGATGCTGTCGATCTCGGCATTGGGGATCACGTCCGCCATGCGCTCTTCGATGGCATCGGTCGCGGCGGCGGTGGAGGTGAAGGCGGCCAGCAGCATGGCCAGGGGCAGTGCGCGTTGTACAAACATGGACTCTCTCGTAGCTGTGCAAGAAAACGGGGCCAGTCTAGCAGTCCCGAAGCGGGGTGCCTGCCGAGGCCGGCAAGATCGCAGTAATAGACGTCAGCCGCGGGGATGATGTTCCGCATGCAGGCTCTGCAGGCGGGCGCGTGCGACGTGGGTATAGATTTGCGTGGTCGACAGGCTGCTGTGGCCCAGCAGCATCTGCACCACACGCAGATCCGCGCCGTGGTCGAGCAGATGGGTCGCGAACGCGTGGCGCAGGGTATGGGGCGACAGCGGCACTTCGATTCCGGCCACTTGGGCGTAGTGCTTGATGCGATACCAATAGGCCTGACGGGTGAGCCCCCTGCCTCGCCGGGTCACGAACACGGTATCCACTGGCGGATGGCCGGACATCAGTGCACCGCGTGCCTCTCGCAGATAACGCGCCAGCCAGTGGGCAGCCTCCTCACCCAGCGGTACCAGGCGTTCCTTGTCGCCCTTGCCAGTGATGCGCACCACCCCCTGACGGCTGTTCACCTCGGACTGCTCCAGCCCAACCAGCTCGGATACGCGCAGGCCGGCGGCGTACATCAGTTCGAGCATCGCGCGGTCACGCAGGCCCACTTCAGTGTGCAGCTCGGGGGCCGCCAGCAGCGCATTGACTTGAGTCTCGGACAGGCTGTCCGGCAACGGGCGGCCGGCACGCGGGGATTCGATTCCGGCGCTGGGATCGTCCTCGCGTTCGCCCTGATGCACCAGATAGCGATAGAAGCGACGAATACTGGACAGCGCGCGGGTAATGGATTTCGGCCGTGCCCCCGCCTGCATGCGGGCACTGACGAACGCCAGAAGATCGGCGCTACTGGCTGCCTCGAGCGCAACCCCGCGCCCATGCAGCCAGCGCGCCAGGGCCTCGAGGTCGCGCCGGTAGGCCGCCAGGGTATGGTCCGAGAGGCCCTCGACCGCCCAGAGCTCGTCCAGGAAGCGGTCGAGGACCGGTGAGGTCGTCGCGGCGGTGGTCACGCGTTACGACTGACCGCCTCCGGGAGTACCCGGGTTGCCCATATTGCCGGGCGCCTCCGGGTTCTCTGCACGAAACTTGCCGGCGAGGTTCTCGAAGACCTTAGTCAGCTCCAGCGGCAACGGGAAGAAGATGGAGTTGGCGTTGCCGTTGGTCGACATGTCGGCCATGGTCTGCAAATAGCGCAGCTGCAGCGCGGCGGGGCTCGCCTCCATCTTCTGCGCGGCCTGCACCAGCTTTTCGGCCGCCTGCAGCTCGCCCTCGGCGTGGATGACCTTGGCGCGCCGCTCGCGCTCGGCCTCGGCCTGGCGGGCAATGGCGCGAATCATCGAGTCGTCCAGGTCGACATGCTTGATCTCGACATTGGTGACCTTGATGCCCCAGGCATCGGTCTGGCTGTCGAGGATTTCCTGGATGTCGTTGTTCAGCTTGTCGCGCTCGGACAGCATCTCGTCGAGATCATGCTTGCCGAGCACCGAGCGCAGCGTGGTCTGCGCAAGCTGGCTGGTGGCCGCGTAATAGTCCTCGACCTGGATCACCGATTTGGCGGAATCCACTACGCGGAAGTACAGCACCGCGTTCACCCGGACCGTCACGTTGTCCTGCGAGATCACGTCCTGGCTGGGCACGTCCAGCGTAATGATGCGCAGGTCGATCCGCACCATCTGCTGGATGCCCGGGATCACGATGATCAGGCCCGGGCCCTTGACCGACTGGAAGCGACCGAGGAAGAAGATGACGCCGCGCTCGTACTCGCGCAGCACCTTGATCGACATCACGATGATGGCGACCAGGATGACTAGCGGGACGACAAAGAAACCGAGATCGTTCATGTCCTGCTCCTTCTTGTTGTGAACACCGTTCGACCGGTCAGCCGGCCGAGGCGGTATCCGGGGTGTCTTCTTCGGTCACGGGTTCGACCTGCAGCTTCAGGCCGTCGATGGCCGTTACGCGCACTTTCTGCCCTTCGCGGACCGGTGCGGAGCTCTCCGCGTTCCATTGCTCGCTGTGGACCCATACCCGGCCACTGTGGTCGAAGTCCTCGCGCGCCTCGCCGATCATGCCGATCATCTCTTCATAGCCGGTGGCGGGCTTCTTGCCACGCAGACTGAACAGCCGGCCCAGCACCCACACCGACAGGATGCCAATGGCAATGGCGGTGCCGATCACCAGCGGGATCGCCACATTCAGCTGCGGGTCGTCCCACAGGATGATGGAGCCAACGGTAAAGGCCACGATTCCTCCTATGCCCAGCGCCCCGAAACTGGGTACGAAGGCCTCTGCAATCATGAAGATCATGCCCAGCAGCATCAGCGCCAGGCCCGCGTAGTTCACCGGCATCACCTGCAGCGCGAAGAACGCCAGGATCAGCGCGATCGAGCCGATCACCCCGGGATAGATCGCACCCGGGTTGGCCAGCTCGAAGATGATGCCGTAGATCCCGAGCAGCATCAGGATATAGGCAATGTTCGGGTTGGTGATCACTGACAGCAACTGGGTGCGCCAGTCCGGGTCCATGCGCACGATCTCCAGCCCCTCGGTGGACAGTGTGCGCTCGCCATCGTGCATGCGCACAGTGTGGCCGTCGATCTGTGTCAGCAGGTCGTCGAGGTTGTTCGCGACGAAGTCGATCACGTTCTGTTCCAGCGCGGCAGTCGCGGTCAGGTTGGAGCCCTCGCGCACGGTCTCCTCGGCCCACTCGGCGTTGCGGTCGTAGCGCTCGGCCAGGCCGCGGATGTAGGACACCGCATCTTCCAGCACCTTGCGCTCCATCGCGTCGCCGCCTCGGCGGGGTGAAGGAGGATCGTCTTCCAGCAGTTCGTCCTCGGTGGCCGGTTCAACCTCGCCGTTGTCGCCGTTGCCGTTGCCGTTGCCGTTTTCGCCGTTGTCCTGCTCCTCGGCCCCGTTGGTGTCATTGCCCCCGCTGCCGTTGTCGTTGGCTTCGTCGGTGGCCTCTTCCTCCTCCTCTTCCGGCGGATCCATGCCCGGCAGGCCGCCTCCGCCCATCTGCACCGGCGTGGCGGAACCGAGGTTGGTGGCCGGGGTCATCGCCGCGACATGCGAACCGTAGAGGATGTAGGTCCCGGCACTGGCCGCACGAGCGCCCGAGGGGTGGACATAGGTGACCACCGGGACATCCGATTGCAGGATATTGCGAATGATGCTGCGCATGCTGGAATCCAGCCCGCCCGGGGTATCCAGCATCAGGACCATGAGCTCGGCATCCTCGGCCTCCGCGCGCTCGATGCCGCGACGAATGTAATCCCCAGTAGCCGGCCCAATGGCATCCTCTACGGTCAGCACCAGGGCGTGCCGTTGTCCGGTTTCCGCCAGCGTGGACACCGCCAGCCAGCCGGCCCCCAGCAGCAGGAACACCAGCCAGACTGCGGTTCGCCAGACGCGCATGCCGCCTCGCTTCATGGGCTTCCTCTCCCGTCGGTCCCGTTTCGTCGTACACTCCGCGACGGCCATACCGGCGCGCACATCCACTCTACACAATAGGCCATTGTCGCCCCGAATCCCCAGCCGAGATGCCTGATACTTCCGCAGCCAATACCGCGCATCCGCCGCTTGGCCTGGTTCTGGCCGGCGGACAGGGTCGGCGCATGGGCGGGCGCAACAAGGGCTGGGTGGAGTATCGGGGCCGCCCGCTGGTGGAACAGGTGATCGAACGTCTCGCGCCGCAAGTGGGCTCCATCGTGATCAGCGCCAACACCGATATCGACCGTTATCGCGCGCTAGGGTTTCCCTGTCTGCCGGATACCCGTCCGGACTACCCGGGACCGCTGGCCGGGATCGCCGCGGCATGGGCGCACTACCCCGGACACACCCTGCTCAGTGTCCCGGTGGATGCCCCGCACCTGCCGCTCGACCTGTCCGAACGACTGGGTCAGGCGCTGGACACCGGTGACGCCCCGGCCGCGATCGCCCACGACGGCGAACGGCTGCAACCGCTATTCGCCCTGCTCAGACCCGACCTGGCCGCGCGCCTGGAGACGGATCTCGCACATGGCCCACTCGCAGTTGGCCGCTGGTTTCGCGATATCGGCGCCACGGTGGTCGACTTCTCCGACCAGCCCGGCGCCTTCGCCAACCTGAATACGCCCGAGGACCTGGTCGGCTGAACACCCCCTCCCGCTGCCGCCGGTTATCGCTATACTCGGGCGTGCATAACGCAAGCCAACGACCATGACGCCACACCCGTTCAATCTGCCGCGCGTCGGCTTTGCCGCCTGGAGCGGCAGCGGCAAGACGACCCTGCTCAAGGCGGTGATCCCCGCCCTGCGCGCCCGCGGCCAGCGCCCGGCCGTGATCAAGCATGCCCATCACGCCTTCGACGTGGACACCCCCGGCAAGGACAGCTACGAGCTGCGCCACGCCGGCGCGGACCAGATGCTGGTCGCCTCCTGCCGACGCTATGCCCTGATGGTGGAGACCCCGGAGACCGACGATGGCCGCGTACCGGACCTGGACATGCTCTGCTCGCGCCTGGACCCGGAGCGCGCGGACCTGATCCTGGTCGAGGGCTTCAAGCAGGCCGACCTGCCGAAGATCGAGGTCCACCGCCCAGCCATCGGCAAGCCGCCGCTGTACCCGGAGATTCCCGGCGTGATCGCAGTCGCGACCGATGCCGCCGAGCTGGACTTTGACGGTCCGCTGCTACCGGTCAACGACCCCGATGCGGTCGCGCGCTTCATCATCGACTATTGCAACCTGAACCCCTGACCCGGAGACGCCGAGCGCCATGTCCGTGCCCAGCTGCGACGAGTTCGACCCCAACGCCCTGACCCTGGAACAGGCACGCGCGGCCATCCTGCAGGCCTGCGACGCACTGACCGAATCCGAGACCGTACCGCTGGAATCCGCGCTGGGGCGCACCCTGGCCGAGCCGGTCGCCGCCCGCATCGACGTCCCGCCGGCCGCCGTCTCCGCGATGGATGGCTATGCCCTGCGCGCCGACGATGCCGTCGCGGGGCGCGAGCTGATGCTGGCCGGGACCTCGGCCGCCGGGCACCCCTGGAATGGCCGCGTGGAACCGGGCCAGTGTGTGCGCATCCTGACCGGCGCCGTGGTCCCGGACGGCGCCGATGTCGTAATCATGCAAGAACAGGTCGAGCGCGTCGGCGCGGCCGGGATCCGCCTGAACAACGGCGGCCTGGCGCCCGGGCACAACATCCGCGGCCCCGGCAGCGACACGGCCAGCGGTACCGCTCTGTTCGACAAGGGGCAGGTCATTGGCGCCGCCGAGATCGGCGTACTGGCCAGCCAGGGGATCGCCGAACTGCGAGTGCTGCGCAAGCCGCGGGTCGCATTCTTCTCCACCGGCGACGAGCTGGTACCGCTGGGCGAGCCGCTGGATCCCGGTCAGATCCACGACTCCAACCGCCACACGCTGCGCGCGCTGCTCGCCGCCTATCCGGTCGAGGCACTCGACTACGGCGTGATCCGCGATACCGAGGCGGCCGTGCGGGAGGCGCTGGAACGCGCCGGGCAGGAGGCGGACCTGATCATCACCACCGGCGGGGTCTCGGTGGGCGATGCCGACCACGTGACCCGCGTGCTGCAGGCCTCGGGCCAGGTCGGCTTCTGGAAGATCGCGATCAAGCCCGGCCGTCCGCTGGCCTTTGGCCGTTTCGGCAATGCCCACTTCCTGGGTCTGCCGGGCAACCCGGTCGCGGTGATGACCACCTTCGCCCTGCTGGTACGCCCCGCCCTGCAGGCCCTGTCCGGACGCGACACCACACCGCCGCAGACCATCAGCGCGCGTCTGGTGGAGGACCTGCACAAGACCCCCGGGCGCAAGGACTTCCAGCGGGCAGTGCTCGCCACCGACGATCGTGGATGGACCGTGCGCTCGGCCGGTGGCCAGAGTTCGCATCAGCTGCGCGCAATGAGCGAGGCCAATGCCTACATCGTGCTGCCACGCGAATCCGACGGGGCGCGCGTGGGTGAATGGGTGGAGGTGCTCCCGTTCCGGGAGATTTTCTGATCACCCCCTCCATCGGGGATGCCAACAGGGTCCCTCTTTAGACAGGGTCCCTCTTTAGAAAGCAGGCTTATTCGCGAGGCGGGGCGGACTCGGCCATCGCGGCAAACTCCCGCTCCAGCAAGGCCTCATCGCCCAGATTGAGCTCGACCAGGCGGCGCAGGTGCGTCGCCGATTCCAGCGGCATCGCCTCGATCTCGAGCCCCAGCCACAGACCCTCCTGCCAGCGCACGCGCCCCTCGAAGGTGATGCGCGCCTCCTCGGACAGCGGGATATCCAGCGTCACCAAGGCGTCCGGCGCGACCGCCGGAATCCGGGATCCCTCGACCAGCACACCGCGCAGCGAGATATCCTCGACACGCACGGGACACTCCCCGTTCGCATGGACCAGGGTGGCCGGAAACTCCAGAGGGATACGTTGAAACCGTCGCTGCATACAGGAAGACTACGCGCTCCTTGCCCGTTCCACCAACCCGTGCCCCGAGCCCGACCCTGCCCATGAGCCAAGACCCGAAGAACATTGAAGGCCTGCCCGCCGGCCTGCTGCGCCGCTTCGGCGCGATCCTCTACGACGCCCTGCTGCTGATCGCGATCTGGATGGTGCTGGGCATGATCGTGGTGGCGCTGGGCAACCTGACCGGCTGGTACTCCACCCGCGCGCATTTCATCGCCAACCTGTTCGTCGGCTGGGCCTTCTTTTTCTGGTTCTGGACGCGTACCGGGCAGACCCTGGGCCTGCAAACGTGGAACATCCAGCTGCGCACCGAGCATGGCCAGCCGGTCAACGCCTGGCAGGCCACGCTGCGCTATCTGGTGGCGGCCGCCCAGTGGCTGGTGGTGCTGATGGCGATCTGGGCGGTGCGCGAACACGGCGCCGTGGCAACCGTGGCGGTCACCGCCGCGGCAATCTTCGCGCTGGGGCTGTCGCAGTTCCATCCGCGGCGCTGGATGCTGCACGACTGGCTGTCCGGTACCGAGCTGGTACGCATTCCGGGCCTGGCCAAGCCGCGCTGGAAAAAGGACAAGGCGGCCTGAACCGACGCCGCCTGGGGCCCCGGAGCCCGCAGGGTCCTTTACATCAGGGGGCAAGCCACAGGCCGAGATCCTCCAGCCCTTCGGCGATTTGTTCCGCCATTTGCTGATAGCCGGCCGCGTTCGGGTGGATGCGATCCGCGCGCAGGTCGCCGTTCGAGAGCACCCCTGACAGCACCCCGTCGATTAGCGGGACCTCCTCCTCGCGCGCCAGCTCGCCATAGATATCGTCGTCGCGCAGGCGCCCCGTCGCGGCCGCAAAGGCCGAGGCCGAGGGCACACCAAGCAACAGGGGCTGGGCGCCATGCTCGCGCACCTCGTGGATCAGGGCCCGCAGGTCCTCCTTGACCGACGACGCGGCGCGCTGGCGCAGGAAGTCATTGCCGCCGAGGCCGATAATCACCAGGTCGGGCTCGTGCTCGCGCAAGCTGGGGCCCAGTCGGTCGCGCGCGCTGTCCGCCCGGTCGCCGGGCACGCCGTCGTTCACCACCTGCCAGCCAGTGATCTCGGCCAGCCGTGCCGGAAAATCCTCCCCGCGCGAGGCACCCGTCCCGTGGGTCACGCTGTCCCCGAACGCCAGCACGGTGGCCGCGCGCGGCAGCGGCTCCAGGTCACCGGGGCCACTGCCACCGCAGCCGGCGAGCAGCGCCAGCAGCCCCGCCATCCCGCCTGCCAGAAACCGCCGTCGCGAACAAACGATCACGCCCGCACCGCCATGCGTCGCAGCGCGAACAGCGCGATGGCCAGAAACAGCAACACCGGCAGGCTGGCCGCCAGCAGCGGCGGCAGGTTGTACACCAGCCCCAGGTGAGTGATCGCGCGCATCACGATCACGAACGAGACCCCGATCGCGATCCCGATAAACAGGCGCTGGCCGGCGCCGCCCTCGCGCTGCGAGCCGAACAGAAACGGGATCGCCAGCAGCAGCATCACGAAGGTGCTCGCCGGCAGGGTGAAGCGCTGCCAGAAGGCGACCTCGTACGGGGCCGCATCCAGCTGGTTCTCGCGCAGGTAGTCGATGTAGCGAGACAGATCGAGCGCAGCCATCTGGCTCGGCTCGACCACCAGCACGTCGAAATACTCGGGCGCGATCAGGCGGTCGATCGTCTCCTCCGCGCGATGCTCGGCGACCACGCGGTCATGCGACAGGAGCGAACGCTCCACGTCTTCCAGGCGCCAGTCACCATCGACAAACCGGGCCCGTGCCGCACGGGTAATCCAGCTCGGCTCGCGGTCACCGGTGAACTCGATGATGCGCACACCCACGAGCTGATTCCCGGCCAGCACCGACTCGGCGTGGATCATCCGCTGCCCATCGCGCGCCCAAAGCCCCATGGAGCCCACACTGATTTCCTCGTCGAAGGCCGAGGCCTTCAGCGCCTGGGCGCGCGTCTCCGAGGCCGGGGCAAAGAATTCGCCGATAATCAGCATCACCATCACCACCACCAGCCCCGCCTGCAGCACCCAGACGATAAACCGACCCAGCGTCATGCCGGCCGCCCGCATCGCCGTCAACTCGCTGTTGGCCGCGAGGTTGCCCAGCCACAACAACCCGCCGACCAGAGCGGCCGGAGGCAGCATCTCGTACATCCGCCGCGGCAGGGTCAGCGCCACGTAGAGCATGGCCTCGGTGACCCCGTAGTTGCCGGCCCCGGTGTCGCGCAGCTCGTCGATCATCGCGAACACCGCATCCAGCGCGACCAGCAGCACAACGGCCAGTGTGGTGCCGATCAGCACCTGGCGGATGACATAGCGCCCCAGCACGGTAGTCATGAGGCCCCTCCACCGTCCTGCAACCGGGGCGTGGCCGGGCGCAGCCGCAACAGGCCCTTGTGCCAGGCCAGCACCACCCACAGCACGAGCATCAGGCCATGGGTCCACCACAGCCCCAGGGCCAGCGGCGTGCGGCCGTCGGCCAGCTGCCCCTGCCCGAGGATCAGGAAGTTCGCGTACAGCACGTACACACCGATCGCGGCCGGGATGCGTGCGTAGCGCCCGGTGCGGGGTGGCACCTGCGCCAGCGGCAGCGCAAGTAATGCCAGCACCAGGATTGACAGCGGCATCGCCAGACGCCATTCCAGCTCGGCGCGCGCCTCGGGATCATCGCGCTGCGCCCACAACGCGGAGGTCGGCAGCGCATCCAGGCTGGCGCGCCGCGTGGTTGGGTCGGGCTCGGTAATCTGGGTGCGCAGGCGCTCGAACTCCAGCATGCGGAAGCTCGCGGTGCCGGGCTCGCCGACATAGCGGTAGCCATTCTCCAGCAGCAGGAAGCCACTGCCCTCGGCCTCGGGATCGGGCACCGCGCGCTCGGCCACGGTGATCTGCGACTCGCCGTCCACCTCGCGATAGATGAAGACCTCCAGCAAGGCCTCGCGATCCGCGCTCATGCGCTCGGCGAAAAAGACCTGATCGCCCACCCGCGAGCGCAGGAATCGCCCCGGGGCGATCCCCACCAGGTCGGAGCGCTGTTCGGCCAGGTCGCGCAGCTGGTCAATCTGCGCCTCGGTCCGCGGCACGACCATGGTCATCAGCACCAGCAGCAGGATCGCGGCCGGGGCGGCGACCCAGAACAGTGCACGGTACAGCGCGGCGAACGACATCCCGCTGGCCTGCAACGCGGTCATCTCGCTGTCACGCTGCATGCGCCCGAACACCAGCATGAACGCCAGAAACAGCGCCACCGGCCAGAGAAAGACGATGCCCTTGAACGCCCCGAACGCGACCATGCCGGGGAGGAAGTCGACCGGCAGTCTGCCCTCGGCGACGTCGCGCAGCACCCGCGCCAGCACACCGCCGATAATGACCAGCAGCAACACCACGCTCACCGCGGCCTGGGTCAGCCACAGCTCGCGGGCGATGAAGCGCTCGGCGCGCCGCAGGATCACGCGCGCATCACCCCGCGTCGGACGCGACGCGTGGTCGGGCGCCACTCGGCGCTGGTAACATGCTCGGACTCATTTTCGGGAGGCATTCATGCAATTCTCCGTCACCACCTCGACCCTCGACAAACCCCGCGCCGGCATCCGCGCCGCCGGGATTAATCACAAGCGCAAGCCGGCCGCGGGTGCCACGGCGCTGGATGCCGCGCGCGACGGCGAGATCACCGCCCTGCTGAAGGCCGGCGAGATGGATGGCGAGGCCGGCAGCCGGCTGCTGCTCCCCGGCAGTGGAAGCAAGGGTAGCGCACTCCTGATCGGCCTGGGCGCGAAAAAGGACTTCGACGCCCGCGCCGCGCGCAAGGCGGCGCAAACCCTGGCGAGCGCGCTGGTCGAACGCCCGGCCACCAGCGCGGCGATCGCGGTCGCGGACTTCCAGCCGCGCGGCAAGGACATCGCCTGGGTGGTGCACACCCTGGTCGCGGCGATCTCGGACGCCGCCTACCGCTTCACCCCGTTCAAGGGCAAGGAGAAGACGACCCCGGTGAAGCTGGACAAGATCCAGCTATGCGTGGAACGCAAGGATGCCGAGTCCGCCAAGAACGCCTGCACCGAGGCCGCGGCCATCGCCACCGGCGTAAACCGCGCGAAGGACCTGGGCAACACCCCGCCGAATGTCTGCTACCCGGAGAGCCTGGCCGAAACGGCCCGCGAAATGGCGAAACAGCACAAGAAGCTGAAGGCCACGGTACTGGACGAGAAGGACCTGGAGAAGCTCGGGGCCGGGGCCATCCTGGCGGTGGGCAAGGGTTCCGAGCGCCCGCCGCGCCTGATCGCGATGGAGTACTCCGGCGGCAAGAAGGGCGATGCCCCGGTGGTGCTGGTCGGCAAGGGCATCACCTTCGACACCGGGGGGATCTCGCTCAAGCCCGGTGCCGAGATGGACGAGATGAAGTACGACATGTGCGGCGCGGCCAGCGTGTTCGGGGTGATCGAGGCCTGCTGCGAGCTGGGGTTGCCGGTCAACGTGGTCGGCGTGGTCACCAGCGCGGAGAACATGCCCGACGGCCGCGCAACGCGCCCCGGCGACATCGTCACCACCCTGTCCGGGCAGACGGTGGAGATCCTGAACACCGACGCCGAGGGCCGCCTGGTGCTGGCCGATGCACTGACCTGGGTGGAGCGCTACAAGCCGAAGGCGGTGATCGACATTGCCACCCTGACTGGCGCCTGCATCGTCGCGCTGGGCCACCAGGGCGCGGCCGTGCTCGGCAACAACGAGCGCCTGGCGAAGGCGTTGCTGGCCGCCGGTGAAGAGACCGGGGATCGCGGCTGGCAGCTCCCGCTGTGGCCGGAATACCAGGAGCAGTTGAAGAGCAATTTCGCCGACATGGCCAATATCGGCGGGCGCCCGGCCGGCACCATCACCGCCGCCTGCTTCCTGTCGCGCTATACCGAGGACTACACCTGGGCGCATGTCGACATCGCCGGCGTGGCCTGGAAAAGCGGCAAGGAGAAGGGCGCGACCGGCCGCCCGGTACCGATGCTGATGCGCTACCTGCTCGATCAGGCCTGATCCGGGTCGGGCGCGGATGACCCACGTCAGCTTCTACCTGCTGCAGGACCCGGCCCCGGAGGCGCGGCTGCGCTTCACCTGCCGCCTGGCGAAAAAGGCCAGCGGCCAGGGGCATCGCGTGCACATCCACACCGGCTCGCCGGAGCTGACCCGCACCCTGGACGAGTGGCTGTGGACCTTCGAGGACACTACCTTCCTGCCGCACAGCACCGACGTGCGCAACACCGACGTGCCGGTCTCCCTGCACGAGGCCCATGCCCCTTCGGATCGCTGCGACGTGCTGATCAATCTGGCGGCCGACGTGCCGGAATACTGCGGCCGCTTCGAGCGCGTCGCCGACATCGTCGGCGGCGAGGAGTCGGAGCGCGAGGCCGGCCGCGCCCGCTACCGCTACTTCAAGGAACGCGGCTACCCACTGAAGCACCACAACATCTGACACGCACCACGCCAGGGAAACACGGACTCTTCAGGCCTTGTGCCAGATCAGCACCTGGTTGTTGACCGGCATCTCCACGACCTCGGCCCGGCCGAGACTATGCTGCCCGGCCAGCGCGTCCAGATCGGCGCGGTCGCGCACGCCCATGCCCGGGTCCTGCTGACGCAGCATCGCGTCGAAACGGGCATTGGACGACGCCGTGTGCGTGCCGTCATGCGCGAACGGGCCGTACAGCGCAAAAATGCCGCCCGGCGCCAGCACCCGCCCCACGCCAGCAAAAAAGACCTCGACCGCCGGCCAGTGCATGATGTGCACGGTATTCGCGCTGTAAACGTAGTCGAAAGGCCCCTCGGGCCAGGGGTCGGCAAGCACGTCCAGCGCCACCGGCACCCGCAGATTCGGCAGCGCCGCGTCCGCGCGCCAGGCCTCCACCCCCGGGAGATTCTCCGCGACATCGCTCGGGAGCCAGTCAAGGTGTGGCAGGGCGCCGGCGAAGTACGCCGCGTGCTGCCCCGTTCCCGCCCCGACCTCCAGCACACGCCCCGGTGCGGCAAAACGCTCGCGCAACACGGACAGGATGGGGTCGCGGTTTTCCTCCGCGGCTGGGGCGTACGGCTTGTGTCGGGACATCATCTCTCCTGCATACGATTTCGGGTCATTCTGGACGCACCCGGGGCGGACTGCCATGATCGAGGGACATCCTGAACACAGGCCCGCCCCATGTCGCACCCCCGCTGGTTTGCCTGGCCCCGAGTCCTGATCGTTTCCCTGGCGCTCACCCTCGCGCTCGCCGCCAGTGACGCGCTCGCCCGCGAAGTCGATCCGGAGGCACTGGAACGCGTGCTGCCGGTGGAACTGGCGACGGTCGGCATGGACGCCCAGACCGGCGCTCCGATCGCCCTGCTGCGCGACCCCGACTCCGGCGAGGTGGTACCGATCGTGATCGGCCCCGACCAGGCGCAGGCCATCCTGCTGGCGATGCACGAGGTCCAGCTGTCGCGTCCGCAGACGCACGACCTGATGATCGACCTGCTGGAGGAACTGGACGCGACCCTGGAGCGCGTGATCGTCGACGGCCTGGTCGACGGCACCTACCTTGGCTGGCTGGAGCTGCGCGTGGAAGGCGAGGACGAACCGCGCTATATCGACACCCGCCCCAGTGACGGCCTGGCCCTGGCCGTGCGCACCGGTGCCACGATTGCAGTCTCGCCCGACGTCCTCGAGGCCGACGTGCCGTTCGAGTTCAGTCCACCCGGCGACGACGAGGTGGTGACCGCACTCGGTATCACCGTAATCGCGGTGCGCGACGACCTGCGCGATGCGCTGGAACTGCCGGATGAACCCGGCGTGCTGGTCAGCCGTGCCCAGGGCGCGGCCGCAGCCGCCGGCCTGGCGCAGGGCGCACTGATCCTGGAGGTGAACGGGCAAACCCCCGAGACCCCAATCGAGTTTCTGGATGCGGTCTCCGCGACCCCGGATGGCGAAGAGGCGGAAATCCGCTTCTGGCTGGACGGCGAGGAACAGACCATCACCCTGCCCACCGACGTCCCGCAGATCGAGGAGTCGGACGACGCGCTGGCCGTATAGCGGATCGGGCCCGGAAAGGGGTCAGTCGGCAGTCGGCAGCCGCTGGCGCAGCCAGTCCAGCGTCGCGCCCGTGGCCGCGTCCGGCTGCCCGCCCTCGCCGCGCAGGGCCTGCAGGGCCTCGCCGGCCAGCTGCTTGCCAAGCTCCACGCCCCACTGGTCGAAGGCATTGATGCCCCAAAGGGTCGCGAGCACATAGATCTTGTGCTCGTACAGCGCGATCAGGGCCCCAAGTGTGGCCGGATCGAGCTGCTCCAGCAGGATCACGGTGCTGGGCCGGTTGCCCGGGAAGGTCCGGTGCGGGGCCAGGGCATCGACCTGCTCCGGGGCGATCCCGGCTGCGGCCATCTCCGCGCGCACCGTGTCCTCATCCTTGCCCAGCGCCAGGGCCTGCGCCTGCGCCACCAGGTTCGCCAGCAGCAGCGGGTGCTGGGCCGGCAGGTCGTGTTCCGGCCGGGCCACGCCGATGAATTCCGCCGGGATCACCCGCGTGCCCTGATGCAGCAGCTGGAAGAAGGCGTGCTGGCCATCGGTTCCAACCGCCCCCCAGACGATGCTGCCGGTCTCCTCCTCCACCGGGCGGCCATCCAGACGCACCCGCTTGCCGAGACTCTCCATCTCTGCCTGCTGCAGATAGGCGGGCAGCAGGGCCAGGCGCTCGTCATAGGGCAGGACCGCGCGGGCGCAGGCCCCCAGCAGGTTCTGGTTCCAGTAGTCGACCAGGGCCATGCGCACGGCGACATTGTCGGCGAGGGTCGTGTCGCGCACGTGCTCGTCCATCCTATGCGCCCCGCCGAGGAAGGCGCGGAAGCCATCCATGCCCAGAAGCAGCGCCACCGGCAGACCGATCACCGACCACACCGAATAGCGCCCGCCAACCCAGTCCCAGAAGCCGAACATGTTGGCCGGGTCGATCCCGAACGCCACCACTCGCTCGCGCGCGGTGGACACCGCGACGAAGTGGCGGGCGACCGCCTGCTCGGGAAAGCGGCCGAGCAGCCAGTCGCGCGCGGCGCGGGCATTGGTCAGGGTCTCCTGCGTGCCGAAGGTCTTGGAGGCGACGATGAACAGGGTCGTCTCGGGGTCGGCCTCGCGCAACTCGGCGGACAGCGCGGCGCCATCCACGTTGGAGACAAAGCGCACGATGAGCGGATCGCCCGCGGTGGTCGGACGGGCATGTGCGGCCAGGGCACGGCAGACCATCCGCGGCCCCAGGTCGGAGCCGCCGATGCCGATATTGATCACGCGCCGGATCGGCCGGCCGGTATGGCCCGTGTGTTCGCCCGCGTGAACCCGGCGCACGAAGGTCTCCATGCGCTCGAGTTCCGCGTGCACCACCCGCGCCAGGTCCTCGCCCGCGACCTCGCAGCGAGCGCCGGGTGGCAGGCGCAGCGCCGTGTGGAGAGCCGCACGGTCCTCGGTGATGTTCACGCGCTCGCCCGCGAACAGGCGTTCCAGGGCCCCGGCCACACCGCAGTGATCCGCATGCGCTGTCAGGGCCTGCCAGGCCGGGCCGTCCAGCCGCTGGCGGGTCCAGTCCAGGCGCAGCCCCGCGATCTCCTGCACATCCCGCTGCACGCGGCCCGAGTCTTCTTCCAGCAGGTTTCGCAGGGGGCGCTCGTTCAGCCGCCCTGCATGTGCAGCCAGATCATTACTCCGTGCCGCTTCGTTCCCTGAGATCATCCGTGTGCCCCTCGCGATGGTGACTCCAGATTGCAGCGCGCCGCCCGTCCGTTCAATGCCCAGGCGCGCGTTGTCGCCCGTCCCGTTCCATATCGCTCCGGGCGCGTGCGTTACACTCTTGGAAACACAGCCGGGGCTCCCGGTTCCACCCTTGTTTCCCCAGGGAACTGTTATGCGCATCCTTTTCGCCAGTAGCGAGGCGTACGGCCTGACCAAGACCGGGGGCCTCGCCGACGTCAGCGCCAGCCTGCCCGTCGCCCTGCGCCGGCGTCGACAGGATGTGCGGCTGGTCGTGCCCGGCTATCCGGAGGCCTGCAGCCAGCTGGCCCACGCGCAAGCCTTGCCCGGCCCGCCGGATGCGCCCTGGCAGCTGATCGAAGGCCACCTGCCCGGCACCAAACTGCCGGTCTACCTGGTCGACTGGCCGGAGTACTTCCAGCGGGCCGGCAACCCCTACAGCGCCAGCAATGGCATGGACTGGCCGGACAACGCCCAGCGTTTCGCCGGGTTCGCGCGGGCGATCACCGCCATCGCCCGCGACGAGGCCGGGCTCGACTGGGCACCGGAACTGGTGCACCTGAACGACTGGCAGACCGGCCTGGTGCCCGTGTTCCTGGACCCCGAGCGCAGTGGCGCCCCGCGCCCGCGCACGATCTTCACGATCCACAACCTCGCCTATCAGGGCCTGTTCCCGGCGCAGGCGATGGACGATCTTGGGCTGCCGCCCGATCTGTGGGCCCCAGACGCCCTGGAGTTCCACGGTCAGTTGTCGTTCATGAAGGCCGGACTGGTCTTCGCCGACGCCATCACCACCGTATCGCCCACCTACGCCCGCGAGATCCAGGAGCCGGAATCGGGCATGGGCCTGGACGGCGTGCTGCGCGCCCGCGCCGACGACCTCTACGGCATCCTGAATGGGGTCGACTACCGCGCCTGGGATCCCTCCCGCGATCGCCACATTGCTCAGACGTACTCGTCGGAGGACCTGGCCGGCAAGGCCCAATGCAAGGCCGCCCTGCAAAAGCGCATGGGGCTGGATGTGGATCCGGACGTGCCCATCCTCGGCCATGTCGGGCGCATGGTCGAGCAAAAGGGCGTGGACCTGATCCATGCGGCCTGCACCCCGTTGCTGGAGACTGGCCGTGTGCAGCTCGCCCTGGTCGGCTCCGGACAGAAGGACCTGGAACATGCGACCGGCGCACTGGCCCGGACCTACACCGGCCGCGTCGGGGTGCATATCGGCTACGACGAGCCGCTGGCGCACCAGATCGAGGCCGGATCCGACCTGTTCCTGATGCCCTCGCGCTTTGAGCCCTGCGGCCTGAACCAGATGTACAGCCTGCGCTACGGCACCCCGCCGGTGGTGCATGCCACGGGCGGGCTGGCGGACACCGTTGTGGACGCCAGCCCCGAAAACCTGGCCGACGGCACGGCCACCGGTTTCAGTTTCACGCCCGATACGGTCAGCGCCCTGACACAGGCCCTGGAACGCGCCCTCGAGCTGTACCAGCAGCGCGCCGACGGGCGCTGGGAACAGCTCCTGCGCACCGGCATGAGCCAGGAATTCGACTGGACCGCCAGTGCCGAGCACTACCTCTCGCTGTATCGCCAACTGGTTCCCCGCAGGCGACAGGCTACGACCGGCTGATCTGCGCTATAATCATCCTCTTTTCGCGCTAGCAACGTTCCCCACAAGGCCGGCCCATGGGCCGGCCTTGTGCGTGCAGAAGGGCTTATGACTCAAACCGACCTAGACGACCGATTCCTGCCCAAGGACAAGGAACTGCGCGCCCGCGTGCGCCTGTTCGGCGAACTGCTGGGTAACGTCATTCGCAAGCTGGAAGGCCAGACCGTATTCGACGCGGTGGAAAAGCTCCGCCGCGGTTTCGTGAGCCTGCGCAAGGACGAAGATCCCCAGCTGCGCCAGCGTCTGATGGCGGACATCACCCATTTTGACGCCGCCCTGACCGAACGCGTAATCCGCGCGTTCAGCATCTACTTCAGCCTGGTCAACATCGCCGAGGAAGACCTGTTCTACCGCTGGCGGCGCGCGCAGGTCTCCAGCGGAGAACCGCTGTGGACCGGTTCGTTCGACCAGACGCTGCGCGAATTGCACAACGAGGGCGTGACCGCCGCCGAACTGGAACGCCTGCTCGCGGAACTGCACTACCAGCCGGTGTTCACCGCGCACCCCACCGAGGCCCGTCGCCGGACCACGATGGAGAACCAGCGCCGTGTGTTCGAGACGGCCGACCGGCTCAACCAGCCCGAGCTGGGCGAGGAAGAGCGCCGCCTGATCATCGAGGAGCTGGAGACCCAGATCCAGCTACTGTGGCGCACCAACGAGGTGCGGGTGAAAAAGCCGCAGGTCCAGGACGAGATCAAGTACGGGCTGTTCTATTTCGAGGAGAGCCTGTTCGAGGCGATACCGCAGTCCTACCGCTTCCTGGAGAAGGCCATCCGGCGCATCTACGGGGTACACCCCGACGGCAGCCTGCCCGTGCGCATCCCGGCCTTTCTGCACTTCGGCTCCTGGATCGGCGGGGACCGCGACGGCAACCCGAACGTCACCCCGGAAGTCACCGAACTGGCCTGTCGCCTGGCGATGGAACAGGTCCTGCGCGAATACATCAAGCGGGTCAACCACCTGCGCAATGTCCTCACCCACTCGGCCTACATGTGCCAACCGTCGCAGGAATTCCTCGACAGCCTGGACGCCGACAGCAACATCGCCAACGCCGTGTTCCACGGCGCCTCCGACCGTTTCGAGAGCGAGCCGTACCGGCGCAAGCTGTACATCATGCGCTACCGCCTGCGCGAGACGCTGGAGACGGTCTGCCGGCGCATCCAGGGCGAAGCGGCCGTGCTGCCGACCAACAGCGCCTACGCCGACGCCGATGCCTTTCTGCAGGACCTGAACCTGATCCGCGACTCGCTGATCAGCCATGGCGACCGCAACATCGCCTCCGGCGCGCTGACCGACCTGATCCGCCTGGTCGAGACCTGCGGCTTCCACCTGCATCACCTGGATGTGCGCCAGGAGTCCACGGTCCATGGCGAGGCCGTCGCCCAGCTGCTGCAGCAACTGGCCCCGGAGGTCGACTACAACACGCTGGACGAGTCCGACCGTCAGAAGGTCCTGAGCGATCTGATCGCGGCACCGGCGCTGGCCGATCTGAATCGCGAGGCCCTCGACGAGGGCGCGCTGGAGACCCTGCGCGTATTCGAGGTCATCCAGGCGATGCGCCGCGAGATCGGTCCGGACGGCATCGGCACCTATGTGATCTCGATGACCCATGCCGCCTCGCATGTGCTGGAGGTCCTGCTGCTGGGCCGTCTGGCGGGGCTGGCCGGCGAAGACGAGAGCGGCGAGCCGTTCTGCCACCTGCGCATCTCGCCACTGTTCGAGACCATCGAGGACCTGCTGCACGTCGAGGATGTGCTGGAGGGCCTGCTGTCCAACCCGGTCTATGCCCGCCTGCTGGCGGCCTCCGGCAACGTCCAGGACGTGATGCTCGGCTACTCCGACTCCTGCAAGGATGGCGGCATCCTCGCCTCCAGCTGGAACCTTTACGAGGCGCAGAAGAAGATCGTCGGGATCACCGACCGCTTTGGCGTGCGCTGCCAGCTGTTCCACGGGCGCGGCGGCACCGTGGGCCGCGGTGGCGGCCCGACCCATGAGTCCATCCTCGCCCAGCCCCCGGCCACCGTGCAGGGGCGGATCAAGTTCACCGAGCAGGGCGAGGTACTGTCGTACAAGTACTCCAATGCAGAGACCGCGGTCTACGAACTGGGCATGGGGGCGACCGGTCTGATGCTCGCCTCGCGCAGCCTGATCCGCCCGGCACGCCAGGACCGTGACGAATACCGCGCCACGATGGACGAGCTGGCCCGTGCCGGCGAGGATGCCTACCGCGACCTGATCGACCGCACACCGGGGATTCTCGACTACTTCTACGAGATCACCCCGGTGCAGGAGATCGGTTTCCTGAACATCGGCTCGCGGCCCTCGCACCGGCGCAAGACGGACCGTTCCAAGAGCTCGATACGGGCGATCCCCTGGGTGTTCGGCTGGGCGCAGTCGCGCCATACCCTGCCCGCCTGGTACGGGATCGGATCGGCGCTGGAGCAGTGGCGGGGCGAGGATCCGGCACGCCTGGAACAGCTGCAGCGGATGTACCAGGAGTGGCCGTTCTTCCGGTCCCTGCTGTCAAACTGCCAGATGGCGCTGACCAAGGCCGACATGCGCACCGCGGCCGAGTACGCGCGCCTTTGCAGCGATCCGGCACTGGCCGAGCGCCTGTACTCGCGCGTACGCGAGGAACACACGCGCACGGTCAACGAGGTCCTGCGCGTCGCCCGGCTGGACAACCTGATGGACGAGACGCCGCTGCTGGCGCGCTCGCTGCAACGGCGCAACCCGTATCTGGACCCGCTCAACAGCATCCAGATCCACCTGCTGCGCGAGTCGCGTCAGTTCGATGCCCAGGCCGACGATGACGCGGACAACCCCTGGCTGTCGCCACTGCTGCGCTCGATCAACGCGATCGCCGCCGGGATGCGCAACACGGGCTGAACACAGTCATCCGCCCCCGCGCTGGACCGGGGGGCGGTGCGCACCGCCTTGCGTTAGAATCGCGGCATGCGCCTGCTGCTGCTCATCGTTGCCATCGTCGCTGTCTTTCTGGCGGTCCGCACCCTGGTGCGCTCCACCAGCGCACGCAAGGAGTCCGTCTCGCGTGACACCCGCCCCGAACGCCTGAAGGAAGGCGGCGCGGTGATTCGTTGCGCCTACTGTGGCGTACACGTCCCGGAGGCCGAGGCCCACCGCGATGGCGATCGCCTCTACTGCTCCCCGCAACACGCCGAGATCGACCGCAACCGGCAGAACGCCGGGCCCGGTTCCGACTCGGGCGCCGACTGATCCAGCGGGAGGTCGGCATCCATGGGGGGCCCCATCGCGCTTGATGCCGACACGCGCCGCTCGGCCTGGCTGTTCGCGCTCTACCGGGTCTTTGTCGCCAGCGTCCTGCTGATCCTGGGGCTGGTGCCCGAGGGCCCCGTGGGGCTGCAAGCCGTGGCACCGGAGATGTATCCCGCGCTCGCCGGTGGCTATCTGGTCTTTGCGCTGTTCGTCGCGGCGATGACCTGGCGCCCGGCCCGCGACCCCAACACGACCAGTCTGGCGGCTCTCGCGCTACTGGGCGGGATTGGCGACACCATCAGCCTGGTCGCGCTGGTCCTGGTCGCAGGCGGCGTGGGCACCGGCATCGGCCTGTTGCTGATCCCCGCGGTGGTGGCCGCCACCCTGCTCTCCGGAGGACGGCTGAGCCTGTCGCTGGCAGCCGTGGCCACCCTGGGCCTGCTAACGGCCGAGGCAGCCGCGATTGTTCTGCTGGACCAGGACGGCTCGGGCCTGACCCAGGCCGGGCTGCTCGGCGCCACGCTATTCGCCGCCGGGCTTCTCGCCCGGCATGTCGCACGCCGGGCCGGGGCGACCCGCGCCCAGGTCGAGCGACAGGAAGAGGACCTGGCCAACCTCGCCGAACTCAACGCCCAGATCATCGCGCGGATGAGCGCCGGCGTCATCGCGGTCGACCCGGATGGCGAGATCCGTTCGATCAACGAGGCCGCGCGCCGCCTGCTCCCGCCTCGCCCCGGCCGCCAACTGGCCGCGATCTCGCCCGCGCTGGCCCAGCGGGTCGAGCAATGGCAAAGCACGGGGATGCGCACGGACACGCAACAGCTGCCGGGGGATCGTGACCAGCCCGCCCTGCAGGTCCGCCTGACCCCCCTGGGCGACCGCGGGACACTCCTGATCCTTGAGGATCTCGCGGAGATCCAGCGCCAGGCACAGGCCAGCAAGCTGCAGGCGCTCGGCCGCCTGACCGCGAGTATCGCCCACGAGATCCGCAATCCGCTGGGCGCGATCAGCCACAGTGCCCAGTTGCTCGCCGAGTCACCCCAGCTGACCCGGCCCGACCAACGCCTGCTGACCATCATCAACAAGCAGAGCAAGCGCGTGAACGAGCTGATCTCCAACGTGCTGAGCCTGTCGCGACGCGATACCGGGCAACGCGAGCGGCTGAACCTGCAGGAGTTTCTCGACCGCTTCGTCGACGAGTTCTGCGGCGCCCTGCAGATCCCGCGCGTCGCACTGCACGCCAGGGTCGAGCCGTATGATTCCGAAGTGCTGTTCGACCCGTCGCAGCTGAATCAGGTCCTGTGGAACCTGTGCACCAATGCCCGCATACACGGGGGCCACGACCAGCCGGGCGCACCGCCGATCGTGCTGCGTGGCGGCGCCGGCCAGGTCGCCCGGGTAGTCAGTCTCGATATCCTCGACGCAGGACCCGGCATTGCGCCGGATCAGCGCTCCGACCTGTTCGAACCGTTTGTCTCGAGCAGCGGCGGGGGTTCCGGGCTGGGCCTGTACATCTCGCGCATGTTGTGCGAGAACAACGGGGCAACCCTGGAGTACGTCAGCACACCCACCGGCGGGTGCTTCCGCATCCTGTTCGCCCCGACCGAAACAGTCGCGGGCAATAGCAGCACGGAAGCATCGTCGACGGACCCCGCGAGGGAACGCGCATGAGCATTCGCCACGTCCTGGTCGTGGACGACGAACCGGACATCTGCGAACTCCTCGAGATCACCCTCTCCCGCATGGGGATCGAGGCCACCACGACGGAACACCTGAACGGGGCGCGCGAACTGCTCGCCGCGCGGGACTTTGACCTCTGTCTGACCGACATGCGCCTGCCCGATGGCGACGGGCTGGACCTCGTGCGCCACATCCAGGGTCAGCGCCCGGACCTTCCGGTGGCCGTGATCACGGCCCACGGGAGTGTGGACACCGCTGTCCAGGCCCTCAAGCTGGGCGCATTCGACTTTGTCAGCAAGCCGGTGGACCTGCAGCAGCTGCGCGAGCTGATTGACACCGCACTGCGAATGGAACCCGCCCCCGACCTGCCCGGCGCGCTGAATACCGACACGGTCCCGGACGCCGAAACCACCCGCATCGACAGCCCCCTGCTCGGTCAGGCCCCGCCGATGCAGACCCTGCGAGCGACGATCCAGAAGCTGGCGCGCAGCCAGGCACCGGTGTTCATCCGTGGCGAATCCGGCTCCGGCAAGGAGCTGGTGGCACGCGAGATCCATCGCCTGGGGCCGCGCAGTGATCGCCCATTTGTGCCGGTCAATTGCGCGGCAATCCCCGGCGAGCTGATGGAGAGCGAGTTCTTCGGCCACCGCAAGGGGGCCTTCACCGGGGCCACGCAGGATCACACCGGGCTGTTCCAGGCCGCCAGCGGCGGCACGCTGTTTCTCGACGAGGTCGCCGACCTGCCGCTGCCCATGCAGGTCAAGCTGCTGCGCGCGATCCAGGAACGCGCGATCAAGCCGGTCGGGGGCACGCGCGAGATCCCGGTGGACGTGCGCCTTTTGTCGGCCACCCACCACGACCTGGAGCGCGCGGTGGCCGAGGGGCGCTTCCGCCAGGACCTCTACTACCGCCTGAACGTGATCGAACTGAAGGTCCCTGCGCTACGTGAACGACGCGAGGACATCCCGGTGCTGGCCCAGTGCGTGCTGGCACGGATCAGCGAGCAGTGGGGTACCGAACCGCTGGAACTGGCGCCGGACGCACTCGAGGTTCTCGCCCGGCATCCCTTCCCGGGGAACGTGCGCGAACTGGAGAACATCCTCGAACGCGCGGCCACCCTCAGCGAGGGCCCCACGATACACGCCGACAGCATTGACCTGCCCCGTTCCGCACATGGCGAACCCTTGCCATCGGCCGAGGCCCCGGGCTTTGTACCACCCCCGCCCCGGCGCGAGATACCGACGGCCACGGCGGACGACGTCGCCCTGGACCAGCGCCTGGCCGAGCAGGAACGCCAGGCCATCGCCACGGCGCTGCAGCAGACCGGCGGCAACCGCACGGCGGCGGCGCGCCTGCTTGGGCTCAGCTTTCGCCAGCTGCGCTATCGGCTCAAGAAGCTCGGGATCGAGTAAAAGGGACAGATCAGGCGCGGCGCGGCGGCGGGTCGGGGATTCTCGCCAGCCACTGTTCGAGCTCGAACAGCGGGAGGCCGACCACGTTGGTATAGGAACCCGCGATCCACTCGACAAAGGCGGCACCGCGCCCCTGGATCGCATAGGCCCCGGCCTTGCCGCGGGGCTCGCCCGTCGCCCAGTAGTGCTCGATGTCGGATGGCGTCAGCGGCCGCATGCGCACACGGGTCGTCACAGTGCGCGCCCGCATGGATTCACCGGGGCGGCCCAGCGCCATGCCGGACACCACCCGGTGCTCCCCGCCGGAAAGGCGCTGCAGCATGGCCGCGGCGTCGGCAAAAGCCGCGGGCTTTCCCAGGGCCTCGCCGCCCACCGCGACTACGGTATCCGCGGCCAGCACCCACTGCCCCGGGGCGCTGCGTTCGAGGGCCGCCTCGGCCTTGGCGATGGCGAGGCGCTCGACCAGCACCTCTGGTGACTCGCCCGGCCGCGGGGTCTCGTCCACATCCATCGGGGCTACTTCGAAGACGAGCTGGATCTGCTCCAGCAGCTCGCGGCGGCGCGGGGAGGCGGAGGCCAGTAACAGCGGATGAGCCACGGGCGTCACGCGCGATGGTAGGGGTGGTTGTTCAGCAGCGACCAGGCACGGTAGATCTGCTCGGCGACCAGTACCCGCACCAGCATGTGCGGGAAGGTCAGCGGCGACAGCGACCAGGCCCATTCCGCGCGGGCGCGCACGGCCTCATCCAGCCCCGCGGCCCCGCCGATCACCAGTGCGACATCGCGCCCGTCCTGCTGCCAGTCCGCCAGGCGCCGCGCGACGCCCTTCGTGTCCACACCCTTGCCGCGCTCGTCCAGCAGGATCACGCGGGCGCCCTCGGGGATGGCCTTCAGCAGGATCTCGCCCTCACGCCGCAGCAGCGTGGCCGTATCCATGGACTTGGCCCCGGAGGGGCCGGCCAGGCCCTGCAGGTTCAGGTTCAGCTCGCGCGGCAGGCGACCGGCGTATTCGTCGAAACCGGCCGCCACCCAGTCGGGCATGCGCTTGCCGATCGCGATCAGGTCCAGGCGCATGGCGGCGCGCCCCGGTCAGCCGCGCAGGCGGCGGACGCGCTCCAGGCTGGGGTCTTCCGGGGCGGCCTTTTCGGTATCCGCGGCCTCCTCGGCCAGCCAGAGCTTTTCCAGGTTGTAGAAGTCGCGGGTTTCCGGGAGCATCACGTGGACGATCACGTCGTTCAGGTCCACCAGCACCCACTCCTGGCTCTCCTGGCCCTCGACCCCCAACGGCTGGATGCCGGCCTTCTTCGCCTCGAGTGCGACCGATTCGGCCGCCGACTGCACATGCCGCCCGGAGGTCCCGGAGGCGATCACCATGTAGTCGGCCAGTGTGGTCTTGCCGCGCACATCGATGGTGCGAATGTTCTGCGCCTTGATGTCTTCCAGCGCGGTGGTCACGAGTTCAAGCAGTTGTTCGCTGTTCATGTATCGATCAGGTTCCGTGATGTCGTTGGACCCCGGCCCGGTACAGGCCGTGGTCCTGAATGTAGCGGTTAACGGCCCCAGGGAGCAGAAAGCGCGGGCTGCGCCCGGCGCGCAACTCGTCGCGGATGGCCGTGGCGGAGATATCGAGCTGGGTCACCGCCTGGAAGTACACCCGGCCCGCCGGGCTGGAACGCAGCGCGGCCGAGTCATGCGTGGCCGCATTGCCCAGCCAGCCGCCCAGTTCCTGCGAGGCCGGACTGCCCGGGCGATGCGAGACCACGATATGGGCCAGATCGAACAGCTGTTCCCAGCGGTTCCACGACGGCAGACCGGCGAAGGCATCCATGCCCATGATCAGCACCAGCGGGGTCTCCGGCCCCAGCTCCTCGCGAAAGCTCAGCAGGGTATCGACCGTATAGGAGGGCCCTTCGCGATCCAGCTCGCGGCGGTCGGCCACGAAGCCCGGCACATGGCGGACCGCCTGTTCCACCATCGCCAGGCGGTCAGCGCTGCCGGTGCCCGGGCTCGTGCGATGCGGCGGGACATGACAGGGGACGAAACGCACCTGATCGAGCCCCAGATGCTGCTGGATCTCCAGAGCCGGGCGCAGGTGGCCGAAGTGGATCGGGTCGAAGGTGCCGCCGAGAATCCCGATCACGCGGGAATCGCCCCAGGGAGACGCTGATTCAATCGCGCGTCCGCGCTCGAATCAGCGTCTCCCTTAGCTACGTACATGACCGTCGCCGAACACCACATACTTGAGGGTGGTCAGGCCGTGCAGGCCCACCGGACCGCGCGCGTGCAGCTTGTCGGTGGAGATACCGATCTCCGCGCCCAGACCGTACTCGAAACCATCGGCGAAGCGGGTGGAGGCGTTCACCATCACCGAGCTGGAATCCACCGCGCGCAGGAAGCGCCGGGCCCGGGTGTAGTCCTCGGTCACGATGCTGTCGGTGTGGTGCGAGCCATAGGTGTTGATGTGGTCGATCGCCGCATCCAGGTCGTCGACCACGCGGATCGCGAGGATCGGTCCCAGGTACTCGGCCACCCAGTCGTCCTCGGTGGCCTCGGCGATGTCCGCCGCGCTGTCGGCAAGGATGGCACGGGTGCGCGCGCAGCCCCGCAGACTCACCTGGTGCTCCGCCAACGCCGCCGCCAGACGCGGCAGGAAGGCCTCGGCCTGATCCGCGTGCACCAGCAGCGTCTCCATGGTATTGCAGGTGCCATAGCGCTGGGTCTTGGCGTTCACCGCCACGGCCAGCGCCTTGTCGAGAGCGGCCCCGCCATCCACGTAGACATGGCAGACACCGTCCAGGTGCTTGATCACCGGGATCTGCGACTCGTTGCTGACACGCTCGATCAGGCCCTTGCCGCCGCGCGGGACGATCACGTCCACGTACTGTGGCATGCGCAGCAGCGCGCCCACCGCCGCGCGGTCGGTGGTCGGCACCACCTGCACCGCCTCGCGCGGCAGGCCCGCCTGCTCCAGCCCGGCCTGGATGATCGCGGCCAGGGCCTGATTCGAGTGCAGGGCCTCGGAACCGCCGCGCAGGATCGCGGCGTTGCCGGACTTCAGGCACAGGGCCGCGGCGTCGATGGTCACGTTCGGACGCGACTCGTAGATGATGCCGATCACGCCCAGGGGCACGCGCATCTGACCCACCTGGATGCCACTCGGCTGATAGGCCATATCGGTGATGGTGCCCACCGGATCGGGCAGCCCGGCCACCTGGCGACAACCCTCGATCATCGTGTCAATGCGTGCGTCGGTCAGCGCCAGGCGGTCCAGCATCGCGGCGTCCAGGCCGCGCTCTCGCCCCGCCTCCAGGTCGCGGCTGTTGGCCTCCACCAGCTCCGCACGCCGCGCGGCGATACCCTCAGCGATCGCGTGCAGTGCCGCGTTCTTCGCGCCCGGCTCGGCCTCGGCCATGCGCCGCGAGGCCACGCGAGCGGCGCGCCCCAGGGCTTCGACCTGGGCGATCACGTCGGCGGCAGCGGATTCGGTCGGGTGTACGGCAGCGTTCATGCAATCAGACTCGTTCGGTGTTCAGTGCTGGCAATGGCCGGGACAACCGGCGTCCTGCCATACGGGCCACCAAGTTTAGCAACCCCTGCCGGGCGTTGCCGTTTTCCTGACCCTTGATGACCCGATCCACACGCGCGGCCTCGCCCAGCAGCCCGCGCGCCGCCGGCAGGCTCAGCCGCGACATCGCCTGGCGCAAGGCCTTCTGGCCGTCCCCGAAGCTGCCCTGGAAGGCCTCGCGATCCGGCGCCCCGGCCGCCTTGCGTTCCATCGCCTGCACCAGCAAACGGCATTCGCGCGCCAGCGCCCAGAGGATCAGGGGCTCCGGCTGCCCCTCGTCCAGCAACCCTTCCAGCATGCGCAGGGCATGGCGGGCATCGCCGCGCAGTGCGGTCGGGGCCAGGGCAAACAGTTCGAAACGCGCGGCGTCGGTGGTGGCCTCCGCCAGCACGGCCTCGTCGATCTCGGTCACGCCCGCCAGCGCCAGCTTCTCGATCTCCTGGCGCGCGGCCAGCAGATTGCCCTCGATGCGCGAGACCAGCAGCGCCAGCGCCGGCTCCGTGATCGTCAGGCCGTGGCGCTGCAGGCGGGCGCGGACCCACGGACCCAGCCGGGATGGAGGGATCGGGCGCGCGTGCAGCACCACGGCGCGGTTCTCCAGCGCCTTGAACCAGGCCGCCCGGCGCATGTCCCGATCCGGCCGCGGGAGCTGCACCAGCAGCACGAGGTCATCCTGGGGCTCGACCGCATACGCCTTCAGGTGATCGCCACCCACCTTGCCCGGCTTTCCGGTGGCCAGGCGCAGGTCCAGCACGCTGCGCTCGGCGAACAGGGACCGGTCGCGGATCGCGGACTCGAACGGCGCCCAGTCGGACTGCGCGGTCATGTCCAGCACGGTCCGTTCCAGATAGCCCTGGTCACGGGCCGCCGCGCGGATCGCATCGGCTGCCTCGATCGCCTGCAGCGGCTCCTCGGCCAGTAGCAGGTAGATCGGCGCCACGCCGCGCGCCAGATCCTGTTCCAGGCGGGCGAGATCCTGGGCCATCAGTCGGTAGGTTCTCCAGTTAAGGGAACACTGATCCATGTACACGCTCGCGCTCGAGTCGCTTTTGCGTGCGAACAAGGCGCGGTGACTGCCGTGCAGTCATTCTGCACAAGGGAGCCGCAACGCGGTTCCCACGCCCGTTTTTGATCACAACGGGCGGCCGAGCCCCTTCGGGGTTGGCACCCCAGGTTCCCCGATCCTGCGTTGCGCCGCTTGCGGGTAGAACCACTACCCGCTGCCCGACGCGCCTTGTCTCGGAAAACCTGGGGTACCAACGCGAGTGTGTACATGGATCAGTGTTCCCTTGACGGTTCGTCGTCCTCGAACTCGACATCCGTGCGCAACTGCCCGTCGGGGCCGATCACCGCCTCGATGCGACGCTGCAGCTGGCTGACGATATCCCGGTTCATCGCCTCGCGCAGGGTCTCCTCGCGCTCGGAACGGCTGAGCACCGCCGAGCCGTCGAACAGGTAGATCCGACTCGCGTGCAACGTGCCCAGATCCACGGCCTCTCCGTCCACCGGGCGCAGGCGCACGTCCACCGACCGGATCAGTTCGTACTCCGCGACCCGTGCGGCGTCGGTCACCGACAGCGTGCGCCGCCGGTCGCGCACGGAACGCACGTCCAGGGTGGCCCCCTGCCCCTCGGGACGCTGATCGACCACCTCGACCCCGGCCGAGCCGAAGGCCACTGCCAGCTCGCGGTACAGGGAATCACGCGGATTCACGCCAGTGATCTGCACCGGGGCCAGGGCCTCCGGCCAGTCCATGCTGCCGCGCAGCTGGAAGCCGCAGGCGGCCACGGCAACCGCCAGCCATACGACCAGCACTGCGCGTAGCACCGCGCTCATTGCGGCTTCACCACGAAGTTCACCAGGCGACCGGGCACCACGATGACCTTCACCACGTTGTGCCCCTCGATGTGCCGCTGCACGTTCTCGTCACCCCGCGCGGTGGCCTCGATCGCGTCGCGATCGGCACCGGCGGGGACCGCGATCTCGGCGCGCCGCTTGCCGTTCACCTGCACCGCCAGGGTCTCCTGCGCGGCCTGGCGCGCGGCCTCGTCAACCGTCGGCCAGGCGGTGGTCGCGACCAGCTCGTCATGGCCCAGCACGCGCCACAGGGTCTCGGTCACATGCGGGATGATTGGCGCCAGCATGCGCACGATGCCCTCCAGCGCCTCCTGACGCACCGCAGCGGCCCCGGCCGCGTCCTGCGGGAACTTGCCGAGGTCGTTCAGCAGTTCCATGTTCGCGGCCACCGCGGTGTTGAAGGTCTGGCGCCGGCCGATGTCGTCAGTGACCTTGGCGATGGTGTCGTGCAGCTTGCGCCGCAGTTCGCGCCCGGCATCGTCCAGCGCGTCCACCTCCAGCGCGCCCGGCGCATCGCCGTTCACGTGCTCGTGCACCGCCCGCCACAGGCGCTTGATGAAGCGATGCGCGCCCTCGACGCCGGAGTCGGACCACTCCAGCGACAGGTCCGGGGGAGCCGCGAACATGGTGAACAGCCGCGCGGTATCCGCGCCGAAGCGTTCGATCAGGGCCTGCGGGTCCACGCCGTTGTTCTTCGACTTGGACATCTTTTCCATGCCACCGACCATCACCGGCAGACCGTCCTCGCGGTGGCGCGCGGCCTTGACCGAGCCATCCTCTGCGCGCTCCAGCTCGACGTCCGCCGGGTTGATCCAGTCCTTCCCGCCGTCATCGCGCTCGCGGTAGAAGGTCGGCGCGATCACCATGCCCTGGGTCAGCAGCCGGGTGAAGGGCTCGTCCGAGGCCAGCAGGCCCTCGTCGCGCAGCAGCTTGTGGAAGAAGCGCGCATACAGCAGATGCAGCACCGCGTGCTCGATGCCGCCAACGTACTGATCCACCGGCAACCAGTGGTCGGCGCGTGCATCCAGCATCGCCGTGTCGTTGTCGGCACAGGCGTAACGGGCGAAGTACCAGCTGGATTCGAAGAAGGTGTCGAAGGTATCGGTCTCGCGCCGTGCCGGCTTGCCGCATTCCGGGCAGGTCGCCTCGAAGAACTCGGGCATGCGCGCCAGCGGCGAGCCGGCGCCGTCCGGGATCACGTCCTCCGGCAGGCGCACCGGCAGGTCTTCTTCCGGTACCGGCACCGCCCCGCAGGCGTCGCAGTGGATCACCGGAATCGGGCAGCCCCAGTAACGCTGGCGCGAGATGCCCCAGTCGCGCAGGCGGTAGTTGCGCCGACGCCGGCCCAGCCCGGACTGCTCCAGGTGCTCGGCGATCGCGGCCTTGGCCACCTCGGAGGCCTGCCCGTCGAAATCGCCGGAGTTCACCAGCACGCCGGGATCGGTGAAGGCCGCAGCCTGTACATCGCACTCGGCACCGTCGGCCGGGGCAATCACCTGCCGAATCGGCAGGTCGTATTGGGTCGCGAACTCGTGGTCGCGCTCGTCGTGCGCGGGCACGGCCATCACCGCGCCGGTGCCGTATTCCATCAGCACGAAGTTGGCGACCCAGACCGGGACCTCCGCACCGGTCAGCGGATGGCGGGCGGTAAAGCCCAGCGACCGGCCCTTCTTCTCCATGGTCGCGAGATCGGCCTCGGCCACCCCGCCCTGCGCACAGTCGGCGACGAACGCGGCCAGTTCGGCGTCGTTCTCCGCCAGCGCCTGCACCCGCGGGTGTTCCGGGGCCAGCGCCATGTAGGAGACGCCGAACAGGGTGTCCGGGCGCGTGGTGTAGACAGTCAGCGGCTCGCCACCGTCCACCGCGAACTCCAGTTCCACGCCCTCGGAACGGCCGATCCAGTTGCGCTGCATGGTACGCACCTGGTCCGGCCAGCCGTTCAGCCCGTCCAGGGCCTCCAGCAACTCGTCGGCGTAGTCGGTGATACGCAGGAACCACTGCGGCATCTCACGGCGCTCGACCAGCGCACCGGAGCGCCAGCCGCGGCCCTCGATCACCTGCTCGTTGGCGAGCACGGTCTGGTCCACCGGGTCCCAGTTCACGGTCGCCTTCTTGCGATAGACCAGGCCCTTCTTCAGCAGGCGCACGAACAGCCACTGTTCCCAGCGGTAGTAGTCGGCGTCGCAGGTGGCGAACTCGCGCGACCAGTCGTAGGCGAAGCCCAGGCGCTTGAGCTGGGTGCGCATCTGCTCGATGTTCTGGCGCGTCCAGGCGGCGGGAGGTACGTGATTCTGCATTGCCGCGTTTTCCGCCGGCAGGCCGAAGGCGTCCCAGCCCATCGGCTGCAGCACGCTCCGGCCCTGCATGCGCTGAAAGCGCGCGATCACGTCGCCGATGGTGTAGTTGCGCACATGGCCCATGTGCAGCTTGCCCGAGGGGTAGGGGAACATGGACAGGCAGTAGAACGGCTCGCCAGGGGCGTCCTCGCGCGCACGGAAGCAGTCGGACTCCTCCCACTGGCGCTGTACCTGCACCTCGATCTCCTCCGGGGAATACTGCTCCTGCATGCGCCTCACCTGTGCCTTTATCGCGGGAAACAAAGAACTGCGCAGAATACCAGCCGCCCGTACCCCCTCCAAGCAAACCACGCTGACCGGGGCACCCGGGTAACCCGCCGGTTTTCGAGACTGACTTCAAAAAATGACCGGAACCACTGCGCATCGCGACGGACGGAATCAGTGAGCCCACGAAAAAAGTCCCAAGGAGTTGAGGACATGAGTGAGGAAAAGGACGAAATCCCCGTTGTAAAACGCGCCTACCCCGAAGATCTGGGCGAAGTCGAAAGGGAACACACACCCGAGACCGAGAGTCCCGCGATACGCACGGTGGAACCCGACCATCTCGGGACCTGGCTGGGCAAGGGCTGGCGAGACCTCTGGAAAACCCCCGTGGCCCTGATACACGGTCTGGTGATCGCGATCGTCGGCCTGGTGCTGCTGGGAATGTCATGGAACCAGCCCTGGATGGCCTTTTCCTTCCTGGCCGGTTTCCTGTTTCTGGGGCCGGTGCTCGCCGTCGGCGTGAACTACCTGGCGATGGAACGCGAACAGGGGCATTCCACGGGTGCTGGGCTGGGCTGGCTTACCCATCTGGGAGGCTCGGTCTGGGTGTTCGCCCTGCTCCTGGCCCTGATCTTCGTCATCTGGGCAAGCTTTGTCTGGATGTGGATCGCCGTGCTGAATATCGGCGAACTGGGCGTGACCGGGCAGCTGCATCACCTGGTGGGCACCATGCTGACCACGGGCTCCGGGATTATCTCCCTGATCGGCGTGATTGTGGCCGCCGTGGTGTTCGGGCTCATTGTCTTCGTGCTGAGCCTCGTCACCTTGCCCGCCATGATCGATCATCGTGCCCGCGAGGAGGCCCCGCAGACCACGCTGATTGACGCGATCGGGATGAGCCTGAAGGCCTTCAGCCACAACCGGGGCACGCTGATCCTCTGGGGGCTGATCATTACCGCCCTGTTCGCAATCTCGGTGGCCACCGCCCTGCTGGCACTGATCGTGATCTTCCCGTGGCTCGGCTTTGCGATGTGGCACGGCTACCGGGATCTGGTCGAAACTGCGTAAAAAGGCTCTAATCCTGGGGAGGGGCATCCGCCCCTTCCCAGCAATCGACGGAGGAATCGATGAGCGAAGAACGCAGGGACGAGGAACGCGAGAACCGGTTGAGCAGCGCCTACCACCGGATGCTGCACGAGGTCACCGAGGACCTCGAGAAGCTGGAAGACAAGACCAGCAAGGCGATCACCGAGACACTGGAAAACGCCCGCGACCGCGTACAGAAGGCCAGCGACCTCACGCGCGAAGAGGCGCACGAGGTCATGGACTATCTGCGCCGCGACCTGCAGGACTTGGGGGCCTATCTGGACAGCCGCAGCGAGGACTGGCGCGGCTGGCTGCGGATCGATCTCGGGCTGATCGAGGCCAGCGTTCTCAATGCGCTGGAGCGCATCGCCGACAGGACCCGCATCGAGATCACCGAGCTGACCGCCCGCGCCCAGGTGATGGGCGAATGGCACACCGGCGAGATCACCGGCCCCGGCGAGCTGTTGTGCAAGAAGTGCGGCCACGCGCTGCACATGACCAAGGTCGCGCGCATCCCGCCCTGCTCCAACTGCCACAATACGACCTTCCGCCGCGGCCCGGGCGGCCCCGAGGCCGCAGAGGCCTAAGGGCCGTCAGACCGACGGTGGCGGAGTGCGGCGGCGACCCACCGCCGCACCCAGCACCACCAGGACCAGCGCGGCCAGCACCGCCGGGCCCTCACCCAGCGCGGCGGCGGGGGTCAGCCCGGTGCGCGGTTCCAACGTCCCGCGGACCACCTCGCGGGTGAAAAGCCCCGAACGCTCCAGGATACCGCCGTCGGCATCGATCAGCGCCGAGATGCCCGTATTGGTTGAGCGCACCATCGGGCGCCCAGTCTCCACCGCCCGCACCCGGGCGATCTGCAGGTGCTGGGCCGGGGCCAGGCTGTCGCCGAACCAGGCGTCGTTGGAGACATTGACCAGAAATCCGGCCTCCGGCAAGGCCGCGCGGATGTGACGGGCATAGGCGGACTCGTAGCAGATACTGACCCCGGCGGTCGTCCCGGCCATCTCCATGCGGCCATCGCCCCTGCCCGGGGAGAGATCCGACATCGGAATCTGCAGCAACCGGTCCAGCCAGGCCAGGCGGTCGCGCAGCGGGATGTACTCGCCAAAGGGCACCAGCTGACGCTTGTTGTAACCCGCGCCACTGCCGACGTGCACCACCGAGTTGAAGACATCCCGCCCCTCGGCCTCGTAGTCGAAGATCCCCACCACCAGCTCGCCACCGGCCTCGGCCAGCTCGCTTGCGATGCCTTCCAGGGGCCGGTGCACCTCGGTGTAGAAAGCGGGAATCGCGGTCTCCGGCCAGACGACCAAGGCATCCCCGGCGGCCTCGCGGGTCAGCTCCTGATAGATGTCCAGCGAATACTCGATGCCGTCCGGGGCCCACTTGCGCGCCTGGTCGATGTTGCCCTGCACCATCGCCACCGGGATCTCCTCTCCGGTGGGCTCCACCCAGCGCACGAGCCCCAGCACCACGGACGCGATGACCACCGCCACCGCCAGCCCCGCGCCCAGCCAGCGCTGCCCGGACAGGAACACGCTGACCACCGCCACGGCCAGCAACGCGACCATCAGGCCGGCACCCAGCTCCCCGGCCAGAGGCAGCCAGCCCTGCAGCGGGGTATCCAGCACCGTGTGCCCGAACAGCAGCCACGGGAAGCCCGAAAACAGCCAGGACCGGGCCAGCTCCATCAGCACCACGCCGCCGGCCAGGGCCAGCAGACCGGCAGGTCGCGTCAGCGGCAGAAAGCGCGCGGCAACCCCTGCGAGCAGGGCCGGATAAAGGGCCATCACCAGCACGAAGAGCACCGTGATGAACGAGGCCACGACCAGGGGGGCCTGCCCGAACACCAGCAGGCTGTTGAAAATCCAGGTCACGCCGGTCCCGAAGAACCCGAGCCCGAAGGCATAGCCAGTCCAGGCGGCCTGCCGCGTCGGTGCGTCGATCAGCAGGCCAAACCAGACGGCCAGGCCCAGGGGCGCGGCCAGAAACCAGCCGACCGGGGCAAAGGCGAGGGTCGCCCCCGCCCCGGCGACCAGGGCCAGCACTGCAATGGCCCAGGCGGGCAGACGCTCGGCCAGTGGCTGCATCAGGCCCCCTTGTGCTCGCCGCCGCCGTCGGCCGGCTGGCCCTCGAAGGTCTGGCCCGGGTCATCCGAGGCCGGGGCCACGTCGGGCTCCGGCAGGCGCATCTCCAGCAGATGCAGGCGGCGGTTGTCCGCGCGCAGCACGCGAAAGCGCATCCCGTCGATCACGATCTGCTCGCCGCGGCGCGGCACATGGCCAAAGTGCGACAGCACCAGCCCGCCAATGGTGTCGAAGTCATCCTCGCTGTAGGCAGTCTGGAAGTAAGCGTTGAACTCTTCCATCGGCGTCAGCGCCTTGATGGTGTAGCGCCCGCCGGGGTGCTGCATGATCTGGGTGAGGTAGTCCTCGACGTCGTGTTCGTCCTCGATCTCGCCGACGATCTGTTCCAGCACATCCTCGATGGTCACCAGCCCGGCCACGCCACCGTACTCGTCCACCACGATCGCCATATGATTGCGGCTCAGGCGGAACTCCTTCAGCAAAACGTTCAAGCGCTTGCTCTCGGGCACGAACACCGCCGGGCGCAGGATCTCCTGCATGTCGAAGGCGGCATCGTCGGGCTCGCCGAAGAAACGCAGCAGGTCCTTGGCCAGCAGGACGCCGACGACCTCGTCGCGGTGGTCCCCGACCACCGGCAGGCGCGAGTGGGCGGAAGCGACCACGTCGGGCAGGAACTCGGACAGCCTGGCGTCACGACGCACCACCTCCATCTGCGCACGCGGGATCATGATGTCTCGCACCTGCATGTCGGCCACGTTGAGCACGCCCTCGAGCATGGTCAGGGCCTCGGGATCGACCAGCTCGCGACCGTGCGCGTCGCGCAGCGTCTCGATCAGTTCGCGCCGGGTGGCAGGATCGCGGCGCGGCCACAGGCGCGTCTTCGCGCGCTCCAGCCAACGCCGCCAGGTAGGTTGCTCGTCGGGTACGGGTTCAGCCATTGGGGACAGTTCCGGTGGCGGGCGCGCTTGGGTCACGGGCCGGAGAGCCGGTCTGATAGGGGTCGGGATAGCCTAACCCGGCCAGGATCGAGCGCTCAACGGCCTCCATCGCCTCGGCCTCGCCGGATTCCTGGTGATCCATGCCCTGCAGATGCAGCAGGCCATGCACCACCATGTGACTGTAATGGGCCCGCAGGGACTTGCCCTGTTCGGCCGCCTCACGCGCCAGTACCGGTGCGCAGAGCACGATATCACCGAGATAGCGCGGCTCGCCCGCCGCCATCGGAGGCAGATCGGGGGCGGGGAAGGACAGTACGTTGGTGGCGTAGTCGCGCCCGCGAAAGCCCCGGTTCAGTTCCAGGCCCTCGTCGGCATCCACCACGCGCAGGGCTACGTCGGCCCGGCCGGTCCCACGCCATGCGGCGCGCGCGGCCCGGTGCAGGGTAGCAGCGGACGGGAGCCCCCGGCGCGGCAGGGCATACTGAACCACGACCTCAAGCGTCGCCATCGCCTCGGGGTCCGCCCTCCTGCGCCGCGTCATCCTCGTGTGCGTCGTAGGCCTCGACGATGCGCTGCACCAGCGGGTGGCGCACCACGTCGCCAGCCTGGAACTGCGTAATGCTCACACCCTCCACACCCTGCAGGATCTGCATCGCGTGTTTCAGACCCGAGCGCTGGCCGCGCGGCAGATCCACCTGGGTGATATCGCCGTTGACGACCGCCGTGGAACCAAAGCCGATGCGGGTGAGGAACATCTTCATCTGCTCGACGGTGGTGTTCTGTGCCTCGTCGAGGATGATGAAGGCCTCGTTCAGCGTGCGCCCGCGCATGTAGGCCAGCGGGGCCACCTCGATCACCTGACGCTCCATCAGGCGTGCGGTCTGGTCGAAGCCCATCAGTTCGTACAGGGCGTCGTACATCGGCCGCAGGTAGGGATCGATCTTCTGCGCGAGATCGCCGGGCAGGAAGCCCAGGCGCTCGCCCGCCTCCACCGCCGGACGCACCAGCACCAGGCGCTGCACGCGGTCCTGCTCCAGCGCCGCGACAGCGGCGGCGACCGCGAGAAAGGTCTTGCCGGTCCCGGCGGGTCCGATCCCGAAGCTCAGGTCATGCTGCTGGATCGAGGCCAGGTAGCCGCTCTGGCGCGGACCACGGCCCCGGATCACCGCGCGCTTCAGGCGCAGGGCGGGATCGGCTGCGGCCGGCTCGGCCTCCGCCAGCCCTTCCATATGCGCGGTCTGCAACGCGGCGTGCACCTGTTCCAGGCTGACCGGTTCCTCCTGCGCCATGCGGTGGAGGTCGTGAATCAGCGCGCCGGCAGCCTGCACCGCGGCCTTTGGCCCGGTCAGGTTGAAGCGCGGTCCACGGTTGTGCACCGCCACACCCAGGCGCGACTCGATCAGGCGCAGATGGGCATCCAGCGGACCGGACAGACGCGCCAGCGTCTCCTGGTCCCCCGGCTCGAGGGTGAAATCCAGACGGTTGCTCATCAATCAGGCGCCGACGGCGGCGGGCATCGCCCGCTCGACCGCACGGCCGCGCAGGGAATGCGCCAGGGCCTCGGTGATCTCGACCGGGATCATCTGTCCGATCAGGCTGGGGTCGCCCGCAAAGTTCACGATGCGGTTGTTCGCCGTACGTGCGGCCAGTTCGCCGGGATTGCGTTTGGCCGGGCCCTCGACCAGCACGGGCTCGATGTTGCCGACCATGGCCTGGTTGCGCTCGCGCCCGTGCTGCTCGATCAGGGCCTGTAGCTCGGCCAGGCGGGCCTTCTTGGTGGCCAGCGGCACGTCGTCCGGCAGCGAGGCCGCCGGCGTGCCCGGGCGGGCGCTGTAGATGAAGCTGAAGGAGAAGTCGAAATGCAGCTCCTCGATCAGCTTCATGGTCGCCGCGTGGTCGGCATCCGTCTCGCCGGGGAAGCCGACGATGAAGTCGGAGGACAGGTCCAGATCCGGGCGCGCCTCGCGCAGGCGGCGGATCTTGGACTTGTATTCCAGGATCGTGTGGCCGCGCTTCATCTGCGCCAGGATGCGGTCGGAACCGCTCTGTACCGGCAGGTGCAGGTGGCCGACCAGCTTGGGCTCGTCGGCATAGGCCTGGATCAGCGAATCGGAGAACTCCACCGGGTGCGAGGTGGTGAAGCGGATGCGCTCGATCCCGTCCACCGCGGCGACATAGTGGATCAGCAGGGCGAGGTCGGCGGTATCACCGTCCTCCATCGGCCCGCGGTAGGCATTCACATTCTGCCCCAGCAGGTTGATCTCCTTGACCCCCTGCCCGGCCAGCGCCACGACCTCGGCGATCACGTCGTCGAACGGCCGGCTGATCTCGTCGCCGCGGGTATAGGGCACCACGCAGAAGCTGCAGTACTTGGAACAGCCCTCCATCACCGAGACGAACGCGGTCGGGCCATCGGCCTTCGGCTCGGGCAGACGGTCGAACTTCTCGATCTCGGGGAAGGAGATATCCACCACCGGCGCCCGCTCGCGGCGCACCGACTGGATCATCGCCGGCAGGCGGTGCAGCGTCTGCGGGCCGAACACCAGATCCACGTACGGGGCCCGTTCGCGCAGGGCATCGCCCTCCTGGCTGGCCACACAGCCGCCAACCCCGATGATCACCTCGGGTCGGCGCTCCTTGATCTGCCGCCAGCGCCCCAGCAGCGAGAACACCTTCTCCTGTGCCTTCTCGCGGATGGAGCAGGTATTCATCAGCAAGACATCAGCCTGCTCGGGGTCATCGGTACGCTCCGCCCCGTGCAGCTCGCGCAGGGCGTCGAGCATGCGGTCGGAGTCGTACTCGTTCATCTGACACCCGTGTGTCTGGATGTATACCTTGCGAATCATGCGTGCGTACTTGTGTTGGTGGACGTCAGGTACTTCTCAGAACGGGACGTCGTCGTCATCGAAGGCGCCGCCGGAGACCGGGGCGCTGCTGCGGTTGCCGCCCTGTTGGCCACCGCCGCCGTAGGAACTGCCGCCGCCATAGCCCGGATCCTGGTCGAACCCGCCGCCACCGCCGCTGCCCCCGCGGCCGCCGATCAGCTGCATGTCGTTGGCCACGATCTCGGTGCTGTAGCGGTCATTGCCGGACTGGTCCTGCCACTTGCGCGTCTGGATCTTGCCTTCGATGTAGACCTGCGAGCCCTTGGACAGGTACTGCGCGGCGATATCGGCCAGACGCCCGAACATCACCACGCGGTGCCATTCGGTGTTCTCGCGCTTCTCGCCGGAGTTCTTGTCGGTCCACTGCTCCGAGGTGGCCAGACGCAGATTGGTCACGGTAACCCCGTTGGGGGTCTCGCGCTTTTCCGGGTCGGCCCCGAGGTTGCCGAGCAGGATGACTTTGTTGACGCCGCGGGCCATGGGAACTCCTTGTGTCTGACGCCTTTGCAGGGCGCGGGAAACGAACCGTTAAGGAAACACTGATCAATGTACACGCTCGCGCTGGTACCCCAGGTTGTCCGAGACAAGGCGCGTCGTGCAGCGGGTAGTGGTTCTACCCGCAAGCGGCGCAATGCAGGATCGGGGAACCTAGGGTGCCAACCCCGAAGGGGCTCGGCCGCTTTTGCGTGGGAACGGCGTTGCGGCTCCCTTGTGCAGAATGACTGCACGGCAGTCACCGCGCATTAAACGCACGCAAAAGCGACGAAGCAGCGAGCGCGTACATTGGTCAGTGTTTCTTTAATTGTAGCAGGGCGTCCGCCGGCCGGCAGCGCCCGTTTGCGGTATTGCCTCAAACACCGGTGACACCGCTCACCCCCCGCGTGCGGCGACCACATCGGGGGGCTGCGCCAGCCAGGCCACCAGGGCCTCCGTATCCGGCCCGCCAGGGTCGACCTTGAGGTACAGCGAGCGTGCATCGGGTGACAGCGCCACCTCCACGATGCCGGGCCAACCCACCAGCGCATAGCGCAGTTCGGCCTCGCGACCCGCCCAGTGGGCAGGAACCCCCAGTACACGGTTGGATCGGTAGCGCGGCTGCATGCGCCAGGCGACCACAAACCAGATCAACAACAACGGTACGGCGGCAAGAAACACACTGGCGGGCCCCGCCAGTGTCAGGACGCCGCCCCCCAGCAACCCTCCGGCGAAAATACCCAGAAACTGCGCAGTGGCGAAGCCACCCATCGCCGTCCCCTTGTGCGCGACCGGCGCCTCGCGGGCCACCAGCGACGGCAGCCCTGCCTCCAGCAGGTTGAACGCGGCGAAAAACACCACCATCAGGGCCACAAAGAACCACATGCCCATACCATTGAGAAACACCAGCGCCAGCAGGAGCTGGACCAGCGCCAGCGAGGCGATCGCTCCCCGCATCACCGTATGCACGCGCCGGCGGCGCTCGCCCAGGATGATCCCCGGGAGCATCAGGGCAAACCCCGCCAGCAGCACCGGGACATAAAAGCGCCAGTGCTCGGCTCCGGCCAGTCCCAGATACTCGACCAGCAACAGCGGGATCACGAGAAAATTGGCCGCCAGCACCAGATGCAGCACGAAGATGCCGACGTTCAGGCGCAGCAGCTCCGGTTCGCGCAGCACCTGCGGCAGCGCGGACCAGATGGGGACCATGTCCGGGTGCTGCCGCGCGCGCTCCGGGTTGGGCACCCAGAACAGCAGGATCACGATCGCCAGCACCCCGAGCAATGCGGACAGGCCGAAGACGCCGCTCAACCCGGCCGCGCGATCCACCACCGGCCCCAGCGCCATCGAGGCGGTAAAGGTCAGCCCGATGGTCAGTCCGATCACCGCGAGCGCGCGCATGCGCCGCTCCTCGCCCACCAGATCGGCGGTCAGCGCCAGGATCACCGCGGCCACCGCCCCGGCGCCCTGCAGCGCCCGCCCCAGGATTACCCCGTGCACGGTCTCCGCCAGGGCCGCGACCAGACTCCCGAGCACGAAGAGCACGAGCCCGCCGAGGATCAACGGCTTGCGCCCCAGCCGATCGGACAACAGCCCGAACGGGATCTGCAGCAGGGCCTGGGTCAGCCCGTAGATCCCCAGCGCCAGCCCCATCAGGAACGGCGTGGCACCCGCGAGCGTGTCCAGGTGCAGCATGAACACCGGCAGCACCATGAAGAGACCGGCCATGCGCACGCCATAGATGGCCGCGAGCCCGGAGGTCGCGCGCAGCTCGCGGGGCGTCATGCCGGTGGAATCCGCAGGTAAGGACAGGCTGTCATGCGTGCCGAGTTTACCGGCAACAACGCCACGGAAACCATGGCGGCGATCGCCGCAGTGTTACTATGAGCGGTTTGCGCCCTGACGCAGTCTGTCGGGCGCCCCTCGCACAACCAGGTGGAGTCGATACCGATCCATGGACAGCATCAGCATCCGCGGGGCCCGCACCCACAACCTGAAGAACATTGATCTCGACCTGCCGCGCGACCGGCTGATCGTGATCACGGGCGTGTCCGGCTCCGGCAAGTCGTCGCTGGCCTTCGACACCCTGTTTGCCGAGGGACAACGCCGCTACGTGGAGAGCCTGTCCACCTACGCCCGCCAGTTCCTGTCGATGATGGAAAAGCCGGACGTGGATCAGATCGAGGGGCTCTCCCCGGCGATCTCCATCGAGCAGAAGAGCACCTCGCACAACCCGCGTTCCACCGTCGGCACCATCACCGAGATCTACGACTACCTGCGCCTGCTGTTCGCGCGCGCGGGCGAGCCGCGCTGCCCCGAACACGGTGAGACCCTGGCGGCCCAGACCATCTCGCAGATGGTGGATCAGGTGCTGGATCTTCCCGAGGGCGAGAAGGTGATGCTGCTGGCCCCGATCGTGCGCGGACGCAAGGGCGAGCACCACAAGCTGCTGGAGTCCATGCGCGCCCAGGGGTACCTGCGCGCCCGCATCAACGGCGAGATCCACGACCTCGACGCCTTGCCCGCGCTGGACCCGAAGCGCAAGCACAACATCGAGATCGTGATTGACCGCTTCAAGGTCCGCGAGGACCTGCGGAGCCGCCTGGCCGAGTCCTTCGAGACGGCGACCGAACTGGCCGACGGGCTGGCGCTGATCGCCTGGATGGACGAGCCCGAACGCGAGCCCATGATCTTTTCGGCGCGCTATGCCTGCCCCGTCTGTGGCTATGCGCTGCGCGAGCTGGAGCCCCGGCTGTTCTCGTTCAACAACCCGGCCGGTGCCTGCCCCACCTGTGACGGCCTCGGCGTGCGCCAGTACTTCGACCCGGAACGGGTCGTCTCGCAACCGGAACTGAGTCTGGCCGGCGGTGCGGTGCGCGGCTGGGACCGACGCAATGCCTGGTACTTCAGCCTGCTGAACAGCCTGGCCCGGCATTACGGCTTTGACGTCGAGACGCCGTGGCAGGAGCTGCCGGCCGAGGTCCGCGCCGTGGTGCTGCACGGCTCCGGCAAGGAGAAGGTCAAGCTGTCGACGCCGGCCGCGAATGGCCGCCTGCGTACCGACGAGCGCGTGTTTGAAGGGGTGATCCCGAATCTGGAGCGGCGCTACCGCGAGACCGACTCCGCCGCCGTACGCGAGGAGCTAGGGCGCTATCTGGCCGAACAGGCCTGCCCCGAATGCCACGGCACGCGGCTGAACTCCGCGGCGCGTCATGTGTTCGTCAATGACCTGACACTGCCCGAGGTCACGCACATGAGCGTGGCCGACGCACGGGCCTTCTTCGCCGAGCTGCGCCTGCCGGGCCGCTTCGCCCAGATCGCGGAGAAGATCGTGCGCGAGATCGGGGCACGCCTGGGCTTCCTGAACGATGTCGGGCTCGACTACCTGACCCTGGACCGCTCAGCCGACACCCTGTCCGGCGGCGAGGCCCAGCGCATCCGGCTGGCCTCCCAGATCGGGTCGGCCCTGGTAGGGGTGATGTACATCCTCGACGAACCCTCGATCGGCCTGCACCAGCGCGACAACGAACGACTGTTGAAGACTTTGTGTCACCTGCGGGACCTCGGCAACACCGTGGTGGTCGTGGAGCACGACGAGGATGCGATTCGCGCGGCGGATCATGTCGTCGACATCGGCCCCGGTGCGGGCCGCCATGGCGGCCGGATCGTGGCCGCCGGCACCCCGGACGAGGTGGCCCGCACACCGGACTCCCTGACTGGGGCCTATCTCACCGGTACGCGCGCGATCGCCGTCCCGGAGAAGCGCACCGAACCGGACCCCGAACGCGAGATCCGCGTGATCGGCGCGCGCGGCAACAACCTGAAGGGCGGAGACTTCGCGTTTCCCACGGGCCTGCTGACCTGCGTCACCGGGGTCTCGGGCTCCGGCAAGTCGACCCTGGTCAACAACACGCTCTACCCGGCCGTCGCCGTGGCCCTGCATGGTGGGCGCCACACGATCGCGCCGCACGAGCGCATCGACGGCCTCGAACTGATCGACAAGGTCGTCGACATCGACCAGAGTCCGATCGGCCGCACGCCGCGCTCGAACCCGGCGACCTACACCGGCCTGTTCACCCCGATCCGCGAGCTGTTTGCCGCCACCGCCGAGGCCCGCTCGCGCGGCTACAAGCCAGGGCGCTTCTCGTTCAACGTGCGCGGCGGCCGCTGCGAGGCCTGCCAGGGAGATGGCGTGATCAAGGTGGAGATGCACTTTCTTCCGGATGTCTTCGTCCCCTGCGACGTCTGCAAGGGCAAGCGCTACAACCGCGAGACCCTGGAGGTCCGGTACAAGGGCAAGAGCATCCACGAAGTGCTGGAGATGACCGTCGAGGAGGCCCTGGAGTTCTTCCAGCCGGTCCCCGTGATCCATCGCAAGCTCGAGATGCTGATGGAGGTCGGGCTGTCCTACATCCAGCTCGGTCAGAACGCCACCACGTTGTCCGGTGGCGAGGCCCAGCGCATCAAGCTCGCACGCGAGCTGTCCAAACGCGATACCGGCCGCACCCTGTACATCCTCGACGAGCCCACGACGGGCCTGCACTTCGAGGACATCGCCCAGCTCTTGCGGGTGCTCCACCGCCTGCGCGACCACGGCAACACGATCGTCGTGATCGAGCACAACCTCGACGTGATCAAGACCGCCGATTGGCTGATCGACATTGGACCGGAGGGCGGTAGCGGTGGTGGCGAGCTGCTCGTCGCGGGCACGCCCGAGGCGGTGGCTGGCACTCCAAGCAGCCACACGGGGCGCTTCCTCGCTCCTTTGCTGGGGACGCAGCAAAGGAGCGCCGCTTCCGCCTGATCGTTCGGTTCAGGCCGGGGCCTGCCCCCAGACGCAAAAAAGCCGGCCCAGAAGGCCGGCTTTTTAACGGGCGTGCCGTACTCGATCAGGCCGCTTCGCCATTCTCCTGATCCGCGCTCGGCTCCGGCCGGTCGACCAGCTCGACATACGCCATCGGCGCGTTGTCGCCTGCGCGATTGCCGCACTTCAGGATGCGCAGATAGCCGCCCGGACGACCCTCGTAGCGCGGACCCAGTTCGTTGAACAGCTTGCCCACGATCTCCTTGTCACGCAGGCGGGCGAACGCGGTACGGCGACCGTGCACGCTGTCTTCCTTCGCGAGGGTGATCAGCGGCTCGGCCACACGCCGCAGCTCCTTGGCCTTCGGCAGCGTGGTCTTGATCAGTTCGTGCCGGAACAGGGCCACGGACAGGGCCTGAAAGGTGGCCTTGCGGTGCGAGCTGTTACGGCCCAGCTGACGGCCGGAATGACGATGACGCATGAGAGATTTCCTCTGAAATACGGTTGGCGCGAAGCGCCGTGATTACTCGTTGTCGTCGCGCAGACCCGGCGGCGGCCAGTTCTCGAGACGCATCCCGAGCGACAGACCGTGAGTGGCCAGCGTGTCCTTGATCTCGGTCAGCGACTTCTTCCCCAGGTTGGGCGCACGCAGCAGCTCAACCTCGGTGCGCTGCACCAGATCCCCGATGTAGTACAGGTTCTCGGCCTTCAGGCAGTTCGCCGACCGCACGGTCAGCTCCAGCTCGTCCACCGGACGCAGCAGAATCGGATCGATCGCGCCCGCGGTCGTACCCGGCACTTCGCCCGTCTCTTCCTGGAGATCCACGAACGGGGCCAGCTGGCCCTGCAGGATCGTCGCGGCCTGACGGACCGCGTCATCCGGCGCGATCGCACCGTTGGTCTCGAGCTCGAGCACCAGACGATCCATATCGGTACGCTGCGCCAGACGGGCGCTCTCGACACGGTAGGCCACGCGGCGGATCGGGCTGAAGCTGGCATCCAGCAGCAGACGACCAATACCGGTCTCGTCGCCTTCGGCCTGGCGGCGAGTGCTCACCGGCTCGTACCCGCGGCCGGCACGGGCGGTCAGCGTCATGTCGATTTCGACGTTCTTGGTAATCGTCGCGATCACATGTTCCGGGTTCACCACTTCGACATCGTGATCCACGGTGATGTCACCGGCGGTCACCACGCACGGGCCCTTCTTCTTCAGGCTCAGCGTCGATTCTTCGCGGCTGTGCATGCGCAGCGCCACACCCTTCAGATTCAGCAGGATGTCGACCACGTCTTCCTGCACGCCCTCGATCGCGGTGTACTCGTGCAGCACGCCCTCGATACGGGCCTCGACGATCGCGGCACCCGGGATCGACGACAGCAGCACGCGGCGCAGGGCGTTGCCCAGCGTGTGACCGAAGCCCCGCTCGAGCGGTTCCAGCGCGACCTTGGCCTGGTTCCGGTTTTCGGCCTCGACCTCGATCTGTTGTTTCTTGACCAGTTCGTTGGACTGCATGGTGTCTCCTGGCGGAAGGCCGCTATACGGTTACTTCGAGTACAGCTCGACGACGAGCGACTCGTTGATGTCGGCGGGCAGGTCGGAGCGGTCCGGGATCGCCTTGAAGGTGCCCTCGAACTTGCTCGTGTCCACTTCCACCCAGGACGGAAAACCGCTCTGCTCGGCCAGCGTCATGGAGTCCTGGATACGCACCTGCTTGCGTGCCTTCTCGCGAATGCTGACCACGTCGGACGGCTGCACCTGGTAGGCGGCGATGTTCACCACCTGGCCATTGACCAGCACCGCGCGGTGCGAGACCAGCTGACGCGCCTCGGAGCGAGTGCTGCCGAAGCCCATGCGATACACGACGTTGTCCAGACGGCCTTCCAGCAGCTTCAGCAGGTTTTCACCCGTCGAGCCCTTGCGCTGAGCGGCCTTCTTGTAATAGTTACGGAACTGCTTTTCCAGCACCCCGTAGATACGGCGCAGCTTCTGCTTTTCACGCAGCTGCACGGCGTAATCGGACAGGCGGGTACGGCGTTCGCCGTGCTGCCCCGGGGCTTTGTCCAGCTTGCACTTGGTCTCCAGCGCGCGCGCCCGGCTCTTCAGCCCCAGGTCCACGCCTTCGCGGCGACTCAACTTGCATTTCGGTCCAATGTAACGAGCCATTCTTGAACTCCAGCCTTAAACGCGGCGTTTCTTGGGCGGCCGGCAGCCGTTGTGGGGGATCGGGGTCACATCACTGATGTTGGTGATCTTGAACCCCGCATTGTTCAGCGCACGTACCGCCGACTCGCGACCCGGCCCCGGACCGCGCACCATCACGTCGAGATTTTTCACGCCGTGCTCGGCCGCAGCCGAACCGGCGCGTTCCGCGGCCACCTGGGCTGCGAACGGGGTCGACTTGCGCGAGCCACGGAAGCCGGAGCCACCGGAGGTCGCCCAGCTGATCGTGTTGCCCTGACGATCGGTGATGGTGATGATCGTATTGTTGAACGTGGCGTACACGTGTGCCACGCCCTCGGCGATATTTTTGCGGACCTTTTTCTTGGTCCGGGTCTGCGCTTGTGCCATGTACCTGTGATCCCAGTCTGATTACTTACGAATCGGGCGACGCGGGCCCTTGCGGGTCCGGGCGTTCGTCTGCGTCTGCTGGCCGCGCAGCGGCAGGCCGCGACGATGACGCACCCCGCGATAGCAGCCCAGATCCATCAACCGCTTGATGTTCATGCTGATCTCGCGACGCAGATCCCCTTCCACCGGAATGCGATCGATCTGCGCACGCAGAGCGTCGACTTCGGCATCGGTCAGATCCCGCACCTTGATTTCCGGACGCACACCGGCGGCCTCGCAGATCTGGCGGGCCCGAGTCGGGCCAATGCCATAGATCGCGGTCAGCGCAACCACGGTGTGCTTCTGGTCAGGAATATTGATTCCAGCGACGCGAGCCATCCAACATCTCCATCAGAAACCGGCAAAGCCGGCTATAGTAGCAATGAATACCAGTGACGCCAAGCCTTAGCCCTGGCGTTGCTTGTGGCGCTTGTCCGAGCAAATCACGCGGACCACGCCATTACGCCGGATCACCTTGCAGTTGCGGCAGATCGGCTTTACGGATGCCCGTACCTTCATGGTCTTTCTCCTTCAACGGATTCCCAACGGGATGGTCTAGCGGATCCCGGTCCCGCCGAACCCCTTCAGATTCGCCTTTTTCATCAATCCTTCGTACTGGTGCGACACCAGGTGCGATTGCAACTGGGCCATGAAGTCCATCACCACGATCACGATGATCAGCAGCGACGTCCCACCAAAGTAGAAGGGCACGTTCCAGTACAGGATCAGGAACTCCGGAAGCAGACACACGGCGGTAATGTACACCGCACCCACCGCGGTCAACCGGGTCATGACCCCGTCGATAAACCGTTCCGTCTGGACGCCCGGCCGGATCCCCGGGATGAAGGCGCCCTGCTTCTTCAGGTTTTCCGCCGTATCGCGCGAATTGAACACCAGCGCGGTATAGAAGAAACAGAAGAAAATGATGGCCGCCGCGTAGAAGCCCACGTACAGCGGCTGACCGGGCGCGAGTGTCGTCGACAGCTCGCGCAGCCAGTCCATGCCTTCCGCCTGTCCAAACCATTGCCCCAGGGTCGAGGGGAACAGAATGATACTCGACGCAAAGATCGGCGGGATCACGCCCGCCATATTCAGCTTCAGCGGCAGGTGGGAAGACTGGCCACCGACGACCTTTCTCCCGACCTGACGCTTGGCGTAGTTGATCGTGACCCGCCGCTGCCCACGTTCGACAAACACCACGAAGGCGGTCACCGCCAGCGCCAGCACGATCAGGATCACCACAAACGCCGCTGCCAGTTCACCGGTACGCGCCAGTTCCAGGGTCCCGCCAATGGCACCCGGAAGTCCCGCCACGATCCCGGCGAAGATAATGATCGAGATCCCGTTGCCGATCCCGCGCTCGGTGATCTGCTCGCCCAGCCACATCAGGAACAGCGTCCCCGTCACCAGCGACACGACGACCGTAAAGATAAAGATCGGCCCCGGGTTCAGCGCCATCGGCATCCCCTGAATGGTCTGCCCGTTCAGCGCGATCCCGATCCCGATACTCTGAAACAGCGCGAGCGCGACGGTCCCGTAGCGCGTGTATTGCGTAATCTTGCGGCGGCCTTGCTCGCCTTCCTTCTTCAGCTGTTGCAGCGCCGGCACGGTCGCGGCCAGCAACTGCATAATGATCGCGGCCGAGATATACGGCATCACGCCGAGGGCGAAGATCGACAGCCGCTCCAGCGCACCCCCGGAAAACATGTTGAACATGTCCAGGATCGTGCCGCTTTGCTGTTCGAAGAACTGCGATACAGCGACCGGGTTGATCCCCGGCACCGGAATGAACGTCCCGATGCGGTAGACGACCAGAGCGCCCAGCACGAACAGCAGGCGTTGACGCAACTCGGTAAAGCCGGTGAGCCCGCCACCGGATCGTGCTGTCGCTCCACGCGCCATTATTCGGCCTCGACGCTCCCGCCGGCCGCCTCAATGGCTGCCTTGGCCCCCTTGGTCACGCCCACGCCCTTGACGACGCAGGCCTGGGTGACTTCACCGGACGCAAAGATCTTCGCGGTCTGGGTAATCTCGGGAATCACGCCGGCCTTCTTCAGGCTCTCCAGCGTAATCTCGCCGTCGACCTTGGCCAGTTCGCTCAGGCGCACCTCGGCCGAATAGCGCTGCTTGCGCGAACGAAAGCCCACCTTGGGCAGACGGCGCTGCAACGGCATCTGGCCGCCCTCGAATCCGGTCTTGGTGAAACCGCCCGAGCGGGACTTCTGGCCCTTGTGGCCACGACCGCCGGTCTTGCCCAGACCGGAGCCGATACCACGACCCACACGCTTGCCCGGCTTGCGGGCGCCGGCGGGACTGGAAATATCGTTGAGTCGCATAGGTCAGACTTCCTCTACCTTCAGCAGGTACGACACCTTGCGGACCATGCCGAGATTCTCGGGGGTGGCCTCGATCACAGAGGTGCTGTGGGTCTTGCGCAGGCCGAGGCCGCGGACACAGGCCTTGTGGTTCTTCAGCCGTCCGGCGGTGCTGCGCACCAGGGTCAGTTTCAGCTTGCTCATGACTAGCTCGTCACTTCGTCGACAGACTTGCCGCGCTTGGCAGCGACACGTTCCGGCGAGTTCACTTTGGTGAGCCCGTCGATGGTCGCCTGCACGACGTTGATCGGATTGCGCGAGCCAACACACTTGGCCAGCACATTGTGCACACCCGCCACTTCGAGGACCGCGCGCATCGCACCACCGGCGATGACACCCGTACCCTCGGAGGCCGGCTGCATGTACACCTTGGCGGCACCATGACGGCCGTTGACCGCATAGTGCAGCGTGCCGTCCTTCAGCGAGACCTCGCGCATCTCCTGACGCGCCTGCTGCATCGCCTTCTGGATCGCCTGCGGGACCTCGCGGGCCTTGCCGTAGCCGAAACCAACGCGACCTTCGCCGTCGCCAACCACCGTCAACGCCGCGAAACGGAATTGACGGCCGCCCTTGACCACTTTGGCCACGCGGTTCACGCCGATCAGCTTTTCCTGCAGGCCGTCGGTGGCTTCGCTTACATCATTACGTGCCATTTATCTTCTCCGGTGGGTCGCGATGGACTAGAACTGCAGGCCGTTTTCACGGGCGGCGTCGGCCAGGGCCTTGACCCGTCCGTGATAACGAAAGCCCGCACGGTCGAACGCGACCTGTTCGATTCCGGCTTTCTTTGCGCGCTCGGCGATCGCCTGGCCGACGCGGGCCGCCGCCTCGGCGTTCCCGGTGTTGCCGGCGCTTTTCATCTCCTTCTCGACGGTGGAGGCCGCAGCCACGACCGCGTCGCCCGAAGGGGCAATGATCTGCGCATACATGTGGCGGGGCGTCCGGTGAATACAGAGACGATGCACCCCCAGCTCGCGGATCTTGAACCGCGCGCGACGCGCCCTCTTAAGTCTGGCCTCTTTCTTGTCCACTGGTGCCTACCTACTTCTTCTTGGCTTCTTTACGCACAATGCGCTCGTCTTTGTACTTCACGCCCTTGCCCTTATAGGGCTCCGGCGGGCGGAAGGCGCGAATGTTCGCAGCCACCTGGCCCACCTTCTGGCGATCCGTCCCCTTCACTACGACCTCGGTCGCGCTGGGCGTCTCGATCGTGACCCCTTCGGGCACTTCAAACTCGATCGGGTGCGAATAGCCCAGCGTCAGGTTCAGCTTCGCGCCCTGCATCTGCGCGCGGTAGCCGACGCCCACCAGCTCGAGCTTGCGCTCGAAGCCTTCGCTCACGCCATGCACATGGTTGCCCAGGATGGCGCGGATCGTGCCCGCCAGGGCCGTGTTCTTGGCGTGCTCGTTGGGCTTGACCTGAACGACACCGTCTTCGACCGTGACCGTCACGGCCTCGGGGCAGCTCAGCTGCAACTCGCCCTTCGGGCCCTTGACCTTGATCTCGCCGTCCGCCTGCTCCACGGCCACGCCGTTGGGCAGCTTGATCGGCAGGTTTGCAATGCGCGACATGGCTGATTCCTCAGTAAATCTTGCAGAGGACCTCGCCGCCCTGGCCGGCGGCCCGGGCTGCGCGATCACTCATGACACCCTGCGGCGTGGAAATCACCGCGACACCGAGCCCCTGGTTAATGCGCGGGAGCTCGTCCTTGCCGCGGTAGATCCGCAAGCCCGGGCGGGAGATCCGTTCAACGCTCTCGATGACCGGACGCCCCTCGAAATATTTCAGCTTCACCACCAGCTTCTTCTGCGCGGCCTCGCCCTCCACCTGGACGTCGCCCACATAGCCCTCGTCGGCAAACACCTTGAGGATTCGTTCCTTGGCCTTGCTGAACGGGATCGCGACCTGCTCCTTGTTCGCGCGCTGCGCATTGCGCACGCGGGTCAGCATGTCGGAAATCGGATCGGTCATCATTGCTTCTGTCTCCTTACCAGCTCGACTTGCGCAGGCCCGGGATTTCGCCCTTCATGGCGTGCTCCCGCAGCTTGTTCCGCCCAAGACCGAACCGACGGTAATAACCTTTCGGGCGACCGGTGACGCCACAGCGGTTGGTCTGTCGCACCGCCGCGGAGTCGCGCGGCAGTTTCTGCAATGCATGCATCGCGGCCAGGCGTTCCTCGGAGGACTTGGTTTCGTCCACCAGGATGGCCTTCAGTTCCGCACGCTTTGCGGCATATTTCTGGACCAGACGGGCGCGCTTTTTCTCGCGCTCGATCATCGATGTCTTCGCCATGTGCGCCTACCTCTTAGTTCCGGAACGGGAAACGGAAGGCTTCTAGCAGGGCCTTGGCTTCCTCGTCCGTCTTCGCGCTGGTTGTGATCGTGATGTCCATGCCGCGAATCTTGTCGACACGGTCATAATCAATCTCGGGAAAGATGATCTGTTCCTTGATACCCATGGAGTAGTTCCCACGGCCATCGAACGCCTTGGCACTGAAACCACGGAAGTCTCGCACGCGCGGCAACGCCACGTTGATCAGGCGATCGAGGAACTCGTACATCTGCCGGCTACGAAGGGTCACCTTGCAACCGATCGGATAGCCGTCACGGATCTTGAACCCGGCGATCGACTTGCGGGCCTTCGTCACCACGGGCTTCTGCCCGGCGATGGCCGTCATGTCACTGACCGCGTGCTCAATGATCTTCTTGTCCGCAACTGCATCACCCAGACCCATATTCAGGGTCACCTTGGTGACACGCGGGATCTCCATCACGTTGGCATAGCTGAACTGCTTCTGCAGCGCCTGCTTCACGTTGGATTCGTATTCTTCTCTCAAGCGTTCCATAAACCGTCCGTCCGCGTTATGCGTCCACGACCTCGCCGTTCGATCGGAAGACACGCACCTTGCGGCCGTCTTCCAGGGTCTTGAACGACACGCGATCACCCTTGTCGGTTGCCGGGTTGAAGAGCATCACATTGGAGACATCGATCGGCATTTCCTTCTCGATGATCCCGCCACCGATCCCGCGCTGCGGATTCGGCTTCTGATGCTTCTTCACCATGTTGATGTTCTGGACCAGGACCTTGCCTTCCAGCACCTTGATGATGGTGCCGCGACGGCCCTTGTCCTTTCCTGCGATCACGACGACGTCGTCGCCTTTGCGAATCTTATTCATGACGACCTCACAGCACTTCCGGGGCGAGGGAGATGATCTTCATGTACTTCTCCCCTCGCAGTTCACGCGTCACCGGCCCGAAGATACGAGTGCCGATCGGCTGATGCTGATTGTTCAGCAGCACCGCCGCATTGCGGTCGAAACGAATGATCGAACCATCGGGGCGCCGAACACCCGCGGCGGTGCGCACGACGACCGCATTGTAGACGTCGCCTTTCTTGACTTTGCCTCGCGGGATGGCGTCCTTGACGCTCACCTTGATCACATCGCCCACGCGTGCATAGCGACGGTGCGAGCCACCCAGCACCTTAATGCACTGGATGCGACGGGCGCCGCTGTTGTCGGCGGCCTCGAGAACGGTCTGCATTTGAATCATGACTTCTCTCCCAGCGGCCGATTAGAGCGCGTCGTGCCCGACCACTTCGATCAGGGCAAAGCGCTTCTGCTTGGACATCGGCCGGCACTCACGGATACGCACCCGGTCACCCATGCGCGAGACATTTTCCTCGTCATGGACGTGCAGCTTGGTGCTGCGCCGAATGAACTTGCCATACAGCGGATGACGCACGCGGCGTTCGACCAGGACCGTGCGGGTCTTGTCCATCTTGTCGCTGATCACGCGCCCAACGACGGATCGCTGGGTTTTGGAGACTTGCTCGGTCATCTTCTTAGCCTGCCTTTCGTTCGTTCATCAGCGTCTTGATCTGCGCGATCTCGCGCCGGACCTTGCCCACCCGATCGGGGCGCGCCAGCTGGCCGACGGCCTTCTGCATGCGCAGCCCGAACTGCTCCTTGTAGAGCGCCTCGAGCTCGGTGTTGAGCTCGTCGTCGGATTTCTTTCTCAGTTCGCTCGCTTTCATCACATCACCTGCCGACGGGTAAACACCGTCTTCACCGGCAACTTGGCGGCCGCCAGACGCATCGCCTCACGCGCCACGTCCTCGTGCACACCTTCCATTTCGTAGAGCATGCGACCAGGCTGCACCTTGCAGACCCAGTACTCGACGCCGCCCTTACCCTTACCCATACGGACTTCAAGCGGCTTCTTGGTCACCGGCACATCCGGGAACACCCGGATCCAGATCTTCCCGCCACGCTTGATGTGGCGGACCATCGCGCGACGCGCGGCCTCGATCTGGCGGGCCGTAATGCGGCCCCGCTCGACGGCCTGCAGGCCGTATTCGCCGAAGCTGACCTTGGCGCCGGTCGAGGCCATGCCTCGGTTACGGCCCTTGAACTGCTTGCGGAACTTGGTTCTTTTTGGCTGCAGCATGATCTTTCAGTCCTAGCTCGCGTTGGCGGCGGCACGGGTCCCTTCGGTCGGCTCCAGGCCAAAGACCTCGCCCTTGAAGATCCACACCTTCACGCCAATGATCCCGTAGGTGGTCCGCGCTTCCGCAAACCCGTAGTCGATATCGGCTCGCAGGGTATGCAGCGGCACGCGGCCTTCGCGGTACCATTCGGAGCGCGCAATCTCGGCGCCGTTCAGGCGGCCAGACACGTGCACCTTGATGCCCTGGGCCCCAAGGCGCATCGCGTTCCCGACGGCGCGCTTCATCGCACGCCGGAACATGATGCGGCGTTCCAGCTGCTGGGCGATCCCTTCGGCGACCAACTGGGCCTCGATCTCGGGCTTGCGCACCTCTTCGATGTTGATCTTGACCGTTCCTTTCTCCAGCCCGGTCTCGCGTGCCACATCCTGGCGCAGCTTCTCGATGTCCTCGCCCTTCTTGCCAATCACGATCCCGGGACGCGCGGTCTGAATCGTAATGTGCGCGGCCTTGGCCGGGCGCGAGATACTGATGCGGCTTACCGACGCGTGGGCCAGTTTCTTCTGCAGAAACTCGCGCAGCTTGATGTCGTTGTTCAACGTTTCGCCAAACTCGCGACCGTCGGCGTACCAGGTGGCCGACCACGGGCGAGAGATGCCCAGGCGGATGCCGGTCGGATGTACTTTCTGACCCATGCTTAGGCTCCCTTCTCGCTGACGCCGATGACGATATGGCTGGTACGCTTGAGGATGCGGTTACCGCGGCCCTTGGCACGCGCATGCATCCGCTTGAGCACCGGCCCTTCATCGACCTGGATGCGCGAGATGCGCAGCTCGTCGATATCAGCGCCGTCGTTGTTCTCCGCGTTCGCGATCGCCGACTCCAGCACCTTCTTCACAATGGCAGCCGGCTTCTTCGCGCTGAACGTGAGCTCGTTGAGCGCCTCCTCGACCCGCAGGCCCCGCACCTGGTCAGCGACCAGGCGGGCCTTTTGCGGGGAGATCCGCGCGAAACGCAGTTTTGCAATCGTTTCCATCGTTCGTCCTCAGCGCGACTTCTTGTTCGCGATATGACCCTTGAAGGTCCGCGTCAAGGCAAATTCGCCCAGCTTGTGGCCCACCATGTTCTCGTTGACGAGGACAGGCACGTGCTGCCGGCCGTTGTGGACGGCGATGGTCAGCCCGACCATTTGCGGGATGATCATCGAACGCCGAGACCAGGTCTTGATCGGTCGACGATCGCTCTTCTCGACCGCGTCTTCCACCTTCTTGCGCAGGTGATGGTCGACGAACGGGCCTTTCTTCAGTGAACGCGGCATGCTGGGACTCCGTTACTTCTTACGCCGACGCACGATCATGCCGTCGGTACGCTTGTTATTGCGGGTCTTGTAACCCTTGGTCGGACGACCCCACGGGGTCACCGGATGACGGCCGAAGTTGCGGCCTTCGCCACCACCATGCGGGTGGTCGACCGGGTTCATGGCGGTACCACGCACAGTCGGACGAACACCCTTCCAGCGCTTCGCGCCGGCCTTGCCGTACTTCTTCAGGCTGTGCTCGGAATGACCGACTTCGCCCACCACGGCGCGGCACTCGGACAGGACGCGGCGCATCTCGCCCGAACCCAGGCGCAGGGTCGCGTGCTGCCCTTCACGGGCCACGACCTGTGCGGACGTCCCGGCGGACCGGACCATCTGGGCGCCCTTGCCGGGCTTGAGCTCGACACAATGGACCGTGGTACCGACCGGAATCGAGCGCAGCGGCATCGCGTTGCCCGGGCGAATCGGGGCCTGGTTTCCACTCGCGACCTGGTCGCCCTGGTTCAGACCCTTCGGCGCGATGATGTAGCGACGCTCGCCGTCGGCGTACAGCAACAGGGCCAGGTGGGCGCTGCGGTTCGGATCATACTCCAGACGCTCGACCCGCGCCGGCACGTTGTCCTTGTTGCGCTTGAAGTCGACCACGCGGTAACGCTGCTTGTGCCCGCCCCCCACGTGCCGCGTCGTAATACGGCCCGTATTGTTACGGCCGCCGGTGCGGGTCTTTTTCTCGACCAGCGCGGCATGCGGCGCACCCTTGTACAGGTTGTCGCCACGGATCTGTACCGCGTGACGACGACCGGCCGAAGTCGGATTCGTCTTGATAATCGCCATGACTAGACCTGGTCTCCTTCACCCATGTCGATGCTCTCGCCTTCGGCCAGCGCGACATAGGCCTTCTTCCAGTGATTGCGGCGCCCGAAGAGGCGGCCAAAGCGCTTCTTCTTGCCCTGCTGGTTCAGGGTGCGGACATTCTCGACCCGCACCTGGAACAGATGCTCGACCGCCGCCTTGATCTCTTCTTTGCTCGCATCAGGCAGCACGCGGAAGACGTACTGACCGACTTCGCCGGCCATGGTGGATTTCTCGGAAACCACCGGGCCCTGAATTACCTGCATCAGACGCGCATTCATGCCAGCCACTCCTCAACCTTGCGGATCGCCGCCTCGGTCATCACGACCGTCTCCGCGCCGACCAGGTTGGCCGGGTTGATGCCGGCCACGTCGACGACGTCGATGTGCGGGACGTTACCCAGCGCACGAGCGGTCATGTCATCGGCCTCGGCGAGAACGACCAGCCCCTTCGCGAGACCCAGCTCCTTGAGCTTGGCCACGCCGTCGCGGGTCTTGCCCGATGCCACCGCGAAGTCAGCCACCACCTTCAGCCGCTCCTGACGGACCAGCTCGGAGAGGATCGAGGCCATCGCGGCGCGATACATTTTCTTGTTCAGCTTCTGCGAAAAGTCCCGGGTGCGCGCGGCGAAAACCTTCCCGCCACCGGTCCACAGCGGACTGCGGATCGTACCGGCCCGGGCGCGGCCCGTACCTTTCTGGCGAAACGGCTTCGCACCACCGCCGCTCACGTCGGAGCGCGTCTTCTGCGCACGGGTTCCCTGGCGCTGCCCCGCGAGGAACGCGACCACGCTCTGGTGGACCAGCGACTCGTTGAAGTCGCGCTCGAAGCACACGGGCGACAACTCCACGCTGGCACCGGTATCGGCTGTCGTTACTTGCATTGTCTTCAACCCTTCGCCTTGACGGCCGGACGAATCATCACGTCAGTGCTGGGCGCACCCGGCACCGCGCCCTGGATCAGCACGAGGCTGCGATCCGCATCCACCCGAACAACCTTCAGGTTCTGGATCGTCTTGCGCTCGGCGCCCATGTGGCCCGCCATCTTCTTGCCCTTGAACACACGACCCGGGCTCTGGTTCTGCCCGATCGAACCCGGGGCGCGGTGCGCCAGCGAGTTACCGTGGGTCGCGTCTTGCGTGCGGAAGTTATGACGCTTGACCGCACCCTGGAAACCCTTGCCCTTGCTCTGAGAGGTCACGTCAACGACCTGACCTTCCTCAAAGCGATCGACCGTGATGGCGTCACCCGGGGCCAGGCCCTCGAGCTCATCCGCCTCAACACGGAATTCCCAGAGACCGCGCCCAGGCTCGACCGAGGCCGCCGCATAGTGCCCTGCTTCGGGCTTGCTGACCCGGGACGCCTTGCGTGCGCCGGCCGTCACCTGGACCGCGTTGTAGCCGTCGCCTTCGCTGCGCTTGATCTGGACCACGCGATTGTTGTCCACCTGCAGCACAGTCACCGGCACGGAGACGCCGTCGTCAGTGAAGACGCGGCTCATGCCTAGTTTGCGACCGATGAGTCCAATGGCCATTGCAAAACCCCTTCCGTATCGAACGGCGCTGGCAAGCGCCCTAAAGCCGTGGCCCGGCGAACAATCCCGCCGGGCCACGGAAAGCCCAATAGTATGGCAGAAAGTTACGAGTTAGTTAAGTCGAATCTGAACATTCACGCCGGCGGCGAGATCCAGCTTCATCAGGGCATCCACGGTCTTGTCGGTCGGATCGAGGATGTCCATCAAGCGCTTGTGCGTACGCAGCTCGTACTGGTCTCGCGCGTCCTTGTTGACGTGCGGCGAGATCAGGACCGTGTACGACTCACGCTTGGTCGGGAGCGGGATTGGCCCCTTCACGCGGGCGCCCGTGCGCTTCGCGGTCTCGACGATCTCGGCCGCGGAACGGTCGATCAGTCGATGATCAAAGGCCTTCAGGCGAATTCGGATACGCTGGTTTGCCATCTCACTCACTCAATAATCTTGGATACGACGCCGGCGCCGACGGTACGGCCGCCTTCGCGAATCGCAAAGCGCAGACCATCTTCCATCGCGATCGGGCTGATCAGCGACACGGTCATCTTCACGTTGTCACCCGGCATCACCATCTCGGTGCCTTCCGGCAGCTCCACCGAACCCGTCACATCGGTCGTGCGGAAGTAGAACTGCGGGCGATAACCATTGAAGAACGGGGTATGACGACCACCCTCGTCCTTGCCCAGAATGTACACCTCAGCCTCGAAATGCGTGTGCGGCGTAATCGAACCCGGCTTGCACAGCACCTGACCACGCTGCACTTCGTCGCGCTTGGTACCACGCAGCAGAATGCCCACGTTGTCGCCCGCTTCGCCCTGGTCCAGCAGCTTGCGGAACATCTCGACACCCGTGACGGTGGTCTTCTGGGTGTCGCGGATACCGACAATCTCGAT
>NZ_KB822971.1:0-95592 GCF_000364985.1 Thioalkalivibrio sp. HL-Eb18
CCTGCATCACGGTGCCGGCGATCAGCGAGGCCTGATGCCGACAGGCGTTGCACTGAAACCTCTTGCGCGGGCTGCCGTGCAGGACGCAGTGGGCTTGGCACCCGCAACGCGGGCAGCGGAAGCCGGCCGGCCATCGGGCCCGCTCCAGCGCCGCCTCGCACTGGGCCTCGGTGCCGTACTGGGCGATGAATGCCGGCAACGACATCCCCGGCTGAAACTGAATCCGATTCTGCGCCATGAGGCCACTCTCCGCTCACTGTGTAGCCTCAACGTACGCCCGGGGGTGGCTCACCCAGTGAGCCTGGCTGACTCTCGTCGCTAATCAGGAAACCTTTTCCGAACAGGCAAACGCCTCGATTACTGAGGTCTCGGTTGGAATCCAGAGGTTTGCCTCCGGAAACGTTCGCTCCAGAACTCAGGTCCGCAAATAACTTGCCAGCGCGTTGGTTCAGTTCCACGGTGCGAGCATCGTCGCCGGCGTCCCGTTCGTTGACGACATGCCGCAGGGTGCCGGGCTGGTCTCCGGGTATGCCGACAGTCATGGCGATACGCACGGCGGCGCCGTCGGCGCTGTCCACCCAGGGGTGGTCGGGAATGGCGAAGGCGAGCGACAGGGGCTTCTTGCTGTCGCTCAGATGCGGTTCGAGCACGCGGCGGTTGAAGGTCTGGCGCAGGCTGTTGGTGGTGATGAAGCCGAACCGCCGGGCCTCGCCCTTGCGCACCTTCTCGGCGGCGATGTGCCACCAGTACATGACGAAGTCGGCGGAGTCCGGGACGATGCCCTTGAAGACCTTGCGCACGGCGTCCACGTAGCCGTCGCCCAGGGCGCGGCGCATGGTGGAGGCGCCGATGAACGGCGGGTTGCCGACGATAAAGTCGGCTTCGGGCCATTCGGCGCGGCGGGGGTTGCTGTAGTGGTAGACGGGGGTGCGGCCGGTCTCGTCGGGGATGAGTTCGCCGGTGACGGGGCTTTTCTTGTAGGTGATGCCATCCCAGATGGTGACGGGTTCGCCGTGCTCGTCGCGCATGGGTTCGCGGGCATCAAAGTCGATCAGCGCGTCGCGGCATTCGATGTTGTGGAAGTCGCGCAGGATGGGTTCGGGCAGGCTGAGGCGGCCGTGCAGGCGGTAGTGCCATTGCAGGTAGCCGATCCACAGCACGATTTCGGCGATGGCGGCGGCGCGCGGGTTGATCTCCAGCCCGAGGAACTGGTGCGGGTCGACGGTGAGGCCTTCGGTGTCGAAGGTGGCCTGGCCGGCGCTCAGGTCGCGGATGAGGTTGAGCACTTCGCCTTCGAGGCGCTTGAGGTGTTCCAGCGCGACGTAGAGGAAGTTGCCGGAGCCGCAGGCGGGGTCGAGCACGCGCGTTTCGCACAGCCGGTGGTGGAAGCGGTGCAGCTCGTCCAGGGCCTTGTCGGGCTTGTTCTGTTGCAGCCAGGCCTCGGCGGCGACCTGCACGGTGTTCCATTCGGCGCGCAGGGGCTCGATGAGCGTGGGCATGACCAGGCGTTCCACATAGGCGCGCGGGGTGTAGTGGGCGCCGAGCTTGTGGCGTTCGCGCGGGTCCAGCGCGCGTTCCAGCAGGGTGCCGAAGATGGCGGGTTCGACGAAGCGCCAGTCGGCCTTGCCGGCCTGGATGAGGAGGCCGATCTGGTCGGCGTTGAGCGGGATGGGGTCGATGTTCTGGAACAGGCCGCCGTTGAAGCGCTGCACCTTGTGCATAAGCTGGCCTTCGTAGCCGCCGGTGTTCATCGTCTCCCATAGCGAGCGCATGGCGTCGGGGAAGTGTTCGGGGTTTTGCTGCAGGCGTTCCAGCAGGGCGGTGAAGCTGCCCTTGGGCAGGAGCTCGACGTCCTCGCTGAACATGGTGAACAGGCAGCGCTTGAGGAAGTGGGCGACGCGCTCGACGTTGTAGCCGCCCTGTTCCAGGGATTTGGCGAGCTCGGCCAGGCGCGCGCTGACCTCGCGGGTGACGCGGGCGGCGTGCTTGCTGGCGTCGAGCCGGTCGGGCGCGAGCCACAGGTGGTGCAGGCGCTGCTGGATCTCGGGGTCGCGCAGGTCTTCCAGGCGGATGCGGTGGCGGCTCGGGTCCGGGTACGGGACGTAGGTGCCGCCGGAGCGGGAGAACTCGGAGTAGAGCTCGAGGCTGCGGCCGACATCGGTGACGACGATGAATGGCGGGCGGCCTTCGTCTTCCGGCAGGGCGCGCACGTACTGGTCGGCCTGGTTCTGCGCGGCGAGCATGGCCTTGTCCCAGCCCTGGGTGTGCAGTCCCTTGCCGGTCTGCTTGGCCTCCAGCACGAAGCAGCCGCGGCGGTAGAGGTCGATGTAGCCGCGGTTCTCGCTGCCGTCCGGGTTGCGGATGGTGACGCGGCGTTCGAATACGTAGGCGTTGTCGGCGGTGTCGTCGCTGGCCGGGTCGGGCTGCGGCAGGTCCAGCAGCGCGCACAGCTCGGTGAGGAAGAGCTGGTAGTTGGCGCGCTCGGAGCCGCCGGTGTCGCGCCAGCGGTCGAGGAAGGCCTCGACCTGCTCCGGCGCGGCAATGGGGGCGGGGCCGGATTCTTCGGCGTGGGCCGGGCGGGCCGCGAGTCCGTTCATGTGACGTAAGTCCGTTTTCGCTCTGTGGAAACCTTACCGATTCCGATCGCGGTTGTCCTGTCTGTGCGGGTTGTGGTGGCACATCCGGGCTCTTCTCTGCGGCGGGATGACGGTGTGGGGTGGGGCACAGATTGTAGGAGCCTGCTTGCAGGCGAAGCCCCAGTCAAAGCCGACCACGGGCAGGAGCTTCGCCTGCGAGCAGGCTCCTACGGGGGGAGGTGGGGAGGTGGGGAGGTGGGGTTGATGTGTTCGGTTGGGGTTAGTGGGGTGGGAGGCAGTCGGGCAGGGATTGTTCGAAGGAGTGGGGTGTGATGCCGAGGTTGGGGAAGGAGCCGAGGGTGGGGTTGGCGATGTTGTCCTGCTGCATCAGGTAGAGCTGATCGCGGGTCAGGGGTGGGTTGGGGAGTAGCGATGCCACGGCGGCCAGGGCGTGCCAGACGGTGAATGGTATGGGCAGCATCGGGCGCTTGCGGCCCAGCTGTGTCAGGACGAGGGTCACGATCTGGCGGTAGGTGAGGATGTCCGCGCCGCCGAGTTCGAAGGTGTGTTGGGTGGGCGGCTCGTCGGCGCACAGTTTTGCGCTGGCGCGGGCGATGTCGGTGACGTGTACGGGTTGCAGGCGGGTGTTGCCGCGACCGAACAGCGGGATTACCGGCAGGGCGGCGAGGCTGGCGAGGTTGCGCACGAAGGCATCGCCCGGGCCGAAGAGCACGCTGGGGCGCACGATGATGGCGCTGGGGCATGCTCGGAGGACGGCGGCTTCGCCTTCGGCTCTGGCGCGGATGTACGGCGAGGGCGAGCGGATGTCGGTGCCAATGCCGGAGATCTGGATGACGCGCTCCAGACTCGCCTTTTGGGCTTCGCGGGCGAGGCGGGCGGCGCCTTCGACGTGGATGGTGGTGAAGCGCAGGTCGCGTTGCTCCACGTACAGGCTGACGGCGTTGACGACGCCCCACGCGCCTTCCACGGCACGGGCGACCTCGGCATCGTCCCGGATGTCGGCGCGGCAGTGCTCCAGCCGGGGGTGATCTTGCAGGGTGGCGGGTAGCGTCGGGTGGCGCGAGGCGATGCGCACGGCGTGCCCGGCGTTAAGCAGTTCGTGCACCGTGGCGCTACCGAGAAAACCGGTGCCGCCGAATACCGTAATCAGGTTCGGGTGCATGGCGAGCCCCCTTTGGGCGCGTCGGATCAATGCGGGTTGTGCGGTGCATCGAGCCGTGAGGAGTTTTCTGATGAATGAGACTGTGGTGAGGCTTGAAGTATCCCCCTGGGGGTGGTGTCTCTCCGGGGCGATGTAGGGGGCGTTACCGCGCCGGGCGCTGGCGTTATTCGCCCCGGTCGGGGGTGGTGAGCGCGTTGGGCGGGCAATGCGTTACGAGTGGCTTTGACAGGGCGCGGGGAGCGGGTAGAATACGCGGCTCGAAGACGACAGGCGCGTAGCTCAGCTGGTTAGAGCACCACCTTGACATGGTGGGGGTCGTTGGTTCGAGTCCAATCGCGCCTACCAGTATTTTGAGAAAGCGAGCCAGGGTATCCCGGCTCGCTTTTTTTGTTTGGGGATACGGGCCATGGAAAGGTTCGCACGGGCGGTACATGCTGTCGGTATGGGTCCTTTGTCGGGGGCGGGTGCCGGACATCTGCGGATGAATACGCGCGTGTGGCTTCGGCTGGTTCTGGCGGCGCTGTTGCTGGCGCTTCTGGCGGCCTGTACGCCGATGCAGCCGGCACCGGATCGGGTGGACCGTGCCCCGCAGGCGCCGGCGGTGCAGGGCGATCTGGCCACCTGGCTGGATACGTTGCCAGCAGCCGAGGAAGGGCAGACGGGGTTCCGGCTGCTGGATACCGGGGCGGAGGCCTTCCAGTGGCGGGTGCAGAGTGCGCGCAAGGCGCAGGAACGCATCCATATCCAGTACTACATCTGGCGCGATGACGTGGCCGGTCGCACGCTGCTCGGGGAGCTGCTGGATGCGGCGGACCGGGGCGTGGCGGTGTCGCTGTTGCTGGATGACATGGATGTGCGCGGCAGTGATGACCTGCTGGCGGCGGTCAATCAGCATCCGAATATCGAGGTTCGCGTGTTCAATCCGTTCCGTACGCGCCGGGGTGCGGTGCGTGCGGGGGTGGAGTTTGTCTTTCGTGGCAGCGACCTGAACCACCGCATGCACAACAAGGCCTGGGTGGTGGACGGGCACCTGGCGATCATCGGCGGGCGCAATATCGGGGACGAGTACTTCGAGGTGAGCCCGTACTACAACTTTACGGATCTGGATCTGGTGATGGTCGGCCCGCTGGCGACGGAGGTCGACCATTCGTTTGTGGAGTACTGGAACAGCCGCGCGGCGATCGATCTGCGGCGCATGCGCCGGGTGGAGCAGGATCCGGAGAAGCTCGCACGATACCGGGAGAACCTCGACGCCTGGCTGGCCGAGCACCAGGGGCATCCGCTGCTGACGCTTGAGCCGCTGAATGGCGCGCCTCTGACCCAGCCGATCGATGATGCCGGGGCCTACACCTGGACGGCTCAGGCGAAGCTGGTGGTGGATGACGTCGGCAAGGCCAAGGGGCACGAACACATCCGCGAGGGTGTGGCCGAGGCGGTGGCACGACGGCTGGATGCGGTGGAGTTCGAGCTGTTGATGATCTCGCCGTACTTTGTGCCGGGGCGGGACGGGACGACGCAGTTGGTCGGGATGCGCGAGCGGGGCGTGCGCGTGAGTGTCTTGACGAACTCCCTGGCGGCCAATGATGTGGCCTTTACCCACAGCGGCTACTCGCGTCGACGTCCCGCGTTGCTGCAGGCCGGAGTGGAGCTGCACGAACTGCGCCCGACGGCGCTGCCACCGCGCGCAGCGGCGGATCGCGAGATGGGGGTCGGTTCCTCGCATGCGAGCCTGCATACCAAGGCGCTGATCATTGATCGCGAGGAGGGGTTCGTCGGCTCGTTCAATCTGGACCCGCGCTCGCGTTACACCAACACCGAGCTGGGCGTGTTCCTGCGCGAGCCGGCGATCGTCCAGGAGTTGCTGGACCTGTATGAGCACAGTACCCGGCCGGAGCTGGCGTATCAGGTTCGGCTGGATGACGAAGGCTGGCCGATCTGGACGGACGACGAGGGCACGCTCTACCGCACGGATCCAAAGGCAGGGATCTGGCGGCGCTTCCTGTCCGGGATTACGCGGCTGGCGCCGGTGGAGCCACTCCTGTAAACAGGGGGCTCGTCCAACGTTGTGCACCGGAGGTTTTATGTCCAAGAAAATGTTATCGCTCGCGGTTTTGCCGTTCGTGGCTCTGGCCTCCACAGCGGGTGCCGACGAGGGCGAGATCCAGCGCATCCTGGAGGCCAAAGAGGCCGCCTGGGAGGCGGGTGACGGCGAGGCCTGGGCGCGCGATTATCAGGACGATGCGGGGCTGATCAACCTGTTCGGAATGCGTTTTGACGATCGCGAGACCAACGCCAAGCGGCATTCGGAGGTGTTTCAGGGACCCTTCGCCGGGACTTCGCTGGATGTGGATGTCCAGGACATTGCAATGCTGAACGAGGACCTGGCATTCGCGGAGGCCGTGCTGCGGGTCTCGGACATCGAGGCCATGCCGGCCGGGCTTCCGGATCGTGGCGATGACGTGCTGTACACGCGCATGAGCTTCCTGCTTGAAAGAGACGATCACCACGGCTGGCAGATCCGGTTCGGGCATAACACGGTCGTGCATCCGTAGGGCTGTAATGTCAGGGAAGAAAAGGGGTTTACATGGAATGTAAGGCATGCGGGCGGGACAACCCGCCCGAGGCGCGCTACTGCAATGGCTGCGGCGCGGATCTGGCGGGTGCGGGGGCATCGCCGCGCGCCCAGGGCGGCCCACCGGAGGATCGCGCGGCCTTTGGGGGCTTCTGGCGGCGCGTACTGGCCACCTTGATCGATATGGTGGTGATCGGGGTGCCGCAGATCGTGGCGCAGATGGTGATCAGCCCGGAGACGATGGCCCCCAAGGGTCCGGAACCCGAGTTGATGGCGGCCGATATTGCCTGGATGCTGATCAATATCCTGGTGGCCTGGCTGTACTGGGCCGGCATGCACAGCTCGCGCTACCAGGCAACGGTCGGGAAGATGGCGGTGGGGTTGCGCGTGGTCGACTATCACGGCGAGCGCATCACCTTTATGCGGGCCACGGGGCGTTATCTAGCCGAGATTCTCTCGGGCCTGCTGTTCGGGATCGGCTATCTGATGGTGGCCTTTACCCGCCGCCGCCAGGCGCTGCATGACCTGATCGCGGAGACCTTCGTGGTGCGCAAGGAGTGGCTGAACTAGGCCACCGGCACGTTAGCGGCAGAGACGGTTTGTGAACTGCTCCCGGGCGTTGGGAGTCCCTATGGAAGAACCCCGAGTGGGGAACTACTCTCCAACGGAAATCCATACGGGCATACCGACCCCAAGGAGCAGGCATGAAAATCGACACATTGATCGAGACCGCCGAGGCGATGGTGGCCCCTGGAAAGGGCATCATCGCGATCGACGAATCCACCGGCACGATCGGCAAGCGATTCAATGCCGTGGGGGTGGAGAACACCGAGGAGAATCGCCGGACCTACCGCGAGCTCCTGCTGACCACGCCGAAGCTGAACGAATACATCTCCGGCGCCATCCTGTACGACGAAACCCTGCGCCAGTCCACGCGCGACGGCAAGCCATTCGCGGATGTGATGCGCGAGGCGGGCATTCTGCCCGGTATCAAGGTGGACACCGGCGCCAAGGACCTGGCGGGCTTCCCCGGCGAGAAGGTTACCGAGGGCCTGGACGGGCTGCGCGAGCGTTTGCAGGAATACGCGAAGATGGGGGCGAAGTTCGCCAAGTGGCGCGCCGTCATCACGATCGGCGAGACCATGCCAACGGACACCTGTATCGAGGCCAATGCCCATGCGCTGGCCCGCTATGCGGCGCTTTGTCAGGAGCAGGGGCTGGTGCCCATTGTGGAGCCCGAGGTGCTGATGGACGGCGATCACGACATCGAGACCTGCTATGGCGTCACCGAGGCGACCCAGCGGGCGGTGTTCAACGCGCTGTACGAGCACCACGTCTTGCTGGAAGGCACGATTCTGAAGGCCAGCATGGTGATCCCCGGCAAGGACTGCCCGGAGCAGGTGGGCGTGGAGGATGTCGCCCATGCGACGCTGCGCTGCCTGGCATCCGCAGTGCCCGCGATCCTGCCGGGTATCGTGTTCCTGTCCGGCGGGCAAAGTGACGAGGATGCGACCGCGCACCTGGACGCGATGAACCGCATTGGCGGCACGCCCTGGCCGCTCTCGTTTTCCTATGGCCGTGGCATGCAGCAGGCCGCGATGAAGCTGTGGGGCGAGAACATGCAGGCGAATTTCGAGAGCGCGCAGAAGACCGTGTACGAGCGCGCCCGCGACAATGGTCTGGCCGCGGAGGGCAAGTACGCGGCCTAGGCCGCGTGGATCACGATAAGCGGGCGTGACCCCGAACCCCGCGGGATAGTTGATCTGAATCAATCCCCGCCGGGTTTGAGGTTCATAGACTGTAGCTGCCGGGCATGGGTCGATCGGCGAAGGCACAAGGATCAGCGCTGTTGGCGCCGTGCCCCCGTATCGATTCCTCCGGCGGTGTATGTCGCGTCTTGGCCTGTTACCCCCAGGGTGACAGGCCTTTTTTGTGACCTGCGTTGTGGCTCTGGCAGGCTCCCGGAGCATTTTTTTGTCGGCGCAGATCGGATTGGAACGGGTTCGAATTTCATTCGATCCCGCGCGAACTCGCACTAACTCCGGTAGGCTGCGCACCCGATAACGACCAGGCCGATGGAACAAAATTGGCCTCAGCACGTCGGGAATAACCGGGAAGAGGACCGGAACAGGTCCAGCTAGAAATTGCGATTTATCCAATTCAAACCACCAATAGGAGCCAGTCAATGAATCTGACTCGGAGAGAATTTCTGCAAGCCATGGCCGTGGCGAGCGCCGCCGGCTTCTCGATGAATGCCTGGGCCGGCGAGAAGGGGTCGTGGAAGCCCCTGAGCAGCGAGATGTACGACATCCCGAAGTTCGGCAATGTCTCGTTCCTGCACTACACCGACTGCCACGCGCAGCTGAAGCCGATCTACTTCCGCGAGCCGAACGTGAACATTGGCGTGGGCGACATGAAGGGCAAGCCGCCGGTGCTGGTGGGCAATGAGCTGCTCGAGTGGTTCGATATCAAGCCCGGTACGCCGATGGCGCACGCGGTCACGCACCTGGATTACGCCGACGCGGCGGAAAAATACGGCCGCATGGGTGGGTTTGCGCACCTGTCCACGCTGGTCAAGAAGCTGCGCGCCGACCGGCCGGACGCGCTGCTGCTGGACGGCGGCGACACCTGGCACGGTTCTGCGGTGTCCCTGTGGGACGACGGTCAGGACATGGTCGACGCGCAGAAGCTGCTGGGCATCGACATTATGGTGGGCCACTGGGAGTTCACCTTCGGTGACGACCGCGTGATGGAGATCGTCGAGAACGACTTCAAGCCGAACGGCATCGACTTTCTGGCGCAAAACATCGAGGACCGCGACTGGGGCGACCCGGTGTTCGAGCCCTACACCATTCGCGAGATGAACGGCGTGCCGGTGGCGGTGATTGGTCAGGCCTTCCCGTACACCTCGGTGGCCAACCCGAGCTACATGTTCCCGGACTGGAGCTTCGGTATCCGCGACGAAAACATGCAGCGCATGATCAACGAGTGCCGCGAAAAGGGCGCGAAGGTGGTCGCGATCCTGTCGCACAACGGCATGGTCACGGACATGGAAATGGCCCGTAACCTGGAAGGCGTGGACGTGATCATGGGTGGTCATACCCACGACCCGATCCCGGGTGCGGTCGAGATCGAAAACGCCGGTGGCGACATCACGCTGGTGACCAACGCCGGTTCGAACGGCAAGTTCCTTGGCCTGCTGGACCTGGATGTCGGCGAGAGCGGCGTGCGCGACTACAAGTTCCACATGCTGCCGGTGTTCTCCAACCTGCTGGATGCCGATCCGGAGATGGAAGAGCACGTGAAGAAGGTTCACGAGCCCTACCAGGACAAGCTGAGCGAAGAGCTCGCGGTGACCGACGGTGTGCTGTACCGCCGAGGCAACTTCAACGGCACCTTCGACGAAGTCATCCTGGATGCGCTGCGCGAGAAGCTGGATGCCGAGGTCGCGCTGTCCCCGGGCTTCCGCTGGGGTGTCAGCGTGCTGCCGGGTCAGCCGATCACCTTCGAGGAGGTGATGAGCCAGACCGTGACCACGTACTCCGAGGTCCAGCGTAACGAGATGACCGGCGAACAGCTGAAGAACACGCTGGAAGACGTCGCCAACTCGATCTTCAACGCCAACCCGTATCACCACCGCGGTGGCGACATGGTCCGTACCGGCGGGATCAAGTACACGATTGATCCGCACGAGTCGATGGGTTCGCGTATCAGCGACCTGGAGATCAACGGCGAGCCGATCGACATGGACAAGAACTATGTCGTGGCCGGCTGGGCGAACGTGCACGAGCCGCTGGATTCCGAGCCGGTCTGGGAACTGGTCGCGGACTACCTGCGCGAGAAGGGTACGGTCGAGGTCAGCAAGCCCTATCTGCCGAAGCTGAAGAACGTCGAAGGCGATCCGGGCCTGGAGGTCTGATCCCGACCGTGGATTGGTGACCCGGATGTTCGGTCCGGGTACCCTCAAAGCCGCCTCACCCCTCTCGGGTGCGGCGGCTTTTTTTCATGGAGGGGACATGGAGGCGATCGAGGCGACGGCGTCCGAACTGCTGTTTTACTGCCGCCCGGGCTTCGAGCCCGACCTGATTGCCGAGTTGACGGAGCGGGCAGCGGAGAAGGGCATGGCCGCCTATCCGCGTGCGAAGCCCGATACCGGTTTTGTACGCTTTGTCCCGGCGGATGGCGATCTGGTGGGGCTGGCCGCGGCACTGCCGCTGGATGAATTGATTTTTGCCCGCCAGCGCCTGTTAGCGCTGCACCCACTGGAACGCCTGAGTCGGGACGATCGGGTCACCCCAATCCTGGACCAGCTTCAGTTGACGGGGATCGGTTTCGACTCGGTGTGGCACGAATGTCCGGACACCAACGAGGGCCAGTCGCTGGTCCGGCTGGCGCGCGCGCTGGATCGACCCTTGCAGGCCGTGCTGCGCAAACGCGGCCTGCTGGTGGAGGATGCGGCGGGCTTGCGGGCGCATCTGTTCTGGTCCGCGGGTGACCGGGTACAGATTGCATTCTCCCGGCCGGGAGAACGCAGTGAGTGGCTGGAGGGCAAGCCGCGCCTGCGGGCGGCGTCCGACGCGCCCAGTCGGTCCGCGCTGAAGCTGGAGGAGGCCTGGCACACATTTATCCCGGCGGAGCAATGGCCGGAACGACTGGCCGAGGGCATGCAGGCTGTGGACCTGGGGGCCGCTCCGGGCGGCTGGACCTGGCAGCTGGTGCGGCGCGGGATGCACGTGCATGCAGTGGATAACGGTCCGATGGACGAGCGCCTGATGGCGACGACCCAGGTGGAACATCACCGCGAGGATGCCTTTGTCTGGGAGCCACCCAACCCCGTGACCTGGCTGGTCTGCGACATCGTGGACAAGCCGGCGCGTGTCGCCGCACGCATGGGGGACTGGCTGGAACGGCAGTGGTGCCGCGAGGCGGTGTTCAACCTGAAACTACCGATGAAGAAACGCTGGCAAACCGTGCGGGACTGCCTGGCGCATCTGGGTGAGCGGCTGGATGCGGCGGGGCTTGCCCATGACATCAAGGCCCGGCAGCTGTATCACGACCGGGAGGAGGTGACGGTGCATGTTCAACTGGCCGCGGAACCCCGGGCGCGCTAGACTGTCTGTGTACTACAAGGGGGCGACTTGGATTCGACGCGGGTCGCGAAACCTTAGGTGCATGCCGAGGATGTGGTGAGCCTCGTAAAAATCACTGCAAAAAAATAGTTGCCAACGACGACAACTACGCACTCGCCGCTTAAAAACCGGTAGATGCCGTCCGACTGGAGCCGTGCTTGTGCGTCCAGTATCGGGCGTCGACTCTCACAAGCTCGTGGTGAAGCGCGCCCGGCGTGGATCCATTAAAACTCAACCGGGATCGCCAGCCGTTGTCCCTGCCTGTCGGGTAGCGTCTGGTTAAACTCAAAGACGGGATAAGCATGTAGAGCCGAAGGCGGAGGGCCTGCGGACGCGGGTTCGATTCCCGCCGCCTCCACCACATTAGCCAGTCCAATCAAGCGCCTTCGGGCGCTTTTTTGTTGGGGAGCAAGGCATGGCCATTCATCAGGAAACCCTCCGCGTACGAACCGAGGGGCGCGGGACCCTCAACATCACGCGTCAGATCGAGGAGATCGTTCGCGCCAGCGGCATCACGACCGGCACCTGTCACGTCTTCCAGCACCACACCAGCGCCTCGTTGCTGGTGACCGAGAACGCCGATCCTGATGTGCGGCATGACCTGGAAACCCTGATCGCACGCATGGCACCGGACGGCGATCCCGCATACCGGCACGACATGGAAGGCGACGACGACATGGCCGCCCACGCTCGCGCCATGCTGACCCACAACGACCTGACCGTGCCGGTCGGGCGCGGCCGGCTGATCCTGGGTACCTGGCAGGGCCTGTTTCTGTGGGAGCACCGCTACGCCGCGCACACCCGCACGCTGACTGTGACGGTCCACGGAGAGTGACCCAGCAGGCGAGCGGCGGTCCCGGCCCGGCGCCGGGTCCGGTACAATGCGCAGCCTTTGTCATCTCCGGGTATTGAGGAAGCGCAATGCGGTTTGTGGAAGGGGGTATCGCCGTCTCGCCATTTCGGTTGCGGGCACTGGAAGCCGGCCTGCGGGCGAGTGTCCCTGACGCAGGCCCACTGACGGCGCGTTTTGTCTACTTCATCGAACCTCGACGCCGCCTGACGACGGAAGAAGACGCGATCCTGGACCGCCTGCTGCGCGAGGGCGAAGCCTGGCGCGAGCCAGACTTCGAGATTCAGCGCGAACTGGTGGTGATTCCGCGTTTTGGCACGATCAGCCCGTGGTCGTCCAAGGCCACCGAGATCGCCCACCACGCCGGTCTCGAGGAGGCTGTCGGGCGGATCGAGCGCGGCATTCACTGGCAGATTGGCGGGCAGGGGGCCAAAGGCGCGGCCCTCGAGGCGCTGGGCGATGTCCTGCACGATCGGATGACCGAGACCGTGATCGAGGATCCGGCGGAGGCGGCGCGGCTGTTCCAGTCCGAGACGCCGCGCTCGCTGGGTCGTGTCGAGCTGGGCGACGACCCGCGCCGGGCGCTGGAAGCCGCCAATGTCGATCTGGGGCTCGCGCTGTCGCCGGACGAGATCGAATATCTGGCGGAGGGCTATGCGGCGCTCGGGCGTGCGCCCACCGATGCCGAGCTGATGATGTTCGCCCAGGCCAACTCCGAACACTGCCGCCACAAGATCTTCAATGCCGCCTGGATCCTGGATGGCGAGGCGGATGACCGCACGCTGTTCGGGATGATCCGCAGTACCCACCAGAAGCACCCGGAACGCGTTCTGTCGGCCTACAGCGACAATGCCTCGGTGATCGCCGGGCATGCGGGTATCCGTCTGATGCCGGACGCAGTCACCGGCGAGTATCAGCGCGAATCACTGGATCTGCCGATCCTGATGAAGGTGGAAACCCACAACCACCCGACCGCGATCTCGCCGTTCCCGGGGGCTGCCACGGGCTCGGGGGGCGAGATCCGCGACGAGGGGGCCACCGGCCAGGGCTCGAAGCCCAAGGCAGGGTTGACCGGCTTTACCGTGTCCAATCTACAGATCCCGGAGCTGCCACAGCCGTGGGAGCATGATTTCGGCCGGCCGCAGCGCATCGAGAGCGCGCGCCAGATCATGCTGGATGGCCCGATCGGCGCCGCTGCATTCAACAACGAGTTCGGCCGCCCCGCGCTGGCCGGATACTTCCGCACCTTCGAGATGGCCCTGCCGCGCTCGGATGGCAGCGGGGCGCTGTACGGCTACCACAAGCCGATCATGCTGGCCGGCGGGCTGGGATCGATCCGGGGCGAACACGTGCACAAGCAGGACGTGCCCCCGGGTACGCCGATCGTGGTGCTGGGTGGCCCCGCGATGCTGATCGGCCTGGGCGGCGGGGCGGCCTCGTCGATGGCGAGTGGCGCCAGTGCGGAGCAGCTCGATTTCGCCTCGGTGCAGCGTGGCAACCCGGAGATGGAGCGGCGTTGCCAGGAGGTGATCGACCGCTGCACCGCGCTGGGGACGCAGAATCCGATCCGGTCGATCCATGACGTGGGTGCGGGCGGCCTGTCCAATGCGATTCCCGAAATCCTCGACGATGCCGGTCGGGGCGGCGTGATCGAGCTGCGGGAGGTCCCGACCGCCGAGCCGGGCCTGTCGCCAATGGAGCTGTGGTGCAACGAGGCGCAGGAACGCTACGTGCTGGCCGTGGACGACGCGCGCCTGGCGACCTTCCGCATGCTGGCCGAGCGCGAGCGGGCACCGTTCGCGGTGGTGGGGCGTGCGACCGAGGAAGGGCACCTGAAGGTCGAGGACCGGCTGTTCCACGAGCCGCCCGTGGACATGCCGATGGGCATGCTGCTCGGCAAGACGCCGCGCATGACGCGCGAGGACCGTCGTACGGCACCGCCGGCCACTGACTTTGACGCGGGGGCTTGCCCGCTGGATGAGGCGGTGCGTCGCGTGCTGCAGGTGCCGGCGGTGGCGGCCAAGCACTTCCTGATCACGATCGGTGATCGCAGCGTGGGCGGGCTGGTCGCGCGCGATCAGATGGTCGGCCCGTGGCAGGTGCCGGTCGCCGATTGCGCCGTGACGCTGACCGACTTCGAGGGCTATACCGGCGAGGCAATGGCGATGGGTGAGCGCACGCCGCTGGCGGTGCTCTCCGGCCCGGCCTCGGGGCGTATGGCGATCGGCGAGGTCGTGACCAACATGGCCGCCGCGGATATCGACAGTACCGAGATGATTCGGCTGTCGGCCAACTGGATGGCGGCCGCCGGCGTGCCCGGGGAGGACGCGAACCTGTTCGATACGGTGCGCGCGGTGGCCGAGGACGTTTGCCCGGGGCTGGGTATCTCCATTCCGGTGGGCAAGGATTCGCTGTCGATGCGTACGGTCTGGGAGACCGCCGATGGCGAGGCGCGCGACATGTACTCCCCGGTCTCGCTGATTGTCTCGGGCTTTGCCCCGGTCGCCGATGTCCGGCGCAGCGTGACGCCCGAGCTGAATCCAAGCGCGGATTCGACCCTGTGGCTCATTGATCTGGGCGAGGGGAACACCCGCATGGGCGGTTCGGCGCTGGCCCAGGCCTGGGGGCATATCGGGCGCGAGGCACCGGATCTGGTCGATGTGGCGCGCCTGCGTGGTTTCTTTGATGTGATCACGGGGCTACGCCGCAAGGATTTGCTGGCCGCCTACCACGATCGCTCCGATGGCGGCCTGTTCACGACACTTGCGGAGATGGCCTTCGCCGGTCGTTGCGGGCTGGAGGTCACGGTGCCCGACGACCACCGCGCTCAGGAGTGGCTGTTCAACGAGGAGCTGGGCGCAGTCGTGCAGCTGGCCCCGGGGGCCGAGGCGGCGCTACGTGACGGGCTGAACGCCGTGGGCCTGGGCGCGCACCTGCACCGCGTTGCGACCGTGCGCGTGGATGACCGCGTCCTCGTACGCCAGGGACCGAAGGATTTGCTGGAGACGACGCGGGCGCAGTTGCAGGGCGTGTGGCAGGCCACCTCGGCCGCGATGCAGCGGCTGCGCGACGATCCGGAATGCGCCGACGAGGAATTCTCTCGCGTAGACGAAGATGGCGGCCTGACAGCACGCCTTGGTTTCGACCCGGCCGAGGATATCGCCGCGCCCATGATCGCGACCGGTGAGCGGCCGCGCGTGGCGATTCTGCGCGAGCAGGGGGTGAACGGCCAGCTGGAGATGGCGGCGGCGTTCGAGCGCGCGGGCTTTCAGCCGGTGGATGTCCACATGACGGACCTACTCTCGGGTCGACGAGCACTGGACGAGATGCAGGGCCTCGCCGTCTGCGGCGGCTTTTCCTACGGGGACGTGCTCGGGGCCGGGGGCGGCTGGGCCCAGACCATCCTGAACCATGCGGCGCTGCGCGATCAGTTTCAGGCCTTTTTCGACCGCACCGACAGCTTTACGCTCGGGGTTTGTAATGGCTGCCAGATGTTGTCTCATCTGGCCCCGCTGATCCCCGGGGCGGATCACTGGCCGCGCTTTGTGCGCAATCGCTCGGAGCAGTTCGAGGCCCGGTTGTCACTCGTTCGGGTGGAGCCGGGACCCTCGGTCCTGCTGGACGGTATGGGCGGGTCTCTGCTGCCCGTCGTGGTCTCGCACGGGGAGGGCCGCGTGCAGTACCGGGACGAAGTCCCGGTACACGATCAGGCGGCGCTGCGCTACGTTGAGGCCGACGACACACCGGCCACCCTCTACCCGGCGAATCCCAACGGCTCCCCGGGCGGCGCCACCGGTTTCACTTCGCAGGATGGCCGTGCCACGATCATGATGCCGCACCCGGAACGGGTGTTCCGCACCGTGCAGCACAGCTGGCACCCGCAGGACTGGGGCGAAGATGGCCCCTGGATGCGGTTGTTCCGCAATGCGCGTGTGTTTGTGGGCTGATCGTCTATAAGCGTCTGTACAAGCCGCGCAAGTGGCGGGAACGCACCCCGCCGGTAACCAGGAGGTCCGATGACGGCGAGCGAATGGAGCGAGTACCTGGGGGATGATCTGCGAGTGAGCAGTGCACTGGCGGTCGGCCCATCCGAGCGCGCCTTGACGGATCCGGGGCTCGCACAGCGTCTGATCGAAAGCCTGGATCTGTTCGACGACACTCACCCGCGCTCGATCCCGCACGAGGACGAGAGCGCACCCGAGATCCAGCGCCTGGAACACAAGCTCGACCTGCTGCTGCATCTGGTGGCCGAATCGCTGCACCCGGCCCGTCCAGCACCCGTGGAGGCCACGTTGTCACGCCACGGGATTGTATTGCCGGCGGGCACCGTACCCGAGGACTGTGATCGGCTGGAGATCTACCTCAGCCGGCTGCTGCCGCAGCCTTGCGTACTGGGTGTCGAGAGTCCGACAACCACCGGAGACGTACAGCTGATGCGGTGGGCTGGCATGGAAGACACCCTCAGAGAGGCCCTTGGACGCTGGATTTTTCGGCTGCATCGGCGCGAGATTGCCGACAAACGACAGAAAGTTGACGCCGATCACAACTAGCCGGATACTGAGACGCTCATCACACCTTTGTATGGGTCGGCTTCGGACCCTGCATGAGTCAACTCAGTCTACGAGCGGTGGCCGGTATGACGGATCTGAATGGACGCAGCCAGGAACTACGGATTGCTCTCACCGGTGAACCAGGCGCTGCCCGCGACACGCAGGCGATTCTGTCCTGTCTTGGTTGTGAGACCGAATCCCATGAATCCGCCGAAGCCCTGATCGACCAGGGTTCCGATGCCGCCGCGGTATGGTGGTGCGGCCCGGCCGCGGAGCTGGACCAGCGCCTGTTCGATGGGCTAAACGGTCAGACGACCGTGGTCGTGCAGCCCACCGATGGCGAGAAAATCAGCGCCCCGAACTCGGGTTGCGTGGTCGAGCACCCGTTGTCGATTGCCCAGGTCAGCCAGGTCCTGCAGTGGCTGCGGTACGGCCGCGAGCCCGGTCACGACGACATGCCGGGCCTGGTGGGTGTGCATCCGACGATGCTCGCGGTCAAGCGCCTGGTCGCACAGGTGGCCCGTACCGATGCCACGGCGCTGATTCTGGGCGAGACCGGGTCCGGCAAAGAGGTCATTGCGCGGGCGATCCACGCGGCGTCCGATCGTGCGGACAAGCCCTTCGTCGCCGTCAACTGCGGTGCGATCCCGGCGGATCTGCTCGAAAGCGAGCTGTTCGGGCACGAGAAGGGGGCCTTTACGGGCGCCTTTACCGCGCGTACCGGCCGCTTCGAACTGGCCGGTGACGGGACGCTGTTCCTCGACGAGATCGGGGACATGCCGTTGCCGATGCAGGTCAAGCTGCTGCGTGTTCTGCAGGAGCGGGTGTTCGAACGTGTCGGTTCGAACAAGTCCATCTCCACCAATGCACGGATCATCGCCGCTACGCACCGCAATCTGGATGACGCGGTGACCGAGGGCAGTTTCCGTCAGGATCTGTTTTTCCGGCTCAACGTATTCCCGATCGAACTACCGCCTCTGCGCGAGCGCGCGAGCGACATCCCCTCGCTGGTGGCGGCGCTGGAGGACCGGTTGCGAGAGCAGGGCATGACGCCGGCCCATTTGACCCCGGCTGTGATGGCTCACCTGAGCCAGCTGCCGTGGAAGGGCAACATCCGTGAACTGGCGAACCTGCTCGAGCAGTTGGCCATTATGTATCCGGATCTGCCAGTGGACCTCGGGCAGCTTCCCCCACGGGTCCGTCCGGAGGGGATCGAAGACCTGACCATGCCACCGCAGAGCGATGCGAATGGGCAGGCCGGCAGCGCGCCGAATGGGGCATTGGGCCTGGCCCGCGAGGGGTTGCCCCCGGAAGGCGTAGACCTGCGGGGCTATCTGAATGACCTGGAGCGCGAAATGATCGTTACGGCGCTGAACGAAACCGGGCAGGTCGTCGCGCGTGCGGCGCGCCGGCTCGGCATGCGCCGCACCACCCTGGTCGAGCGTATGCGCAAGTTCGGATTGGGCAAGGCCTGAGGTTACTGCCCCTTGCTCCCACATCGTCGGGAAGCCGTCAGGTGGGGGCCGCGTCGAGATCGATACGTCCGACGAGGATTTGACGACAGGCATCTGAATCCCTCCTGAAGTCCCTGTATTACTTCATTTGATTTTTTCTGGCTTGCTTCTTGCTGGTTGCCTCCTGAACTTTCGAGGAACCGGTTTATGTCCAGAGCGACCATTCTCCTAGTCGATGCGGAACCCGCGCTGCGCGAGGCGGTGGTCCGTGTATTGGCGACGATCCCGCGTGTGCGGCTGGAATCCTGTCGGGGCGAGGCGCTACCGGTCGCACTGGAGACGCATCGCCCTTGTGCGGTGCTTGTGGCCCGTAGTGGCGCACCGGGCAACTGGGCCGAGCTGGGTGCGCGGATACCGGTCGCGGCAGTCGGGCAAGAGGCCACGCGGGACGAAGAGATCGGGGCCTTGCGCGAAGGATTGGCTGCGCATTTCGCCCTGCCTGACATGGCCGAGGCCATGGCTGACTGGCTGCGTTCGGTGGCCAAGCCATCGCCCAGCATCGTGGTGCCGCGGATGGTGGCGCAAAGCGCCTCGATGCAGTTGCTGGACGCCTTTGTCTCGCGGATTGCGGCGAGCCCCGCGACGGTATTCGTCACCGGCGAATCAGGCGTTGGCAAGGAGGTTCTGGCCCGCCAGGTGCATGCCCGCTCACCACGTGCGAACGGCCCGTTCGAGGCGGTCAACTGCGCGGCGCTTCCGGAGACCATGCTGGAGGCCCTGTTGTTCGGGCATGCGAAGGGGGCGTTTACCGGGGCGCTGGAGGCGCGGCCCGGTAAATTCGCCCAGGCCCATGGCGGGACGCTGCTGCTCGACGAGGTCACGGAGATCCCGGTGAACCTGCAGGCCAAGCTGCTGCGGGTACTGCAGGAACGCGAGGTGGAGCCACTGGGAGGCCGGCAGGCCCGCCGCGTGGACGTGCGGGTGATCGCGACGTCGAACCGCGACCTGCGCGAGGCACTGGCGGAAGGGGTGCTGCGCGACGACCTCTACTACCGCCTGAATGTTTTTCCAGTCTGGATCCCGCCCTTGCGCGAGCGTCCGGAGGATATCGTGCCGCTGGCGCGCGCCCTGCTGCGCCGATTGAGCGGTAATGCCCTGACGGATCTCGATGCCTCTGCCCGGAAGCGGCTGGTCGAACACGACTGGCCGGGCAATGTGCGCGAGCTGGCCAACGTGATGGAACGCGCGGTGACCCTGCACGATGCGGCGCGCGGACCCGTCATCGGTGTCGAGGCCATCTGGCTGGACCTGGACATGCTGATGCCCTGGGGCACGCACGAGTGTCGGGCATCGGACGCTTCAGCCCCCGCTGACCGCGACTCGGTCGACGAGAACTCGACGCCCATGCTGGAACAGACCCTGCAGACACAGGAGAGTCGGGTGATTCTCAATGTCCTGCGCGAGTCGGGCGGACGGCGCAAGGAGGCGGCGGAACGTCTGGGAATCAGCCCCAGAACATTGCGTTACAAGATTGCCCGGTTGCGGAAATCGGGCTTCGCGGTTCCTTCGTCGAATCACTAGTGGGCTGACTGGCATGGCCTTTGCTTCGTGCTATTTCGACGCCGACCGGCCACACGGGCATTGGCGCGAAGGGAAAGACACGCGCCCGTGGGCGTGGATGGTGAATAGGGGAATCGGATCATGAGCGAGATGCAGATACAGAACGTGCTGGCCCAGATGCGCCAACTGACCCAGGGCTCGGGCGTGGAGGGGACCAATCCCGCACAGCAGCCGGGCAAGGTCGGCGGGGCGGAGTTCCAGAACGTATTGCGCGACTCGCTGCGCGGGGTGAATGATGTTCAGCAGAGTGCGACCGATCTGCAGACTCGCTTCGAGTTGGGCGACGAGAACGTCAGCCTGCCCCAGGTCATGGTGGCGATGAACAAGTCGAGCATCGCGTTCGAGGCCACGAACCAGGTGCGCAACCGGCTCCTGAATGCGTATCAGGAAATCATGCGGATGCAGGTCTGATGCGCGGACCCCACGGAGAATAAGTACTCATGGCCGAGAACGCACAATCCCTGCCGACCGTAATCACGGGCGGTATCCGCGAGTTCAATGGCATGCCGGCGGGGCGCCAGCTTGCGCTTCTTGGGATGCTCGCCGGCGCGATCGTGGTGATCGTGGCGGTACTGTACTGGGCCTTTCGGCCCACCTATGTGCCCCTGTTTCCGCGCATGGAGAGCGAGGAAGCGGCAGAAGTGGTGCAGGCGCTCTCCCAGGCCGGAATTTCGTACCAGGTGGATGCCACGACCGGACAGGTGAAGGTACCCCAGGGCGATGTAGCCGAGGCGCGTCTTCAGCTGGCATCGGAAGGCCTGCCGCGCTCGGGCGATGTGGGCTTCGAGCTGCTGCAGGAAGACACTGGGCTGGGTACCAGCCGTATGGTCGAGGGGGCGCGTTTTCATCGTGCGATGGAGGGGGAGCTGGCGCGCACCGTTGCGTCCCTGGACGCGGTCGAGCGGGCGCGCGTGCATATTGCGCAGGCCGAGCAGTCGGTGTTCGTACGCGATCGCCGGCCTGCCAGTGCCTCGGTGGTCGTTCATCTGCGTGGAAGTCGATCGCTTTCCGATTCGCAGGTGGCCGCGATCGTGCATCTGGTGGCCTCCAGCACCTCGGAGCTCGAGGCGGAGCGGGTGACGGTGGTCGATCAGCGTGGCCGTCTGTTGACGCAGGACGGGGCCGACCGCGGTGGCATGGCGAGCAGTGATCGCCTGTCCTTCTCGCGCGAGGTCGAGCAACGCTACGCAGAGCGCATCCACGATCTGCTGGCGCCGATCGTCGGCTCGGACAAGGTGCGCGTCCAGGTCAATGCCGATATCGATTTCTCGCAGGTGGAACGCACGGAGGAGCTCTACGATCCGGAAACCATTGCCTTGCGCTCGGAGCAGACGCGCGAAGACGAGCGCACCGGGATGGACGGCGGTCCCGCCGGTGTCCCCGGGGCCCTGACGAATCAGCCGCCAGAGGGCGGGGCGGTAGAAGACCCGGAAGGCCAGGTGGCCCCGGCCCCGTTGCCGACGAGCCGCAGCGCCAACATTACGCGTAACTACGAGGTCGATCGACGCATCAACCATATCCGCGAGGCGCCGGGCGGGATCCGGCGGGTGTCCACCGCGGTGGTGGTGGACTTCCGTGAGCAGGTGGGCGAGGACGGCGCCACCGAGAGCGTGGCGCGCGATGCGGAGGAGCTGGAACGGATCGAAGCGCTGGTGCGGGAAGCGGTTGGATTCTCGGAGGCCCGAGGCGATACGCTGAACGTCGTGACGGCGCCCTTTGAGGCCCCGGCGGAGGAGATGATCGAAGACGAGGTGCCGTTCTGGTCTCAGTCGTGGTTCCTCGAGATGGTCAAGATCGGCGCAGGCCTGTTGCTGGCACTGATCCTGCTGCTGACGGTGGTGCGCCCGGCGCTCAAGCAGCTGATGGCGAGCCCGCCGCGTGATCGGCGGGCCGACCAGCAAAGGGCGTTGACGGACGAGTCGGACGACGATAGTGCCGGTGCGCCGGCGGGGTCGCAGTCGGCCGTGGCCGCACTGACGGGTCCCAAGGGGCCGGATCAGCAGGAGATGGATCTCGAGGCGGTACGCGAGATGGTGCGCGAGGATCCGAAGCGCGTGGCACAGGTAATGAAGACCTGGTTGGGTGACGATGGCCGTTGACAAGCAACCCAAAAAGCTCGATGGCGCGGAACGCGCCGCGGTGTTCATGATGAGTCTCGGCGAGGAAGCCGCCGCCGAGGTCATGCGCCATATGGGGCCCAAAGAGGTGCAGAAGATCGGCACTGCGATGGCCTCGATGGACCGCATCTCGCGCGCGGATGTGGACTCCGCGCTGCACGATTTTTCCACGCATGTGCAGGAACAAACGGCGCTTGGCGTGGGCGCCGATGAGTACGTGCGCAGCGTGCTGGAGAATGCCCTTGGGGAGAAGGCCTCGGGCGTTATCGACCGGATCCTGCTGGGGCGCAATTCCAAGGGCATCGATGCCCTTAAGTGGCTGGACCCGCGCGCGATCGCCGACATGCTGCGCAACGAACACCCTCAGATCGTCGCGATTGTGCTGTCGCACCTGGATTCCGATCAGGCATCGGACACGCTGCAATACCTGCCTACCCGCGTGCAGACGGACATCGTGATGCGGATCGCGACGCTGGACGGCATCCAGCCTCAGGCGCTGCAGGAGCTGGATGAAATCCTGGATCGGCAGCTGTCGGGGAATGCCGCCAGCAAGACCTCTATGCTGGGCGGGGTGCGCACAGCGGCCAACATCATGAACCTGATGGAAGGCTCGCGCGAGGCCGAGATCATGGAATCCATCAAGGAGTCCGATTCGGATCTTGGCGGGCGTATCGAAGAAGAGATGTTCGTCTTCGAGAACCTGGTGGATATCGACGATCGCGGCATCCAGACCCTGCTACGGGAGATCTCGACAGATTCGCTGGTGCTGGCGATGAAGGGCGCCGAAGATGAGCTCCAGGACAAGATTTTCCGCAATATGTCCAAGCGTGCGGCCGAGATGCTGCGTGAGGACCTGGAGGCCAAGGGCCCGGTCCGCGTCAGTGAGGTCGAGGCCGCTCAGAAGGAGATCCTGGCGGTGGCCCGCCGTCTGGCCGAGAATGGCGAGATCGTGCTCGGCGGACAGGGTAGCGAGGCGATGTTGTGACCTCCCGTCCCGGCGCCCAGGCGCGGGTCCATGACCCCGACGCGTCGGTTTGGGAACCGCCGGAGATTGGCGATGAAGGGCTGCGTCCGGCGCGAAGGCTGCCAACTGCCGCCGAGATCGAGGCGATCGAGGAGCAAGCGCGACAGAACGGGTTCGAGGCGGGATATGCCGAAGGCCACGAGGTCGGCAGACAGGAGGCCGAGAAGGCCGCTCGGGCAAAGGCGGACAAGCAGCTGCGCGAGACGGTTGCCAAACTGGAATCACTGGCAGGCGGTCTGACCGACCCGTTGGCCGAAGCCGCCGACCAGCTGGAGCCGGAACTTCTGGCGCTGACGGTCGCTCTGGCCCGCAAGGTGCTGGGCGCCGAGCTGGAGACCCGCCCCGAGCGCATCGAACAGGTCTTGCATCAGACCCTTGCACAACTGCCGGGGCGGCATCAGGAAGTGCGGGTGCATGTGCATCCGGATGACCGATCCCTGCTGGAAGAGTACGCCCAGTCACTGGATGCGCGGGTGCACTGGGTCGCTGATACGAACCTTGCTCGGGGAGGCTGCCGTGTGGAGGCAGGCGCGGCATCGGTGGATGCCTCGCTGGAACGGCGCCTGCAGCAAGCGGTCGACGCAGTCTGGGGCGAGCTGGATAACCCGGCCGATTCGATGTCCTTCGAGGATGGCGCGGCGTCGGAGGATGATTCGTGAGTTCGCGTCTCGACACCCTGCGCAAGCGTGGGCAGGAGCAGTTGACCTCGGGGCTGCTGGATCGTCTGCAACAGTCGCGTGGCCGCCTGGAACGCGTTCATCCGCCACAGTCCGAAGGCCGCCTGTCGCGGCTGACCGGCCTGACCTTCGAGGCCGAAGGGCTGCGCCTGCCGATGGGGGGCCGGGCGCTGATCCACGGTGAAAACGGCGCGGCCGTTCCGGCCGAGGTGGTCGGGTTCCAGAACGATCGCACCTTTCTGATGCCGGAGGAGCTGGCTTCGGGGCTGACGCCCGGCGCGCGCATTGAACCACTCGATACCCAACGCGAGATCCCGGTCGGGGACGCGCTGCTCGGGCGCGTGATCGATGCCAATGGCCAGCCGCTGGATGGCAAGGGGCCCTTGCGCGCGCGTGACCACAGTCCGCTGTCGGGCCGCCCGATCAACCCGTTACAGCGGGCGCCGGTGCGGGAACCGCTGGATGTCGGGATACGCTCGATCAACGGGCTGCTGTCGGTCGGGCGGGGGCAGCGGCTGGGCCTGTTCGCCGGCTCCGGTGTCGGGAAGAGTGTCCTGCTCGGGATGATGACGCGCAATACCAGTGCCGATGTGATCGTGGTTGGTTTGATCGGCGAGCGTGGTCGCGAAGTGAATGAATTCATCCACGAGATTCTGGACGAGGAGTCCCGCCAGAGAACCGTGGTCGTGGCAGTGCCTGCCGATCAGTCGCCACTGCTTCGCCAGCACGGCGCCTGGGTGGCCACTACGGTCGCGGAATCCTTCCGCGACCGTGGGCTCAATGTGCTGCTGTTGATGGATTCGCTCACGCGCTTTGCTCAGGGGGCGCGCGAAATCGCGATGGCGATTGGCGAGCCACCGGCCTCGAAGGGCTATGCCGCCTCGGTGTTCGCGCGTCTGCCGCAATTGGTGGAGCGGGCCGGTAACGGGGATGTGGGCGGTGGTTCGATCACGGCGTTCTATACGGTGCTGGCCGAGGGGGATGACCAGAACGACCCGATCGTGGATGCGGCGCGTGCGATCCTCGATGGGCACGTGGTCCTGTCGCGCGAGATCGCCGAGACCGGGCGCTATCCCGCGATCGACGTGTCGGCGTCGGTCTCGCGAGTGATGAGCGCGCTGATCACGCCGGAGCACGAGCAGGCGGCCCGGCGCTTCCGGGATCTTGCCTCGACCTACATGCGCAACCGCGACCTGATTGCCGTGGGCGCCTACCGCAGGGGGGCGGATACCCATCTGGACGAAGCGGTGGCGATGCACGAGCGGCTGGAGGCCTATCTTGGACAGGGCCGCGACGAGGCGGTCGGGTTTGATCAGGCCCGCGACGAACTCCTGGCCTTGATCGGGGGCGCCTGAAATGGATTCTCGGCGGCTGGAACGTCTTTTGCGTCTGCGACGCATCGAGGAAAGTGAAGCCACGCGCCAACTGGGGGCGCGACTGCAACAACTGGACGCTGTCGAGACCCAGCGGACTCAGCTGGAGGGCTATCAGCTCGAGTATCTCCGCGCGCCACTGCCCGACGACACAAATCAGCTCAAGTGGCTTTCCGGGATGCGGGATCAGTTGCGGCATGCCCTGGAACAGCAGGATCTTCGCGCGCAGGCCGCGGGTGCCCAGGCGGAGCAGGCACGCCAGGAGTGGCTGCTCCGCCACCGGGCGGTGATGTCCCTGGAAAAGCTCCTGGAGCGCCGCATTGCAGAACAGGAGCGAGAGGCCGACCGCCGTCGCCAGCATGAGCAGGACATGTGGGCGACCCGGCAAGTGCACACGCGCGCGCAGGCTGCGCACCAGGACTGGCAAGAATCTTGAATAAGCTGACCAGGAATGCCCGGCAACGGCTGCGAGCCGGGCAATGAATCAGAGGATCCATTGATGATCGCGACAGGCAATGCCGGTCAGGGGATGATGCCGCTCCTGCAGTTGTTGGGGGGTGGCAGTGACCTCAAGGACCTTCAGGCGCTCGAAGGCCTCGAAGGGCTGAAGGAGCTGAAAACCGCAGACGGCGAGGGCTTCCTCGATATTCTTCGGCCGCAGCTTGAGGCGCTGCTGGTCGATCTGGGCGTCGGTGAGGAGGAGCTTGAGGGGCTCGATCTGGAGGGCATGCTGGCCCGCTTGCAGTCCCTGATGGACGAGGGAGAACTGGCCCTCGAGGTCGAGCCGGGCGGCAAGGATTTGCCGCTGGCCGCGCTTATGACGGCAGTCGATGATCGCCCCGATCCGCCCGTTGCGCGGATGGACCGCGCCGATGAAAGCGGTGGTGCGCGCGAGATCAAGCCGTTGCCGGCGGCGGTCATGCGGCTGTTCCTCGAGTCCAGCCAGGGCCCGGCTGGCTCGACTGGTTCGGGTAGCGTGGCGGGTACCGAGCTGCTGGGTCCGAACAGTCGCCTTTCGCGCGAAAATGTGCTGGAACTGCTGGCGCAATGGATGTCCCAGGGCTCCGAGACGCAAAGGGGACTGGCGCGCGCCGAGCCCCTGGCCGGCATTCTGCCGGCGCATGCCCAAGCCGCAGAAGCCAGCGAGGGTTCGCGCAGCTCGCTGCGCCTGGACCTTGCGCGGCTGCTGCAGCCGGGTGGTGAGCGCGAACTGACGGATCAGATGCGCATGCTCGCGCGAGCGCAGGGCGGCCGAACGGAGATCAAACTGCATCCCCCGCAACTGGGGACGCTCGATGTGCGCCTGAACGTCGATGGCGATCGCGCGACGGTCCAGTTCATCAGCGCAAATCCGGTGACGCGCGAGGTCCTGGAGGCGGCGATGCCCCGCCTGCGCGAGAGTCTCGCCCAGAGTGGTCTCACGCTTGAGGATGCGACCGTGTCCGATCAGGCGGCCGAGGAGCGCGAAGGCCAGCAGCCATTGGCTGACGGGCAGCGGGCCGGGGACGAGGCCGATGGGCCCGAGGCCGAGGACGAGCAGGCTACGGGTAGCACCCTTTCGATCCTGAACCGCCGGCTCGACCTGTTCGCCTGAGTAAGTCCGTTCGCAGCAGACCGGGTGCGTGAACGCGCACGGTCGTTTCCATCCCCTGTTGTTGTGCCGCCAAGATCCCGTCTTCTGCCGGGTTCGGGGCGGCTGAATCTTGACGATTCCCTTTTTTGTTCCTGGCTATCCCCCTCCAGTGATCTTTTTTGTTCCCCTTAAGTGACGGAAATCATTAACTAAACCCATATTGGCACTGCCTTTGCTATGAGTTCAGGCAATAGTCAGCGCGATCCCGTGCCGTCAACATGGACGGATTCACGAATCTCGAGGGTGGGAAATGGCGGAGAAGGAAGTCGAACTGGGTGAAGAAGGCGCCGGCAAAAAGGGCAAGAAGGGGCTGATCTGGATTGTCATTTTGCTGGTGCTCGTGTTCGCCGGCGCCGGCGCGGCGGCTGCGTGGTTTTTCTTGTCCGCCGGTGGCGAGGAAGAGACGGGCGAAGAAGGCCCTGCCGAGCGTCACTATCACGGGCTGGAGCCGATGACCGTGAACATTGATGGGCCCGGACGCATTCGCTATCTCCGGGTCGAGCTAAGCGTGGTGACAACCGACCCCGAGGTGATTGCAGCGCTGGAGCGGCATATGCCGGCCGTTCGCAATGATGTGCTGGGCCTGCTTGGAGAGAAGCACTACGACGACCTCAATACGCGTGACGGGAAGGAATCGCTCGCCGAGGAGCTGCGCGAGGCGATCGCCGAGATCCTCGAGGAGCGGGACGCACCACATGATGTGGAAGCGGTGCGCTTTAACGAACTGGTCATGCAGTAGGTACAACCATGGCGCAGACCGACATTCTCAGCCAGGACGAAATCGACGCCCTCCTGCATGGCGTCGACGACGGCGATATCGAAACGGATGACCCGTTTCCGAATGACGGAGAGGCCCGCGAGTTCAACTTCGCGACGCAGGATCGGATCGTGCGTGGGCGCATGCCCACGCTGGAGATGATCAACGAGCGCTTTGCACGACACCTCCGGGTACGCCTGTTCAACATGCTGCGTCGCTCCGCGGAACTCTCAGTGGTGGGCACCCGTGTCTCGAAGTTTTCGGAGTACATGCACTCGTTGTTCGTGCCGACCAGCCTGAACCTGGTGCGGGCCCATCCGCTGCACGGGACCGGTCTGTTCGTGTTCGACCCGAAGCTGGTGTTCATCCTGGTCGACAACTTCTTCGGGGGCGATGGCCGCTACCACACGCGCATCGAGGGACGTGATTTCACGCCGATGGAGATGCGCGTGGTCCACGGCATCCTCGAAGGCGCATTCGAGGACATGGTCAAGGCCTGGCAGCCGGTGATGGATCTGCGCTTCGAGTTCCTGAACTCGGAGGTGAACCCGCAGTTCGCGAATATCGTCTCGCCCACCGAGATCGTCGTGATCAGCGAGTTTCATATCGAGCTCGATGGTGGTGGCGGCAATCTGCATTTTACCTTGCCGTACTCGATGATCGAGCCGATCCGCGAGCAGCTGGACACCGGGTTGCAATCGGACCGTACCGATGTGGATCAGCGCTGGATGAAGGCGCTGGAAGAAGAGATCCAGGACGCGGAAGTCGAGGTGAGCTCCACCCTGACCGAGACCGAAGTGACGGTGCAGGAGCTGCTCGACATCCAGCCGGGCGACATCATTCCGATCACTCTCCCCGAGACCGTGACCTTGAAAGTCGAAGATATCCCTCTGTTTCGAGGGAAGTTTGGCGTATCCGATGGCAAGAATGCGATCCAGGTGACGGATCGCATTATCAAGCGATAGAGGGCTGCACCCATGGCAGACACCGAAGACCAGAAGAAAGACGACGAAAATCAGGCCTCCGAGGAGGAGGGCGATGTCACGACCGAGGCGACTGAAGAAGCCGAGTCGGGCGATTCCGAAGACGATCAGGATGCCCTGGCGGACGAATGGGCCGCAGCGCTGGCCGAGCAGAAGGACACCGACGGCGAGCCGGCCGCCGATCCGGACGAACTGTTGAATCAGGCCCAGGCGAGCAGTGGCGTGAGTGAATCGGCCGATGCCCTGATGGGGGCGGAGAAAAGGGAGCGCAAGCACAAGCCTGATCCGGAAGCAGAACCGCTCAAGCCGGAGGAGCTGGCGGCATCGGCCGGTATGTCGGCCGAGGACATCAATCTGCAGATGGTGCTGGATGTGCCGGTCACCATCTCGATGGAGATCGGTCGCAGCCGCATTCCCATTCGCAATCTGTTGCAGTTGAACCAGGGATCCGTGGTGGAGCTCGACCGGCTCGCGGGGGAGGCGTTGGATGTGCTCGTGAACGGGACGCTCATCGCGCACGGCGAGGTGGTCGTGGTCAACGAGAAGTTCGGTATACGGCTGACCGACGTGATCAGCCCAAGTGAACGCATTCGCAAGCTCAAGTAACTGATGACACTACGATTTGCACATTGGCTGGCAGTCCTCGGACTGGCCGGCACAGGGGGGCTCTGGCCTGCGATCGGGTTCGCCGAGGAGGCGAACGGCGGGATTTCGGCCGCCGCCCACCTGACGCAGATGATCGGCGGACTGGTCATTGTGATCATTGCGATCGTTGTTCTGGGCTGGATTCTTCGACGCACCCAGGGGGGGCTGAGCCGAGGTTCGCAGACCATCGAGCTGGTCGCGGTGCGCTCGGTGGGGACGCGCGAGCGCCTGATGCTGGTCCAGGTGGGCGAGGAGCAGGTGCTGATCGGCGTGGCGCCCTCGGGCATGCGAACCCTGCATACGCTGCGGGAACCCGTCAGTGTGGAGGAGACGACTACGGCGGACTTCTCCAGTGCGTTGCGCCGAGCCGTCTCGGGGCGGCGCGAGGCGGGAGGCGAGCGGTCGTGATGGCGGGTCGGCTCAGGCATCTACCAGGCGCCTTGCTGGCGCTGGCGCTGTTGCTGCTTCCGGGACTGGCGTGGGGTCAGTTCGGCGGTGAGGGGATCGAGGCGCTGACGGTGACCACCGACGGCGAGGGCGGCGAGACCTATTCCGTCACCCTGCAGATCCTGCTGCTGATGACGCTGCTGACGTTGTTGCCGGCGGCGCTGATCATGATGACGGCATTTACCCGCATCCTCGTGGTGCTGGCGATTCTGCGCCAGGGGCTGGGGACGACGCAGACCCCTTCGAACCAGATTCTCATTGGCCTGGCGTTCTTCCTCACGCTGTTCGTGATGGCACCGGTGTTCGACGAGATCTACGAGACCGCCGTCGTCCCGTACATGAACGAGGAGATGGGGACCGAAGAGGTCCTGCAGGCCGGCGTGCAGCCACTTCGCGAGTTCATGCTCGCGCACACCCGCGAGAGTGATATCCGCATGTTTGCCGAGATCAACGGCATCGATGGATTCGACGACGCCGATGACATCCCGTTGCGCCTGCTGGTACCCGCCTTCGTGACCAGCGAGCTGAAGACGGCGTTCCAGATCGGCTTTCTGATCCTGATTCCGTTCCTGATTATCGACCTGGTGGTGGCCTCGGTTCTGATGTCGATGGGGATGGTCATGCTGTCGCCGCTGATCATCTCGCTGCCGTTCAAGGTGATGCTGTTCGTTCTCGTCGATGGCTGGGCGCTGATGATGAACACACTCGCCACCAGCTTTTTTGTCTAGGGGGATACATGACGCCGGAGATGGTGGTTGATGTCGGGCGCGAGACGCTCACGGTCGTGGTCCTGCTGGCCGCGCCGCCGCTGCTGACGGCCCTGGCCGTGGGCCTGGCGATCGGAATGCTGCAGGCCGCCACCCAGATCCAGGAGATGACGCTGTCCTTCATCCCCAAGCTGCTGGCGATGTTTGCCGCCTTGCTGATCTCCGGGCACTGGATGCTGGCGCTGATCATCGAATACACGGAGCGGCTCTACGATGCCGCGCCGGGCATGGTGGGGTAGGCAGGCGTGAACCTTGCCATGGAGCAGATCCTTGTGTGGGTGGGGGCGGTCATGTGGCCGTTCGCCCGCATTGGGGCGATGCTCCTGGTGATGCCGGTGTTCGGTGGCGACCAGCTCACCGCGACGGTGCGCATCCTGTTCGCCCTGGTACTGGCGATCTTCGTGGCCATGCAGGGGCCGGCGCTGCCGGCGGTGGACCCGATCAGCATCGAGGGCGTGGTGGTGACCGTGCACCAGATCCTGATCGGCCTGGTGATGGGCTTCATCCTGCAGATGGTGTTCTCCGCGTTGACGCAGGCCGGCGAGGTGATCGCACTGTCGATGGGCCTCGGTTTCGCCTCGATCGTGGATCCGGCGCAGGGCGTGCAGGTGCCGGTGGTCTCCACGATCTTCGTGATCATGGCCACGCTGATCTTCCTGGCGATGAATGGGCATCTGATCGCGCTGGAGCTGCTGCTGACGAGCTTCGAGACGCTGCCGGTTGCGCCCTCGGGGCTGGATGCCGAGGCGCTGGCCTCGCTGATCGCGTTTGGCAGTGTGATGTTCCAGGGGGCCGTGCTGGTAGCGATCCCGGCCGTGGCTTCGCTGTTGCTGGTCAACCTGTCGATGGGGGTGATCACCCGGGCCTCGCCGCAGTTGAACATCTTCGCGGTGGGCTTCCCGATGATGATCCTGATGGGCTTCATTCTGCTGATGCTGACCATGCCCGGGCTGCCGGAGCGGCTTGGGGATCTGTTGTTCGACGGCTTTGGCCTGATGCAAGCGATGCTGGGGTTCTAGGATGGCCGAGAACGAGAGCGGACAAGAGAAAACCGAACAACCGACTCCGAAACGCCTGCGCGAGGCGAAGGAGAAGGGCCAGGTCCCGCGTTCGCGGGAGCTGTCGACCTTCCTCGTGCTGATGGCGGCCGGCGGTTTCATGACGTTCTTCGGTCCGACGCTGGGCGGGCAGCTGGCCGAACAGACGGCCGGGCGCTTCGATATCGAGCGTGATCTGGCCTATGACAGCTCGCTGCTGCTGCCGTATCTGTCGGAACAGATTTTCATGACGTTGCGTATGCTGCTGCCCCTTTTCGGGGTGCTGATGGTCGCGGCGGTGTTGGCGCCCATCCTGATCGGGGGCGCCAACTTCTCCTGGCAGGCGGCGAAACCCAAGGCCTCCAAGCTGAACCCGCTCAAGGGTCTCAAGCGCATCTTTTCGTGGCAGGGCCTGATGGAGTTTGGCAAGACCTTCGCGAAGTTCGTGCTGGTCGCGGGTGTGGCGATGTCGGTGCTGTGGACCTTCTCGGATCGCCTGCTGATGCTCGGGTACGAGCCCCTCGAGCAGGCGATCGCACATGCGGCGCAGCTGGCGCTGGGGACCTTCGTTGCGGTCTCGGCCGCACTGATTCTCGTGGCCGCGATCGACGCTCCGTTCCAGATGTGGAACCACCAGAAGCAGCTGCGCATGACGCGCCAGGAGCTGAAGGACGAATACAAGGAGACCGACGGCAAGCCGGAGGTCAAGCAGAAGATCCGGCAGCTGCAGCAGGAGATGGCGCAGCGCCGGATGATGGAGGAGGTGCCGAAGGCGGACGTGGTCATCACCAACCCGACCCACTATGCGGTGGCGATCACCTACGAGGCCTCGCGCATGGCCGCGCCGAAGCTGGTGGCCAAGGGCGTGGACGAGGTCGCGGCCTCGATCCGCGCGGTTGCGGACGAACACAAGATCATTCGCGTCGAGGCACCCCGGGTCGCCCGCGCCATCTACTTCACCACGGATTTGAACCAGGAGATCCCGAACGGGTTGTTCGTCGCGGTCGCGCGTATCCTCGCCTACGTCTATCAGCTCAAGCGCTCGGATGCAGACGTCGCGATGCCGGATGACCTGCCGGTGCCGGATGACTATCTCGATCCGCAGCAGCAGCGCGGCCGTCGGAGGAATCGCTAGTGGCCTTCTTCGACCGCCTGGGAACTGTCGGCAAGTGGGGCCTGGGGGCGCCGATCCTGTTGATCGCGATGCTCTCGATGATGGTGCTGCCGCTGCCGCCCATCGCCCTGGACGTCCTGTTTACGTTCAACATCGCGCTGTCGCTGGTCGTGATCATGGTCGCAGTCTACACCCCGCGCCCGCTCGAGTTCGCGGTGTTCCCGACGGTGCTGCTGGTCGCCACATTGCTGCGGCTGGCGCTGAACGTGGCCTCCACGCGCGTGATCCTGCTGGAGGGTCACACTGGTACCGATGCGGCCGGGCAGGTGATCCAGGCCTTCGGCGACTTCGTGGTCGGCGGCAACTACACCGTGGGTCTGGTGGTGTTCGCCATCCTGATCATCATCAACTTCGTGGTGGTGACCAAGGGCGCCGGGCGCGTCTCCGAGGTCAGCGCCCGGTTCACCCTCGACTCGATGCCCGGCAAGCAGATGGCGATCGACGCCGACTTGAACGCCGGCCTGCTCACTCAGGAAGAGGCGCGCAAGCGCCGCGAGGAGATCGCCAGCGAGGCCGACTTCTACGGTTCGATGGACGGTGCCTCGAAATTCGTGCGCGGCGATGCGATCGCCGGGATCCTGATCCTGTTCGTGAACATCATTGGCGGGCTGACCATCGGCACCCTGCAGCACGGCATGTCGATGGGCGACGCCGCGACCAACTACGTGCTGCTGACGATTGGCGATGGCCTGGTCGCGCAGATCCCGTCTCTGGTCCTGTCCTCGGCCACGGCGATCATCGTGACGCGCGTCTCCAGCACCCAGGACATGGGCCAGCAGGTGTTCGGGCAGATGTTCTCCAACCCGCGCGTGCTGTACGTGGCCGGTGGCGTGATCGCCGTGCTCGGGCTCGTGCCGGGCATGCCCAATGCCGTGTTCCTGGGCCTGGCGTCGCTCGCTATTGGCTCGGCCTACCTGATGCAGCGGCGTGAGCGCGAACAGACCGTGGAGGTGGAGCGTGTGCCCGACGAGGCGGCGGAGACCAGTCCGGAAAATCGCGACCTGACCTGGGACGATGTGCCCCCGGTCGACCTGGTGTCCCTGGAGGTCGGGTATCGCCTGATCCCACTGGTGGACCGCACCCAGGACGGCCAGCTGATGGGTCGGATCAAGGGTGTTCGCCGCAAGCTGTCCCAGGAGCTGGGTTTCCTCCTGCAGCCGGTCCATATCCGCGACAACCTGGAACTGAGTCCGAATGCCTATCGCATCTCCCTGCTGGGTGTCACGGTGGCGGAGGCCGAGGTCTTCCCGGATCGCGAGCTGGCGATCAATCCGGGCGAGGTGTTCGGCACTGTGCCGGGCACGCCGACGAAGGACCCGACCTTCAATCTTGACGCTCTGTGGATCGACCCGGCCGATCGTGATCAGGCGCAGGGCGCCGGCTACACCGTGGTCGATTGCTCCACCGTGATCGCCACGCATCTGTCGCAGGTGTTCCGCGAGAACGCCCATCGACTGATTGGTCACGAAGAGGCTCAGCACCTGCTGGACCAGCTGGCGCGGCACTCGCCGAAGCTGGTCGAGAACCTGGTGCCGAAGACGCTCTCGCTGTCGGTGATCCTGAAGGTCCTGCAGAACCTGCTGGCCGAGCAGGTCTCGATTCGCGATCTGCGCACGATCGCCGAAACCCTGGCAGAGGAGGGTGTGAAGAGTCAGGATCCCGGCGTTTTGACCGCGGCCGTGCGGGTCTCGCTGTCGCGTTCGATCGTGCAGGACCTTGTGGGACCGGACGATGAGCTGCCTTTGATTGCCCTCGACCCATCGTTGGAACAGCTTTTGCATAAGTCCCTTCAGGGCAGTAATGGCGAGACCGTGGGGCTGGAGCCGGGCCTGGCGGAACGCCTGCAGCGTTCGGTGTCCGAGGCCGCCCAGCGTCAGGAGGCCAGCGGCCAGCCCGCCATCCTGGTGGTGGCCCCGGAGATCCGTTCCTGGATTGCCGGGTGGCTCCGCGGAGCCGTGCGCAACCTGGCGGTGCTGGCCTTTACCGAGATCCCCGACAACCGGCGGATCCGCGTGGTGGCCACAGTGGGCCAGGAAGACTCGGCCCGGCAGGCAGCCCCCACGAGTGCCTGAGACGAACAGTAGCGATCGGGTCCGCCAGGGCTAAACGGGAGAACAGCGATGAATGTGAGACGGTACCGGGCACGCGACATGCGCGATGCGATGCGGCAGGTGCGTGAACAGCAGGGCGAGGATGCAGTGATCCTGTCGAGCCGTCGTGTCGATGGCTGGCTGGAGGTCGTCGCGGCGCTGGAAGATGGGGATGCGGGCGTCTCGGAACGCGAGCAGCAGGCCGCGGTGAATGCGGTCCATGCCCCGCACGAGGCGTCGCCATCCGCCTCGCGTCCGACCCCGGGCTCGGCCTGGCCCGCGGACCCCGAGCTTGCCGCGATGCGCCAGGAACTGCGGGATCTGCGCAGCCTGCTCACTCGCCAGCACAGCGACAACGAGGCCGCACAGTGGGCGGCGCGACATCCGCTGGCGGCGGAGTGCAAGTCTCGTCTGATGGACCGGGGGTTCAGCGAGTCACTGGCGCGCAGTCTCGCCGGGAGTATTCTCGACGACAGCACCGTGGAACAGGCCTGGGAGCGGCTGCGCGCACGCCTTTCCGGGGCGATTGCGACTCGCCATCCGGATATCCTGGATGAAGGCGGCGTACTGGCCCTGGTGGGGCCTACGGGGGTGGGCAAGACCACCACGCTCGCGCGCATCGCCCTGCGTCAGATCCGCCGTATGGGCGCGGATTCGGTTACGCTGGTCACACTGGATACGCAGCGCATTGGGGCCACGCGCCAGTTGCAGGCGTTCGCGCAGATGGCGGGCGTGTCATTGCGGGTGCTGCAGGGCGCGCGCGAGTTGCGCGACATGACCGCGCGGGCGGAGGATGGGCACCTGATCCTGGTCGACACCGCCGGACAGGCACCTTCCGCGGTGGGTGACGAGTCCCTGTTCGCCGGCTGGCCGAACCGTGTTCGGCGCGAGAGCTGGCTGGTCGTCTCCGCGACCACTCAGGCGGCGGCGCTGCGAAGAGTGCTGGATGCGTTTCGGAAGACCGAGCCATCGGCACTGGTGCTGACCAAACTCGACGAAGCCGAACAGTTGGGGGAGACGTTGTCGGTATTGCTCGATCAACACCTGGGTCTCACGTTTGTCAGCGATGGGCAGCGGATTGCCGAAGACTTCCACCGGGTCGAGACGGGCGATCTGACCCGGCGGGCGCTCGGCGAGGAGCGCGGGCCAGCGCGTCGATCCTCTCGCGATGAACGATGGACCGATGCAAGCCTGGCGGATTTCGCAAATAACGGTCGCAGTGCGCCGTCGCCGGGCCGTACTCGGGATGCGGGCGTTCTGGAGATGATCCATCCGGTAGGGAAAGGACGCTATGCCACGCACTAATGAGCCGTTGAAGGTCATTGCGGTTGCCTCCGGCAAGGGCGGCGTCGGCAAGACCAATGTGTCGGTTAACCTGTCGGTAGCGCTCGCGCGGCTGGGCCGCGAGGTCATGCTGTTTGATGCTGACCTGGGGCTGGCCAACGCTGATGTACTGCTCGGGCTGCGGCCCGAGCGCACCCTGCATGACCTGGTGACGGGGCAGGTGGACGACCTCCAGGAAGTCCTGATCGAGGGTCCCGAGGGAATCAAGGTCATCCCGTCGGCGTCGGGGATTGCGGCGATGGCGAATCTCACGCCGCTTGAGCACAACGGTCTGATCCAGGCATTCAGCGCCTATTCCAAACCGCTGGATGTGCTGGTGGTGGATACGGCGGCAGGTCTGCAGGAATCCGTGACGACCTTCTGCCGGGCGGTCCAGGAGACCCTGGTCGTCGTCTGCGACGAGCCGGCGTCGATTACCGACGCCTATGCGCTGATCAAGGTGCTGCACCGCGACCATGGCATGCGGCGTTTCCGGCTGGTCACGAACATGGTCCAGGACCGCGCGGGTGCCGAGCGTTTGTTGCAGAAACTCACCACGGTTTGCGACAACTACCTGCCGGAGGTGATCCTGGATCTTGCCGGTTACATCCCGATGGACGAGCATCTGCGCAAGGCCGTACAGAAACGTGCGCCGGTCGTGCAGCAGTATCCGGGCAGTCCGGCGGCCAAGGCCTTTACCGAGCTCGCCCGTACGGTGGACCGCTGGCCGGTGGCCCGTGGTGCGGACGGTGGTGTCGGGTTTTTCGTCGAACGGATGCTGCAGAGCGCATGATGTCGCCGCGTAATCGCCTTCCCGGATACGAGAGCGTGGCCGCGACAGGCCACGAGCAGCGCGTTGCGGAGCATATCGAGCTGGTGCATCGCATCGCGCATCATCTGATGGCGCGTCTGCCTTCCTCGGTCCAGGTCGATGACCTGATCCAGGCCGGCATGATCGGCCTGCTGGAGGCCGCGCGGCAATTCGAAGGCGGGCAGGGTGCCACGTTTGCTACCTATGCCGGGATTCGGATCCGTGGCGCGATGATCGACGAATTACGCCGCAGTGACTGGACGCCGAGATCGGTACACCGCAACAGCCGCAAGATCGCCGAGGCGATCCAGACGGTCGAAGCCAGAGAGGGGCGGGCGGCGCGCGGGGTCGAAGTGGCCGAGGAACTCGAGGTGCCGATCGACGAGTACTACTCGATGCTGCAGGACCATGCCGGCGCCCATCTGTTCGCGCTGGACGACCTGGGCGGCACTGATGGTGATGCGGACCGGGTGATCGAGGGGCAGGAGGCCTCGCCCTCGCGCACGATCGAGGCTGGAGAATTTCGCGAGGAGCTGGCCGCCGCGCTGGGTGATTTGCCCGAACGCGAACGTCTGGTGCTGTCGCTTTATTACATCGAGGAGCTCAACCTGCGCGAGATTGGCGCGGTGCTGGGGGTGACCGAGTCGCGTGTGAGCCAAATCCGCAGTCAGGCCGTCATCCGACTGCGCGCGCGCCTGGGTTCCTGGCTCGAAGACGGCGAGGCTTTGCAGTTATTCTGAGGGCCGCGCTCTAGTACTCACATGAATCATTTATCCCGGAGTGACCTGTGGACAAGGGAATGAAAATTCTCATCGTGGACGACTTCTCCACGATGCGACGGATCATCAAGAACCTCTTGCGTGATCTTGGCTTCAACAACACGCAAGAGGCCGATGACGGCAGCACGGCACTGCCGATGCTCCAGAACGGCGACTTCGATTTTCTGATCACCGACTGGAACATGCCCAACATGCCGGGCATCGACCTGCTGCGGGCGGTTCGGGCCGACGAGAAGCTGAAGACGATGCCAGTGCTGATGGTGACGGCGGAGGCCAAGCGTGATCAGATCGTCGAGGCGGCCGAGGCGGGCGTGAACGGCTACGTGGTGAAGCCCTTTACCGCGGAAACCCTCAAGGAAAAGATCGACAAAATATTCGAACGCATTGAAGCGCAAGGTTAACTTGGGTTTCGGTGTCGACATCTCCTGGTCCGCGACAATGCATGGCCGGGGGATTGATTCCGGGCATCACGTTCGGGATGGGGAGCGAGCAAGGGGCTTTGGATGACAGACCAAGAACAATCGATCGGTGAGCAGCAGATCGCTCGCGCGCGGGAGCTCGTGCAGGTTCTGGAGGCAGGGGACGAGGTGGCCGCGCGCGCGCTGATCCAGGAGCTGGCGCGTCCCTACGACCGCGAACTCTTCGACGAACTCGGAAAGCTCACGCGCGACCTGCACGAGGCCTTGCAAAGCTTCCGCGGGGATTCGCGGCTGGTGGAGCTGACCCAGGCCGAGATCCCGGATGCCCGTGAGCGTCTCAATTATGTGGTCACGATGACCGAGAAGGCCGCCCACGAGACCCTGACCGCCATCGAGACGAGTCTGCCGATTGCCGAGTCGTTCAGCCAGCAGGCCGGCGAACTGACGGCGAAGTGGACTCGTTTCCGAAATCGGCAACTCTCGGTCGATGAGTTCCGGGAGTTTGCCCGCGAGCTGGATGCGTTTTTTGCGCAGGCCAACGACGACACCGAAGAGCTGCGGCGCTTGCTGTCGGAAGTACTGATGGCGCAGAGCTACCAGGATATTACCGGGCAGGTGATCCGGCGCGTCATCCAGCTCGTGACGGACCTGGAGGAGAACCTGGTCTCGCTCATTCGACTGTCCAGCGGGCGCATGGAGACCATCGAGGCCGCCGAGAAGACGCTCGACGATGATACCGAGCGGCGCGAGGGCGATCGGCGCGGACACGGACCAGCAGTGCCAAAGACTCAAGATTCCGGCCAGGATGTCGTTCAAGGACAAGACGAGGTGGACGATCTGTTGTCCAGTCTGGGCTTCTAGGCAGCCCGCTGATTCCTGAATCAGCGGCTTCCCGGCGCCCATCCCTTAACGGCAAGCCTCACCGGAACGGAGAGACCGAATGGCCATCGACCCCAACGACGAAATCCTTCAGGACTTCCTGATCGAGGCCGGGGAACTGCTCGAAGGACTCAACGAGCAGCTGATCGACCTGGAACAGCATCCCGATGACCGGGATCTGTTGAACGCGGTATTCCGCAGCTTTCACACGATCAAGGGTGGCGCGGGCTTTCTGAGCCTGGATCCGCTGGTGACCGTCTGCCATCACGCAGAGGACGTGTTTAATCTCCTGCGCAACGGGGAGCGTCAGGTCGACGGTCACCTGATGGATACCATGCTGCGGGTCCTCGATACGCTGAACGTGATGTTTGGCGACCTCCGCTCCGGGGTCGATCCGACGCCCGCGGAGGCTGATCTGGTCGAAGACCTGCGGCGGATGGCGAAGAACGAAGACGTGGCCGGCAATTCCGAACCCGACGCAGTCGCGACGCCCGACGAGTCCCCCGAGCCGGAGCCGGAACCGGCACCCCCCGCGGAGGTGGAAGCGACCGCGATGGCCGCGGACGACGCGGCGGGGGAAGACTCGGGATTGGTCGGCGCCGATGACGAGATCACCGACGATGAGTTCGAGGCCCTGCTGGATTCGCTGCACGGCGATGGTTCGCCGCAGGCGGCCCAGGACTCCGCTACGTCGTCGAATGCGGACGCAGGGTCGCCCAGCACGGATTCGGATGCAGCCGGGCCAAGCGGGGATGAAGAGGACCTGATTTCCGACGATGAATTCGAGAACCTGCTGGACGAGTTGCAGGCGCGAGGTGATGGGCCTCCTGCCAGTGCCGCGCCGGCACCTGCTGCCGCTGAGTCGTCCACGCAGGAAGAGCCGAGCGTGGAGCCCGAAGCCGCCGCCAGTGCGGCACAGGAACCGCCGGCTTCCGAGGCCAAGCCACAGGCTGCCAAGCCTGCGGCCGCGGCGGCTGGCGCCCGGCAGGCCCCTCAGCGTGAGGCCTCGGTCCGTGTGAACACCGAACGGCTCGACGAGATTATGAATCTGGTCGGCGAGCTGGTGTTGGTGCGTAACCGCCTGAGCATGTTGCGAACCCAGCATGTGGACGACGAGCTGGGCAAGGCCATTAGTTCGCTGGCGTTGGTGACATCGGATCTTCAGACGTCGGTGATGAAGACCCGCATGCAGCCGGTCAACAAGGTATTCAATCGCTTCCCGCGGGTGATCCGCGATCTGTCGCGTAGCCTGGGTAAGGAGATCGAGCTGGAGATCTTTGGCGAGGACACCGACCTCGACAAGAACCTGGTCGAGGCGCTGTCCGATCCTCTGGTGCATCTGGTGCGCAACGCCGTGGACCACGGTATCGAGACCCCGGAGGTGCGCGAAAAGGCCGGCAAGCCGCGCAAGGGTACGGTGGTGCTCGGTGCGGCGCAGGAAGGCGACCACATCGCATTGCTGATCAAGGACGATGGGGGCGGTATGGATCCGCAGGCCCTGCGGCGCAAGGTCGTCGAGAAGGGCCTGATGGAGCCCGCGATGGCCGAGCGGATGACCGATCGCGAGGCCTTCAACGTCATCTTCATGGCGGGGTTTTCCACCAAGACCGAGATCTCGGATGTATCCGGTCGCGGGGTGGGGATGGACGTCGTCAAGACGAAGATCTCGCAGCTCAACGGGACCATCGAGATCGATTCCGAGATTGGGGTCGGGACCACGCTGCGGGTGAAGCTGCCGCTGACCCTGGCGATACTTCCTGCATTGATGGTTATCCTCGACGGGCGGCGGTTCGCGATCCCGCTGGCGTCTGTCTCGGAGATCCTGGACCTGGATCTGACCAAAACCCATTATGTGGATGACCAGGAGGTCATTGTCGTCAGAAATCAGGCGCTTCCGGTCCACTATCTCAAGCGTTGGTTGAAGCCGGGATTTGTCCCCGAAGCCAAGGCGGAGTCGCATGTGGTGGTGGTGCATACGGCCGATCGCAAGGTGGGGCTGGTTGTCGACGACCTGGTCGGACAGGAAGAGGTGGTGATCAAGCCACTGGGGCAGAACTTGCAGGGCGTGAAGGGTCTGGCAGGCGCGACCATCACGGGCGACGGAGGGATTGCGCTGATCCTGGATGTCGCCGATCTCGTGGGCTTGCTGACGCACAAGATCCCGTCGGCGGGCCGCACCCGGCGGCCCGCGCAAACAATCGAGGGCTAAGGATGCCGGTAAAGGTACTGGTGGTGGATGACTCCGGGTTTTTCCGCCGCCGCATCAGTGAAATTCTGGACGCCGACGCGGGGATCGAGGTCGTCGGCAGCGCGGAGAACGGCGAGGAGGCGATTCGCAAGGTCAAGGAACTGGACCCGGATGTCGTGACCATGGACATCGAGATGCCCGTAATGGACGGTATCACCGCGGTGCGCCGGATCATGGCCGAGAACCCTCGGCCGGTACTGATGTTCTCGAGTCTCACCACCGAGGGAGCCCAGGCGACCCTGGATGCGCTGGAGGCGGGGGCAGTCGATTTTCTGCCGAAACGCTTCAGTGACATCGCATCCGACGAGGACAGCGCACGTATGATGCTGCGCCGGCGGGTGCGCAGCCTTTCGCGCAGCCGGGCCCGTTCGGTCAGCCAGCCGGGGAGCGCACGTCCAGCGGTCGAGGCCCGCCCCTCTGCGCGTCGTGAAGAGTCCGATCGCAAGGCGGCCGAAGTACAGCGACAGGCACCGCCGGTCAGTCGGCCCGCCGTGCCGCTGCGGCAGGTCCGCGCGGTGCTGATTGGGACGTCCACCGGAGGCCCGGTGGCCTTGCAGGAGGTGCTCAAGGCCCTGCCGGCGAACTTCCCGCAGCCGATTCTGCTGATTCAACACATGCCTGCGAGCTTTACGCCGGCCTTTGCGGAGCGCCTGGACGCCATGTGCCAGATCCGGGTCAAGCAGGCACAAGACGGCGATGTCATGCGTCCCGGGGTGGCCCTGTTGGCCCCCGGCGGTATGCAAACCACGCTGGAGCGCGGCAGCCAGACAACGGTGCGCGTGACCGAGAGCCCGCTGGGCACGATCTACAAGCCCAGCGTGGATGCGGCGTTCAGCTCGGCGGTCGAGGCCTTGCGCGGACAGGTGCTGGCCGTGGTGCTGACCGGAATGGGCGCGGATGGCCGCGAAGGTGCGCGGGCGCTGAAGGGCGCCGGGGCACAGGTGTGGGCACAGGATGCGGCCACGTCGGTGGTGTATGGGATGCCGGCCGCAGTCGCGGAGGCCGGACTCGTGGACCATGTGTATCCGTTGCCGGATGTGGGCCCTGCACTGGTCAAGGGGTTTTGCTAGATGGATATCCTGAGCCTCATCGGGATCACCCTGGGGCTCGTCGCGGTGCTCGGGGGGAGTATCGCGAAGGGGAGTGGTCTGGGCGCGCTGTGGAACGCGGCCGCGTTCGTGATCGTGGTGCTGGGGACTCTTGGGGCCACCCTGGTGCAGGCGCGCATGGCGGTATTTCTCCACGGGATGCGCATTCTGCCCTGGGCGTTCAAGCCGCCGCGGATCGACAACGAGGCGATGCTGGCGCGCATCGTGGAGTGGTCCAACGTGGCGCGCAAGGAAGGGCTCCTGGGTCTGGAGACGCTGGCCGACGAGGAGAGCGACGAGTTCGCCCGTAAGGGGCTGCAACTGCTCGTGGACGGCTCCGAGCCGCAGACCATCCGCCAGATCCTGGAGGCGGATCTGGACAATCGCGAGCATTTCGATACCCAGGGCGCCAAGGTGTTCGAGAGCATGGGGGTCTACGCCCCGACGCTTGGCATTGTCGGCGCCGTAATGGGTTTGATGGCGGTCATGCAGAACCTGGCGGACCCCAGCAAGTTGGGGGCGGGGATTGCCGCGGCCTTCGTCGCCACGATCTACGGGATCGCGTCGGCAAACCTGCTGTTCCTGCCGGTGGCCAACAAGCTGAAATCGATCATCCAGAAGCGCTCGCAGCACCAGTTGATGTTGATGGAGGGTCTGATATCGATCGCTGAGGGCGAGAACCCCCGCAACATCGAAAGCAAGCTTAGCGGCTTCATCCACGAGTGAGGTCGCGATGGCCCGGCGAAAACGCCATGAAGAAGCGGAGAATCACGAGGCCTGGGCTATCCCGTATGGCGACCTGGTCACGCTGCTGCTGGCGTTTTTCGTCGTGATGTACGCGATCTCTTCGGTGGATGACGGGAAGTATCGTGTGCTGTCGGAGTCGCTGGTGGATGCCTTCCGCGCGCCGGCGCAGACTGACCCGATCCAGGTGGGCGAACCCACGGTGTCGCGTGAGCAATCCCTGGATGAGATGCGTGCGCTGGTGCCGATCGATGTGCAGCCCGGTATCGTCGAGGAGGGTGTAGCCCCGATCGACATGGCGTTTTCGGGCCTGCTCGACGACGCGGGCACGGATGACGAGCTGCAGGATTTCCTGGAGGCCCTGGCCGAGGTCGCCGAAGAGCTGGAAATGGCGATGGCCCCGCTGATCGAGGATGGTGATCTGCGGGTCAGCCGGGAGGCGTACTGGTTGGAGATCGAGATCACCAGCCGGCTGTTGTTCGGCAGTGGTTCGGCTACGCTGAATCCAGAGGCCCGGTCCCTGCTGGATGAGGTGGGGGCGATCCTGGCGCCGCGGGTGTCGCGGGTGCACGTGGAGGGCCATACGGACAATGTCCCGATCCAGACGGCGGTCTATCCTTCGAACTGGGAGCTTTCGTCGGGACGCGCCGCAGCCGTGGTAAGCGTGTTTGAAGACGCGGGCATCGAGCCGAAGAATCTGGTGGCCCTTGGATACGGTGAGCATCGCCCGGTCGCGAGCAATGACACCGAGCAAGGACGGGCGGAAAACCGGCGGGTCGCCATCGTGGTCCTGCCTGGCGCGCGCCCGCGTGAAGACGGGGCGCAGGAGCCCGAGCAATTGCGCGAGGACCTGCCGGTCTCGCTGGGGGCACCGACGATGGATGGGGACGAGGGGGATACCGAGTGAAGATCTGGGCGGTGGCCAACCAGAAGGGCGGGGTAGGCAAGACCACGACCACAGTCACCCTGAGTGGCCTGCTGTCGGGGCCGGAACAGCGCGTATTGATGGTCGACGTCGACCCGCATGGCTCGCTGACGGCCTATTTTGGCCACGATCCCGAGACGGCCACGCGGGGCGTATACGAGCTGTTCAGCCAGTGTGCAGAGGGGAAGCGCCCTGATCCGCGGGGGCTGATCCGCGAGACCCGCTTCCCGGGGCTGGACCTGCTGACGGCCAGCACGGCACTGGCCACGCTCGATCGGCAACTCGGTACGCGCAGCGGGATGGGCCTGGTGCTGCGCCAGGCGTTGGAGCAGGTCGCCGACCAGTACGACTACGTGCTGATGGACTGCCCGCCGATGCTGGGCGTGTTGATGGTCAATGCCCTGGCGGCCTGCGACGAGCTGCTGGTCCCGGTACAGACCGAGTTCCTTGCGCTCAAGGGGCTGGAACGAATGATCAATACCCTGAAAATGGTCCAGAAGTCGCGCAAGGCTGAACTGCAGTACCGGATTATTCCCACCCTGTTCGATCGGCGCACCCGCGCCGCGCACGAGGCGCTTGCCGAGCTGCGCCGACTATATGGGGATGAGGTCTGGCCCGGCGTGATTCCGGTCGATACCAAATTCCGCGATGCGTCGAGTGCTGGCCAGCCCCTGTGCTTCATGATTCCGGACGCCCGTGGGGTGCTGGCGTACTCGGACTTGCTGGAGGCAATTGGCGGTCAGCTTTCGCAGCCGCATGCCCGGGCCCGGAGGCAGAAGGGATGAACCATTCGCGTGATCACAACCTGGCGCTCAAGGCGGAACCCGAAGCCCTGCATGACTATTTCGGCAGCCTGCTGGACGAACCGGCGCCGGTCGCCCCGGCGCACCTGCTGCGCCCGGATATCCTCGAACCGAGACCAGCTCCCGCTGAACCGGAGCCTGCCGCCGTACCCGACGTCCCCGTGGTGGCCGAAGCGGTCGCGCCCCCGGCACCCCCGCGCACGATTGTCGAAAGTGAGGAGTATCCGCGTCCGTCCGAGCGATTCTCCGCGCTGGTGCTGGAGGCCGGGAATCTGACTCTGCTGGCGCCGCTAGCCTCGCTCGGCGGTGTTGCGCCGCTCGACGATCTGGAGGTGCGCCCCACGCCCAACCACTCTGTCTGGTATCTGGGCCTGGCGGACACCAAACAAGGGCGGGTGCAGTTGATTGATCTCGCGGCCGTGGTAACGCCCGAAGACAGGGAGTACGAGCCGGAGACGGCCCGCCACGTCGTGTTCCTGGCTGGGTCGCGCTTTGCGCTGGCCTGCCGCTCGATTCAGGGGACCCGTGTGATAGAGCCCCAGAATCTGCGCTGGCGCAGCCATCGCAAGCGCCTGCCCTGGCTGGCCGGGGTGGAGCGCGAACAGATGGCCACGTTGCTGGACCTGGAGGCCCTCGACCGGACCCTGGACCAGGGTAGCTGGGAAATGGGCGGTGCTCCGGACTCAAGCCGCGACGAGCGCGGCCGATAAAGTATTCAGGAACCGAACACCGGGCCCGCAACAGGGTTCGCGAGCGACGAGGAAGACATGAGCAGCGCACAAGACGTAGAAGCGATGGCCAAGGCCGATACGGCCCCGTATGTGACGTTCAGTCTCGCGGAGGAGACCTACGCGATTGACGTCCTGCAGGTGCAGGAGGTGCTGAAGGTCACCGAGATCGCGCCCGTGCCCGGTGTGCCGGATTATATCCTCGGCATCATCAACTTGCGGGGCAACGTCGTGACCGTGATCGACGCGCGCAGGCGCATGGGGCTGGACGATCGCGAGCCAGACGAAGCCTCGCGCATCGTGATCATCGATGTCGACAACCAGAATGTCGGCATCCTGGTGGACTCGGTCTCGGAGGTTGTAAGGATCTCGCTGGATTCGGTCGAGCCTGCTCCGGAAGTCGGGAACGACGACAGTTCGCGGTTCATCCAGGGGGTCACGAGCACGGAGCAGGGGCTGACGATCCTGGTTGACCTGAACAAGCTCCTTTCCGACGAGGAATGGGCGCAGCTGCGGGAGCTGTAGAAGGGCGGGACATTCGGCGATCAGGAACCGCCGTGCAGTAGTACGGATCAAACCGGTGGATGGTTCCCCGGAACACGGCAAGCGGAGGGGAGGTGGGACGATGGTGGATGAACTGCAGCCGGATCGAACGGTTCGCCCCGTGCAGCCGCCGGCCACGAACTCCACGGTTCGCCCGGTCCACACCACCGTGCCCGGGCGCACGCTCAGCGATGACCAGGATCGGGACCCGGTCCTGCGTCCGGCCATAAAGCCCGCACAGCAACGTTCCCCGCGTGATCGCAAGCGCCCTCGCAAGGGCCTGATCGACGATTACGCCTGATTGCCCGTTTCACGGGGCCGCTGGATCGCCCCGGCTGGTGTATCCGGGCATTTCACGCGACAATCGCCTCTGGACCGTTTGGAGTATTGGGCCGATGGGGGAAGGCATTGTGGTTTGGATTGTCGCGGCAATCGCTTTGGTGGCGACCGTCGTGGCAGTGCTGGCCGTTTCGCTCGTGCTGACCTTGCGGCGCCAGCTCGCAGCGTTGCGCCAGGACTATCAGCGCCAGGCCACCTCGGTGATGGCGCTGCAGGGCGCGATGAAGGTCATCTCCCAGGGGGTCGTCAATCACAGCCAGGCGCAGTCTGCGGTGCAGCGCGCGCTGGAGCGTCTCAATGACCAGCAAAGCGAGCTCCGGGCCCGCGACGCCGATGATGGCGCCTATCAGCAGGCGATCGAGCTGATCCGTCAGGGCCGCGAGCGGGAAGAGGTGCGCCGTATGTGCGGCTTGACCACGACCGAACTGGATCTTCTGTACAGCTTGCACGCCCCCGGCTCTGCGGGTCGTCGTTAGCGCCTTCTGTGTGTGCCTTCACTCGCCCGACGTTGAATCGTTGCGGCGGTATCCCTGTTCGCGGTCCTCGGGCGTGATCCCCGCAAGCACAAATATAAACGCCAGCACCTCGGCGACGGCGACATAAAGACTCTCCGGCACCTCTTCACCCAGCGGTACCTGCGCGAGTGCCTCGGTCAGGCCCGGGTCCTGGTGCAGGGGAATCCCATGTTCCTCGGCGATACGCAGGATCTGTTCGGCAGTGACACCACTGCCACTCGCGGTAATCCGCGGCGCCCGTTGCCGATCCCATTCCAGCGCTACCGCTTGCGGGCGGCGGGGACCGCGCGGCTCCACGTACGGCTCATCGTGCTCGTGAGGGGGGCGGCGCTTGCTCATCTCAAGCCTTCAGGCGCGTTCATCCAGGAGCCCGTCACGCAAGGTAAGGCTCGCCGGATCCTGTGGCTCCACCCGACCCTCACGCACCGAGAGTGATCCGACGATCAGGTCACGCCCGACCAGCCGCTGGTGGAGTTCCGGCGTGCCGGCGCGCAGGCGCTGGGCGGTTTCCGGGCGTTCTGCGGTGAAATGAACGGATACCCGGTCGTCGCGCAGCGCGAGGGCTACACGAGTGGGACCGAGCGCCTGCAAATCAAGATCCAGCACAAGGGTCCATCCCTCCGGGCGTTCGGGGGGGCGGCCGGCCTCGTGCTGCAGTTGGCCGGCCAGCGAGTGAAGCCCTTGCGGGCTGCGAAATGGCAGTTCGAAGAACCAGCGGGGATGCGACTCGTCGTCCCCCTGCGCGCTGGGTTGCAGTGAGTGCAGCTGCAGCGTGGTAATGCGCTTCAGCATCCCCTCGATGAGCCCGGCCAGTGCTCCCATGGGAGGCAGCCCCGCCGTAGTGGGCGCGGGTGGGGCCGTGGTTGTCGTCGCGGGTGTTGGCAGAGGGGCGCGGGTCTCGGCCGACTGGCGCAGGTGTTCGGCGACGCGCAGCAGCTGGGCCTTGAGGTCCTGAGTGGCTGTGCCAGAGGTATTGGTTCGTACTCCCTGGGCGAGCATGGCCTCCAGCCACAGGCCGGACTGCTGGATATGGCGATTCAGGCTATCGGGGCTGGTCAGGCGCACGGCAGGAGGTGTCAGTTCGATCAGGCGGTTCATCGCCGGTAGCAGTCGGGCTTCGCTCGCCGTGGGTGGCGTGCCGGCTGCTATGGCCGTGGCCAGGGTGTTCTGAATCGTTTGCATGCCACCGGCCAGCCCTCGCGCCCCCGGTATCTGGTGGCGCAACTCGCGCAACAGCCACTGCGAGGCGTCTTGCTGCCCCACCGTCGGAGTCGATGGTGAAGTCGGTGTCGAGGGCGTGGCCGGGCGGGTCGCCAGTGCGGTGCCAGGGGGCAGGGGTAACAGTCGCACTTCCAGGCGCGGCTCCGTGCGGATCACCTCGGCGAGGGCGAGGCGCGGACCGGACTGGTTGCCGGGTAGCAGTGCGTTGGGTAGTGGTGTCGCCAGTTGGGCATTGAAGGTGGGCGCGCGGGTGTCCACGCTTTGCGCGCCGGACGACGTCAGCGGGCGCAGTTGCACTCCCCGTTCGGCGAGCTGCCCGATGATCTGAACCTGCAACCGGGTGCCGGTCTCAAGCGTTGGCATCGCGCTCGCGCGCGGCCCTAACCGATCAAGGCCGCCTGCGGGCATTCCGGTTGGACGAGGGCCGGTAAAGTCGGGCATGGACACTCCGAGTCGCCGGGGAAGCGGCTGCCCGCACAGCAGGCACGCCACCAGCATCGCACACCGCGTCCGCCGCGCCTACGGGCGGGCATCGGAGCGGGGCTTTGCTATGCTGTGTGCCCATTTCGCGAACACATAAAGTAGGCATGCAAAAGATTCGAGTGCTGATGGTTTGTCTGGGCAATATCTGCCGCTCGCCCATGGCTCACGGTGTCTTCCAGGCTCGCGTGCGCGCGCATGGTCTGGAGTCCGCCATCGAGGTGGATTCGGCGGGTACGGCGGGTTATCACGTTGGGGCACGGCCGGACCCGCGCGCCCGCGAGGAAGCCCGTCGCCGAGGCTACGATCTCGATCAGTTGCGGGCACGGCAGCTGGAGGTCGAAGACTTCGAGACGTTCGACTACATCCTGACGATGGACGAGGCGAACTACGGCAATGCCCAGCAGATTCAGCCGGATGGCGCCCGCGCGCGGCTGCATCGTTTCCTGGAGTTCGCCCAGGACTATCCCGAGCGCGAAGTACCGGACCCGTACTATGGCGGGCCGGATGGCTTCGTTCATGTGATGGATCTGGTCGAGGCCGCCAGCGACGGCCTGCTGGACCATATCTGCCGGGAACACGCGCTGGAGCGCGTATCCTGAGGACCCCGGTCAGGCGACCGGGGCGTTCTCCCACTGGCCGATAACGTGTAAACGCGAGCGGCCGTTTTTCACCTCAATCGCGCGGCTTGTCGTCCGCGCTGCCCGAAGACGCAGACTCCGGTTCCGGCTTGCGGGCCGGCTTGTCGGCCGGTGGTGCCGAGTCCGGCTCCGATCGGGCAGTACCGCTGGCCTCGGCGGATGTGGCCTTCGAGGGCGCCGGCTTGGCATCACTTTTCTTGCCACGAGAAGGCTTCGACGCGGGGGTGTCATCCGCTTTGGCGGCTTCGGAAGGGCGATTCTCGGTGTGCGATCCGGAGTCGTTCTTGCCCTTGGCATCATCCGTTTTCGTGGACTGAGCGCTCGCCTTCGTCCGGCGTGCGCCGGATGAAGCCTTGGGGCTGTCTTCTGCCGCTTTATCGGCCTTTCCGGCCTCGCTGGAATGCTCCGCCGGGGCCTGAGCCTTGTCGCTGCCGGCCCCTTTCTCTTCCGGCGTCTTTGCGCTACTGCCATCGGTGGCCTGGCCGGAGTCCTTGTCGGCCGATTTCGGCTTCGCGGCCGGCTTGGACTCGCTGTCGCCTGACTGGCTATCGCCCTTGCCGGACTCCTTCACCGCCGGCTTCCTGGGGACGTCGCTATCCGGGGACGAGGAGCCGGACGGGTCGGCCTCCTTCGGGGCCCCGGCAGCATCCTGGTTTCCGGCATTGTCACCGCCCGAGCTGTCTTCACTGTTCGTGGAACGGCCACGGCCACCACGACGGCGCCCGCCACGGCGCGAACGGCGCGAACGGGTGCGGCCCTTGCTGCCATCGTCGTCGGACGTGGGCGGGCCGTTCCCGGACGGTGCCGCGGCTTCCTCGGACTTTGTGGTGGGCTCTTCCGCTTCCGCCTTCGGTTTTGCAGCCTTGGGTTCGGCGTCACGGGTCTTGGTGGCGGCGCCACCCGTGCCACCGCCACGCCGCCGCGAGCGGCCCTTGCCGCCCTCGTCGCCAGCGGCGCTGCCATCCGGGCGTGCCTCGCCTTTGCCTGATGGCTTGGCCGCCTCGCGGTTTTCCCCGCCGTCGTCACGCGCACCACGGCGTCGGCTGGAGCCACCCCCACGGCTGTTTCCGCCACCTCGGCTGGGGCGTTGTCCGCCTTTGCCGCGTTTGCGCCCCTCATCCTTCTCGTCGGCTTCCGGTTCCTGATTGCGGGCGGCATTGGGGAAGAGCGAGGACCAGATGCGGGTGAAGAACCCGGGTTGTTGCACGGGCTCGCTGGGTGCTTGCGGGGCGGGGGACTCGGCCATGGGTGCCGGGGCCTTGACCTTCACACCCTGGACCAGGGGCTTCTCTACCTTGCCGCGGCGTTCGCCGTGCGTGTCGGTATCCTCTTCGACGGGCTCCACCAGTTCATGCGATCCGCGGCCACTGACGACCTCTTCGCGTTCGTCGCCGCGCACGCGCTGGACCTCGAACTTCGGCGTCAGGTACTGCGGGTTCGGGACGATGCTGATGTCGACCCGATGACGTGCCTCGATCTCGTTGATCGATGCGCGTTTTTCGTTCAGCAGGAAGGTGCCGACATCGACGGGGACTTGCGCCAGGACAAGGCCGGTACGGTCTTTCATCGCCTCTTCTTCGATCAGGCGCAGGATCGACAGGGCGAGCGATTCGACGCTGCGGACCTGGCCATGCCCCTGACAGCGGGGGCAGGTGATCTGGCTGGACTCGCCGAGCGAGGAACGCAGGCGCTGGCGCGACATCTCGAGCAGCCCGAAACGGCTGATGCGGCCGACCTGAACGCGCGCGCGGTCGAGCTCCAGCGCCTCGCGCAGGCGGTTTTCCACCTCGCGCTGGTGCTTGTTGGCGTTCATGTCGATGAAGTCGATCACGATCAAACCGCCCAGATCCCGCACGCGCAACTGGCGCGCCACCTCTTCGGCGGCCTCCAGGTTGGTGTGGAAGGCGGTCTCCTCGATGTCGCCACCCTTGGTGGAGCGGGCGGAGTTCACGTCGATGGAGATCAGGGCCTCGGTATGGTCGATGACCAGTGCGCCGCCGGAGGGGAGCTGCACGTCGCGGTCGAAGGCGCTCTCGATCTGACTTTCGATCTGATAGCGATTGAATAGCGGGACGGGGTCGTCGTACTTCTTCAGCTTGCGCAGACTGTTGGGCATCACCAGTCGGACGAAATCCTCCGCCTGCTGATAGACGGCCTCGTCGTCGATGATCACCTCGCCGACGTCATTGCGCATGTGATCGCGCAGGGCGCGGATGATCACGTTGCTTTCCTGATGGATCAGCGCTGGGGCATTGGCCTTTTCCGCCGCCTCGGTGACCGCCGACCACAGGGCCGTCATGTAGTCGAGGTCCCACTGCAATTCTTCGGTACTGCGGCCCACGCCGGCGGTGCGGGCGATCACGCCCATGCCTTCGGGCATGGTCAGGCCGGACAGGGCCTCGCGCAGTTCCGCGCGATCCTCGCCCTCAATGCGCCGCGAGACGCCACCGGCCTTCGGATTGTTCGGCATCAGGACCAGGTAGCGCCCGGCCAGGCTGATATACGTGGTCAGGGCCGCACCCTTGTTGCCGCGTTCTTCCTTCTCCACCTGAACGAGCAGCTGAGTCCCTTCCTTTAGCAGCTCGCGGATGGGCTTGTCGCTGTCAGCCGGTGCACCGACGGCAGAGGGGGCAATTTCCTTGAACGGGAGAAAGCCGTGGCGCTCGGCGCCAAAATTAACAAACGCGGCTTCGAGGCTCGGCTCGACGCGGGTGATCTTGGCCTTGTAGATATTGGCCTTCTTGCGCTCGCGCGAGGGCAGTTCGATGTCGAGGTCGTACAGCCGCTGGCCGTCGACCATGGCCACGCGCAGCTCTTCGGGCTGCGTGGCATTGATCAGGATGCGTTTCATGCAATGGACTCGGTCGGTCGTCCTGTACGTCGGTCACAAGCCCGGGGCCACGCGGTGCGGAACGGAGGCGGCACGTCGACGTTTCGAGACGCATGCCCGCTATGGCGGCGCGAAGGGGAATCCAACGCGCCAGCCAGGTGTTCACCAATAGCCACGGGACCAGCCGCCCGCGGGATGCGGGGCCGGGGAGACAGGACTGGGTTAGAAGAAATAGTGTCACAGGTTCGCTTTTGGGCGATGGCCGTCTGGTCGCACGAAGACGCACAGCGCAGGACCAGATCGGCGGGTAATTCGAGGCGCCCGGGCGCAATGTCCGCCAGCAGGTACCGTGCGCCAATGTAGGGCATAACCCCCCGTTTGGGCAAGTTTTTTCGTCGCGTCAATGTCAGGGAACATGGTTCGGACGGCGCGCCTGCGGTAGCATCGCGCCGGATGAAAGGACGCCCCCAACAGTCGCAGTCTCCCTCCGGGCCACGCACGCTCTCGGTCACCGAGCGCGGGGATGGTCAGCGTCTGGACAACTTCCTCCTGCGCGAGCTCAAGGGAGTTCCCAAAAGCCTGGTCTACCGTCTGGTGCGCAAGGGGGCGGTCCGGGTCGACGGGCGGCGCGCCAAGGTGACCCAGCGGCTGAGCCTCGGCTCGGAGGTGCGCGTGCCGGACCTCGACCGACCCGAGGCCGTTGACCGGGACATCCCCCCGGGGGTCCTGGACCGTCTGCGGCGCTCCATCTTGCATGAAGACGACCAGGTCCTGGTCCTCGACAAGCCCTCGGGCCTTGCGGTGCATGGCGGCAGCGGACTGGCCTTTGGGATTATCGAGGCGATGCGCCAGCTGCGTCCCGGTTCCGAGCTTGAGCTGGGGCATCGGCTGGATCGCGAGACCAGTGGCTGTCTGCTGCTTGCCAAGAGCCGCTCGGGGTTGCAGGACTTCCACGCGGCCCTGCGCGAGGGGCGCGTGGAGAAGCGCTATCTGGCGCTGCAGGTGGGGGCGTTCCCCAGCGACCAGCCCATTGTGTGCGACGAGCCGATTGCCTCCAGTCGGGGGCCGGACGGCAAGCGCCGCATGCGGGCGGGGGAGGATGCCGACCCCGAGAGCGCGCGCTCGGCGATCAGCCAGTTCGTCCCGCTGGAACGTTATGGATCCTTCCAGCTGGCCGAGGTACGGATCGGTACCGGTCGGACCCACCAGATCCGTGTGCACGGCCAGGCCATCGGTCATCCCGTCGGGGGCGATCACGACTACGGGCTGCCCGATGCGAACCGTGTCCTGCGCCGGGCAGGCCTGAAGCGCCTGTTTCTGCATGCCCAGGCGCTTCAGTACGAGGATTCGGCGGGCGAGTCGCACGTGTACTCCGCGCCGCTTCCGGACGACTTGCAGTCGGTCCTCGACGCGCTCGCGAGCCCCGAAGCGTCCGAATGAAGCCATTGCTTCCACCGGAAGGCGGTGCCCTGCGCCTGGTCGTCTTCGACTGGGACGGGACGCTGATGGACTCGCCGCAGCGGATCGTTCACTGTCTGCAGCGGGCCTGCGCGGCACTGGGTCGCGAGGCACCCGCCGAAAGTGCCTTGCGCGATATTATTGGCCTGGGTGTGGAGGCCGCAGTGCAAAGGCTGTTCCCGGGTGCCGATACAGCGTTCGTCGGGGCGTTCGCCACCGCTTACCGCCAGTGCTATCTGGGCGCCACGGATGCCCCCGAGACGCCGCTGTTTCCGCATGTCGAGCCCTTGCTCGACTGGCTGGACGAACGTGGTGTGTTGCTGGGGGTGGCGACCGGCAAGTCTCGGGCAGGGCTCGATCAGGCACTGGAGGCTACCGGCCTCAAGGGACGTTTTGTCGCGACGGCCTGCGGGGACGAGCATCCGTCGAAGCCCAGCCCGGTGATGCTCGAGCGTGTGATAGCGCGCTGCGGGGTGGAACGCTCCCGGGCGCGGATGGTCGGTGATAGCGTTTATGATCTGCAGATGGCGCGCGCCGCCGGCGTTGCGTCGCTGGCGGTGGCGCATGGGGTCCACGATCACCGCCGGCTGATCGACGAACGCCCGCTGGCCGTGGCCCGCGACCTGAAGGACCTGCTGGATCGCCTGCGGCAATCGGAGCCGCTTCCCGAGGACTGAGGACAAACGATGGGTTGGTCGAACGAAAGCAAGCCGGGCTGGGAGCGCGAGACGCTGGAGCGCCTGGTTCAGGCCCAGGTGGTGGAGCAGCGCCGTGCCCGGCGTTGGGGCATCTTCTTCAAGCTGTTGTTGTTCATCTACCTGTTCGCCCTGCTGGTCCTGGTGCGGGGCGGTGACATGGGCCTGTCTGGCTGGTTCGAGGACGACCGCGAGCTCGAGGAGCACGTGGCCGTTGTCGAGGTCGACGGACTGATCGCGTCGAGCGCGCGAGCCAACGCGGAAGAGCTCAACAAGACACTGAAACGGGCCTTCGAGGCGGATGGGACCCGAGCCGTGATGTTGCGCATCAACAGCGGAGGCGGGAGTCCGGTCCAGGCCGCCGCGATCCATGACGAGATTCTGCGGCTGAAGGATGAACACGAGGATATCCCGGTCTACGCGGTGATTACCGATATCGGGGCCTCGGCCGCCTACTACATCGCCGTGGCGGCAGACGAAATCTACGCCAGCCAGGCCAGCATGGTGGGCTCGATTGGAGTGCGTCTGGACAGCTTCGGCGTGGTGGATCTGCTGGACAATATCGGTGTCGAACGCCGGCTGTTTACCTCCGGGGATAACAAGGCGCTGCTGGATCCCTTTCTGCCGCTCGACGAGGGTCACGTCAGCCATATCCATGACCTGATGGACGGGCTGCACCAGCAGTTCGTCGATGTGGTCCGCCAGGGGCGCGGGGACCGTCTGGACGAAAACGAGGAGCTGTTCGACGGGCTGATCTGGACCGGACAACGCTCGGTCGACCTGGGCCTGATCGATGGTCTGGGGACCGATCAGTCGGTCGCGCGGGACGTGATCGGTGTCGAGAAGATGGTGACCTTCAAGCCACGCCGCAGTGCCCTGCAACTGTTGTTCGAAGACCTGGGCATGTCGGCCCTGCAGAGCTGGCTGGCGATGGAGACCAAGCCCAACTGGCGCTGAACCGGAAAGAGGGCGGGGTGCTGGCCTGTTCCAGCCCGGGCTAGCGGTCCAGCCGCGTCACGCGGGCGATGATCCCGACGACCGGGTGGTCGAGGTAGAACAGCTGGCTGCCGGAGTTCATGCGCTGGTGGCCGCGCACGGTCACCCCGAGCGGTTCGGGCCCGTCACGGTCGATGTGGTAGACGAGGTCGGTCTCCAGATGGAGGAAACGCCCGACCCATACCCGTAGCCGGCCCTCCAGTTCGTAGCGGTCTTCGTCCGCCACGATCGGCTGGGCGGCGGCGGTGGTGGTGTCGCCGAACACGGCCTGACGCACCCCGAGGCGGCGACCCTGCTGCACCTTGAGCCAGGGCGTGGCGCTGTGGTCGCGGCCCAGCTGGTCCCAGGCCAGACGTGCGATCACGCGACCGGCGCCGGAGTCCTCGACCCGACTCGCCGCCCGCTGCAACTCGAATCCGCGTCGGGAATCCTGGTAGATGCGTCCCCCCAGCTCTGATCCCGCCAGGTTGGGTTCGCGCACGGAGGCGATCTCTTCCTGCAGGCGCCGGCTCTCCGCGGTCGTGTGTTCGAAGATGACCAGCTCGATGCGGTAGCGCCGGCCGACCTGGGCCGTGGCGGTCGTCCCGACCCCGAGAAGCGGCAGGAGGGCGAGGCCGCTGACGAGCCTGCGGCGGTTCGGGTTCGGGCGATCGGCTTTGGCGTGCATTCAGGCGGCCTGTCGTTTCGGGCTGATGGTATGGATCAGACGCTGGACGGCCTGCGAGCGGGCTTCCAGGGTCTCCATTTCGGCATAAAAGCGGAAAGCCTTCTGGCCGTCCAGTTTGTAGGCATTCGGGTCGGATTGCACCAGTTCGATCAGGGCGGCGATATCGATTTCGGGATTGGGTCCAAAAACGAAGCGCCCGCCGGCTGGGCCCAGTTCCAGCTTGCGGATGCCCAGGGGCGTCAGCTTGAGTCGCAGACGGGCGGCCTCGAACAGGGCCTTCGCCGGATCGGGCAGCAGGCCGAAACGATCCACCAGTTCCACCTCCAGCTCGCGCAGTGCATCACTGTTCTCGGCGCTGCTGACGCGCTTGTAAAGGATCAGGCGCGTGTGCACATCGGGCACGTAGGCATCTGGCAGCAGGGCGGGCAGGCCCAGTTCGACCTCCGTTCCGGGGGTCTCCGGGGTGTCCAGTTCGGGCATCTTGCCGGAGCGCAGGGCATTGACCGCGCGGTTGAGCAAGTCGTTGTACATCGAGAAGCCGACTTCCTGGATCTGGCCGCTTTGTTCGTCGCCCAACAACTCGCCGGCGCCCCGGATCTCCAGGTCGTGGCTGGCGAGGGTGAAGCCCACACCGAGGTCTTCCAGCGAGGCAATTGCCTCCAGACGCTTGCGCGCGTCCGCCGACATGGCCTTCTCCGGCGGCGTGATCAGGTAGGCGTACGCCCGGTGGTGGGAGCGCCCGACGCGGCCGCGCAGCTGGTGCATCTGGGCGAGGCCCAGCTTGTCCGCGCGATTCATCACGATGGTATTCGCGGTGGGTACGTCGATACCGGTCTCGATGATGGTGGAGCAGACCAGGATGTTGTAGCGCCGGTGGTAGAAGTCGAGCATTACCTGCTCGAGTTCGCGCTCGCGCATCTGGCCGTGGGCGATGCCGATGCGGGCGCCCGGCAGCAGCGCACGGATCTGCTCTGCCATGCGTTCGATGGTGTTGACCTCGTTGTGCACGAAGTACACCTGGCCGCCGCGGCGGATCTCGCGCAGGCAGGCCTCCTGGATGATCGCGTCGTTCCACTCGTTGACGAAGGTCTTGATCGCCAGGCGTTCACGCGGCGGGGTCGTGATCACCGAGAGGTCGCGCAGCCCGGACAGGGCCATGTTGAGCGTGCGCGGGATCGGGGTCGCGGTCATGGTCAGCATGTCGACCTCGGCGCGCAGTCTCTTCAGTGCCTCCTTGTGGCGTACGCCAAAGCGCTGTTCCTCGTCCACGATCACGAGCCCGAGATTGGAGAAATCCAGGTCCGACTGCAGCAGCTTGTGCGTGCCGATGACGATGTCGACCTTGCCTTCCTTCAGCCCTTCCAGCACGGCGGCCTGCTGCTTGGCGCTGCGAAAACGCGACAGCGACTCGATGCGCACCGGCCAGTCGGCGAAGCGGTCGCTGAAGTTCTGGTGGTGCTGCTGAGCGAGCAGGGTGGTCGGGACCAGAACGGCCACCTGGCGATTGTTCTGGACGGCGACAAACGCGGCGCGCATCGCGACCTCGGTCTTGCCGAACCCGACATCGCCGCAGATGACACGATCCATGGGCCGGGTGTCGGCCATGTCGGTCAGTACCGCGTCGATCGCCTGGAGCTGGTCGGCGGTTTCCTCGAACGGGAAAGCAGCGGCAAAGGCGTGATACTCGGGGGTCTCGGTCGCGAATGCCGTGCCCTGCTTGGCCGCGCGCCGGGCATGGACCTCCAGCAGTTCGGCGGCGACGTCGCGCGCCTTTTCGGCGGCCTTGCGGCGGGCGCGGTTCCACTGCTCGCTGCCCAGCCGGTGGAGCGGGGCGTGTTCCGCGTCGGCGCCGGTATAGCGGCTGATCAGGTGCAGCGAGGAGACCGGGACATAGAGCTTGGCTCCGTCGGCGTATTCCAGCGTCAGGAACTCTGACGGCTGGCCACTGAAATCCAGCGTCTGGAGGCCCAGGTAGCGGCCCACGCCCTGTTCTTCGTGGACGACCGGGGCCCCGATTGTCAGGTCGCTGAGGTTCTGGATGACGGCGTCGGCATCGCGGGTGGGGCGGCTGCGTCGGCGGGATTGCCGCGCGCGTTCGCCGAGGATCGCGGACTCCGGCACGAGCACGATCCCGTCCGGCAGCCGGAACCCCTCGCTCAGCGCACCGACGGTCACGCTCAGGCCGGGCTCGCCCTCCAGGAAAGCCTCCCAGTCTTCGACCGCGTGATGCGGGATATCCTGCTCGCGCAGCAGGGTCAGCAGGGCCTCGCGCCGTCCGGCGGACTCGGCGGTGAGCAGGACTCGCTCCTGTTCCCCGACAAAGTGCTTCAGGCGCTCGGCAGGGGCATCCTTGCCGTGCTCCATTCCCAGCTCGGGGAGGGGCGCGCAGGTGAAGGGCACGGCCTTGCCGCGATCTGCCGGCAGCGGCTGCGGCGGCTCCCCACCCAGGGCTATGCCGGCGCGGGCACGCAGGGCCTCGTTCAGGGCCGACTCGTCGAGATAGAGGCGCTCCGGCGGCAGCAGGGGCCGTTCCACCTGGTGCCCCAGCTGTTCGAAGCGGTCGGCGATCTCGCGCGCATACTCCTGCGCGGCGCCGGCGATATTGCCGACCTGCACCACCCGGGCGCGGGGGGCGTAGTCGAACACGCTGTCCATGCCCTCGAAGAACAGGGGCAGGTAGGCCTCGATGCCCGGGGGCACCAGGCCTTCGCTGATGTCCCGGTAGATCGGGTGGCGGCTGGGGTCGCCGCTGAACTGCTCGCGGTAGCGGGTGCGGAACGCGCGGATGGAGTCCTCGTTCAGCGGGAACTCGTGGCTGGGCAGGATCTCGACGCGCTCGACCTTTTCCGTGGAACGCTGGGTCTCCGGGTCAAAATGGCGCAGTGAGTCGATCTCGTCGTCGAGAAACTCGATGCGCACCGGTTGTTCGGCCCCCATCGGGAACAGGTCCAGGATCTCCCCGCGTGCGGCAAACTCGCCGTGGCTGATGACCTGGTTGACCGCGCTGTAGCCCGCCTCGGTCAGGCGCTCCCGCAGTTGCATACGGTCCAGGCGCTGGCCACTGCGCAGCGAGAGGCCCTGGGTGGTCAGCCAGTCGCGCGGGGGCAGGCGCTGCATCAGCGTGGAGACCGGGATCAGGATGATCCCGCGCTCCAGCGAGGGGAGGTGATACAGCGTACGCAGTCGTTCGGAGATGATGTCCTCGTGCGGCGAGAAGACATCAAACGGCAGGGTCTCCCAGTCGGGGAGACGCATGACCGGCAGGTCGAGCCCGGCACCGAAAAACTCCCACTCCTCTTGCCAGCGGTCCGCGGCCTCGTTCGACTCGACGACGACCAGCAATGGCCACTGCGCCGATGCGGCGGCGCGTGCGAGTGCCAGTGGAGCGGCCGAGGCATTGAGCCCCGACCAGATCTCGAAGCCGTCGCCGGGAAAGCGACCGGGTTTTAGCGGGTTGCGCGGCTGTTCGGACATGCAGTGTCGACGATCCGGGAAAACGGGCCGGCATTATACGGATTCAGTCCCGGTCGCGGCGGAACCCCGCCGGGAAGGCGCTGAATTAGGGAAGCGCTGAATAAAGCCATCTGACTTTTTCAGCGCACGCGGCGCTACAAACGCGGTTTGCAGCTTGCTTCGGGAGTCAACCACCTGCGCTAGCCGATTCCGGCGGCACGTCCCTGTGCCGGAACGAAACGCTGATCAATCGGCGGTTCCATGGCTGATGGTCGTCAGTCCGCGCGGTCGATGTAGCGCTTGAGGATCGGGCCGTAGGCGTCGATGCGCCGGTCACGCAGGAAGGGCCACATGCGGCGGACCGTCTCGGTGCGGCCCAGATCGAGGGTGGCACGGAGGATCTCGGGCTGACCCTCGCCCGCCTGCGCCAGAAACTCGCCCTGAGGGCCCGCAACGAAGCTGGTGCCCCAGAATCGGGCCCCTGGACTGGTCTCTGACGGATCCGCTTCGTGCCCGGTTCGATTGCAGGCGAGGACCGGCAGGTTGTTCGCGACCGCGTGGCCGCGCTGGACGGTGATCCAGGCCTCGCGCTGGCGGGTCTGCTCGTCCGCCTCGTCGCGCGGGTCCCAGCCAATGGCGGTCGGGTAGATCAGGCACTGGGCCCCGGACAGGGCCATGATGCGCGCGGCCTCCGGATACCACTGGTCCCAGCAGACCAGCACGCCCAGCCGGCCGACCGAGGTGTCGATCGGGGCGAACCCGGTATCACCCGGGGTGAAGTAATACTTCTCGTAATAGCCGGGGTCGTCCGGGATGTGCATCTTGCGGTACAGGCCGGCCGGGTGGCCATCGGCTTCGAAGACGACCGCGGTGTTGTGGTACACGCCGGCGGCGCGGCGCTCGAATAGCGAGGTGACGAGCACTACGCCGTTGTCGCGGGCGATCTGTCCCAGGCGCTTGGTGGACGGGCCGGGGATGGACTCGGCCCGGTCGAAGAGGTCCGGGTCCTCGGTCTGGCAGAAGTAAGGGCCGGTGTGCAGCTCGGCCAGAACGACCAGGCGCGCCCCGCCCGTCGCGGCATCGGCCACGGCCTGTGCGGTCGCGTCCAGGTTGGCCGCGACGCTCCCGGCGTCGCGGTGCTGGATCAAGGCCACGGGAAGGGTATCGGTCGTCATCGCAGATCAGTCTTCCGGGATGCCAAGGGCGCCTTTGGGATACTGCATGGTCAGGCAATGCAGGCTGCCACCCTGCCGGATGATGGCCCGGCAGTCGATTTCCACGATCTCGCGCCCCGGAAAGGCCTCGGTCAGACGGTCAAGTGCGATGGCATCGGCGGGATCGTCGTAGGCCGGCATCAGGACCGCATCGTTGAGGATCAGGAAGTTCGCGTAAGTCGCCGGCAGGCGCTGGCCATCGGGGCCGTGTTGCGGGCGAGGCCAGGGCAGGGGAATCAGCCGGTAGGGTACGCCGGAGGCCTGACGCAGCGAGCGCAGCTCCTCCTCCATGGCCGCCAGTTCGCCGTGGTGCGGATCGTCGGGGTCGTCGCACTGGACATAGGCGATCGTGTCCGGGCTGCAGAAGCGGGCGAGGGTGTCGATGTGGCTGTCGGTGTCGTCCCCTTCAAGGTGGCCATGTTCCAGCCAAAGGACTCGTTGCGCACCCAGGTGCTCGTGCAGACGGCGCTCGATCGCGGCCTTGTCCAGGTCCGGGTTGCGTGTGGGCTGCAGCAGGCATTGAGCGGTGGTCAGGAGGGTGCCGTCGCCGTCGGACTCGATGCTGCCGCCCTCCAGCACCATTGCGATGGGCTCCGGCACGTTCGGGCCGAAGACACCCTGCTGGGCCAGGGTGGTGGTGATCGCGTTGTCATGCTCCGCAGGGAATTTCCCGCCCCACCCGTTGAAGGTGAAATCGAGCAGGCGGGGCTGCGGCCCTTCCAGTACGGTGATCGGCCCATGGTCGCGAGCCCATGTGTCGTCGGAGTCGGCCAGCGCGAACCACAGACGGTCGTTGCGGATGGCGGCCTCGACCAGAAATCCGGAGATCTCTTCGATGTGTTCCGGGTCGCGGGCGACGATCACCACCGGCTCGAAACGGCTGATCGCAGCCGCGAGGGTGGCAAAGACAGGGTGGACCTGGTCGAGTTCTCCGGCCCAGTCGGTACCGCTATGCGGCCAGGTGAGCTGAACACCGGCCTGCGGTTCCCACTCTGCTGGTAGACGCCGGGTATTGGGGGAAGGTGTGCCGCCCGTCACGGCCGACGCGGGGTCTGGTCGCCGTGCACGATGCTGTGCAACACGTATTCGCCCTCGAACACGACCGAGAAATCACTGTAGTCCCAGCGAGTGATCGGCGGATCACCGACCGTGGGGTGGCGCTGGTTCGGCTCGCCATGACGACTGCGTACCCCGGATTGGCTCTGGCCACGGGCCGGGAGCCCTTCACGGGTTTGAACTTCGAAGTCTCCGCCTGTGCCCCGCAGGATCTCGGCCTGCGCATCGTTGACGGGCAATGAGGCCAGTCCCGTGGTCGTGGCCAGAACCGCGGCGGCCGCGACGGCGAGAAGGCCGCGCGGGCGGGTGAGCGTTGGCTTTGCATGATTCCCTTGCATGAGACGAATCTCCGATGGCTCGCGGACGATAAGGCACATGGTAGCGTCATCCTGTTGGCTGTGCCTCCCATGGTGAACGTCTGTGCCATCGGGGATAGGCGCGCCCGTGTAACTCTGGCATGATTTCTCGATGTTCCGCCCGCTCCCGCTCGCCATTGGTCTGCGCTATACGCGCGCCAAGCGGCGTAATCACTTCATCTCGTTTATCTCGGTCGTCTCGATCCTCGGCCTGGTGCTGGGCGTGATGGCACTGATCACCGTGCTCTCGGTGATGAACGGCTTCGAACGGGAGCTGCGTGACCGCATCCTGGGTATGGCGTCGCACGCGACCATCCAGGACGTGAATGGCGGTCTGCGCAACTGGGAGTCACTGAAGGAGCAGGTCGAGACGATCGACGAACGGGTGCTGGCGGTCGCGCCGTATGTGCAGGGCGAGGCGATGCTCAGTGCGACCGGGAACATCTCCGGTGCGCTGATCCGCGGGGTAGATCCGGAGGCCGAGGAACGCGTGGCGCGGATCGGCGAACACATGACCCAGGGCCGGCTCGGGCAACTCGAACCCGGTGCCTACCGAATTGTGCTGGGCCGCGAGCTGGCAGCAGAACTGCGGGTGCGCGTGGGTGACTCGCTGATCCTGATGGCGCCACAGGCCTCGGTCTCGCCAGCGGGTGTAATGCCGCGCATGCGACGATTCGAGGTGGCGGGAATCTTCGAGGTCGGGATGTACGAATACGACCGCGGGACGGCCTTCATTCACCTGCAGGACGCCCAGGCGGTCTTCCAGACGGGCGAGAGCGTCACCGGCCTGCGCCTGCGCCTGACGGACATGATGCGGGCGGGTGTGGTCTCGCGGGAGGTGGCCAGTCAGCTCGACGGGTTGTTCCGGGTGTCCGACTGGACGCGCCAGCACGCCAACCTGTTTCGGGCGATCCAGATCGAGAAGATGGTGATGTTCATCATCCTGTCCCTCATTGTCGCGGTAGCGGCTTTCAATATCGTTTCCACGCTGATCATGCTGGTGACCGACAAGCAGGGGGACATCGCGATACTGCGAACCCTTGGGCTGTCCCCCTCGGGGGTCATGCTGGTGTTCGTGGTCCAGGGGGTCGTGATCGGCGCGATCGGCATCTTGCTAGGCTCGGTCGCCGGCGTCGCGCTGGCGCTCAATATCGACGTCGTGGTGCCCTTTATCGAACGCGCAATGGGCATCGAGTTTCTCGCGGCAGATGTCTATTACATCAGTGACTTGCCATCGGAACTGAAAGCATCCGATGTCTTTCGGGTGGGCGGGATTGCGTTCTTGCTGACCGTCGTAGCGACGCTGTTCCCGGCCTGGCGTGCGGCCCGTACGCAGCCGGCGGAGGCCCTGCGCCATGACTGAGACAGTGCCCGTACTGGAGGCCGTGGGGGTGGAACGGCGTTTCCGCGATGGCAAATTGGATGTGGCCGTGCTGCAGGGGGTCGATTTTCGCCTGGAGCGGGGCGACCAGACGGCGATCATCGGTGCCTCGGGTTCCGGCAAGAGTACGCTGCTGCATTTGCTCGGGGGACTGGATCGCCCCACGGCGGGCGAGGTTCGGCTGCTGGGGCAGGAGTGGTCGCGCATGGGCGAGGCGCGCCGGGGGCGCATGCGCAACCAGCACCTGGGTTTCGTCTATCAGTTCCACCACCTGTTGCCCGAACTGACGGCGGGCGAGAATGTTGCGCTGCCTCTGCTGATCCGGGGGATCTCCAGCCGACGGGCGCGGCTGGAGGCAGAGCACTGGCTCGGGCAGGTCGACCTCGGGCACCGTGTTGCGCACAAGCCGGCCGAACTGTCGGGGGGCGAGCGCCAGCGTGTGGCGATTGCGCGAGCGCTCGTGACCCGGCCGTCCGCGATCCTGGCGGACGAGCCCACCGGGAATCTGGATCAGGAGCGTGCCCAGCATGTGTTCGCGCTGCTGCGCGAGATGAACCGTTCCACCGGTACCGCGCTGGCACTGGTGACGCATGACATCACCCTGGCGCGCGAACTGGATCGGTCGGTACAGCTGGTCAAGGGGCACCTGGAGCGCGAGCACTTCCACGGCCAGCTGGCCGACGACTGATCCGTACGCTCCGGAAGGGCCGAGTAAAGCCTTGCGAACTTGCAGTCAGCTGTGTCGTGCGCTGATGCTCAGTTCGAATCGTCTTCTTCCGCCTTTTCCCTTTCCCGCTCCTGGCGCAACCGCCGCAACGCACGACGGGTTCGCAGGCGCTGCACGACGTTCACCCGCCACAGCACACGCACCAGTAGATATCCGGAGAGGCTGGCCAGCATCGCGAAGAGCAGACTGCCGAGCAGTAGCGGTTGCCAGATGGTCAGCAGCTCGGTGCTGAACCATTCCCAGCTCCACTCCAGATGGACATCACGGGGCGCTTCCCCCAGCAGCTTGCGGCCGACGGTATAGGCCATATACAACATGGGGGGCATGGTGATCGGGTTGGAGATCCAGACCAGGATCACCGAGATGGGCAGGTTGACGCGCACAATCAGCGCGACGATCGCCGCGACCAGCATCTGCATAGGGATTGGCAGGAAGGTCACGAACAGCCCAACGGCAAACGCACCAGCCACGGAGCGGCGGTTCAGATGCCACAGATCCGGAGACCGCAGGCGCGGCCCCAGTGGGGAGAGTGCGCGATGGCCGCGCACGCCCTCCATGCCGGGGAACAGCCTTCTGATGATGTGCTTCGCCATGTCTCGGGGTATCTGTCGGACTCTCGCAGGCCCAATCCTGGGCGTGCATCCTACCTGCTAGGACTGGGCCCTGGGGAGAGGATTCCAACTCTTCCCGGAGGAGACTGCGCGCCATGATGGCCGTAGTGCTGGGGTTGATCGCCGGCGTGTGGGGGCTGCACCAGCTCCCCGTGCTGCCTGTATCGCTCGACGGCCCACTCAGTGTGCTTCTGCCTGTGGCTGGTGCGCTGGCCGGGCTTGTCTGGCTCCGGGCCGCCCGGCGAGGTTCCCGGTTCGCGTGGCTGCCAGCAGCCTCGTTGGGGTTGCTCGCGGCGGTGTGGCTGGCACTCCCGCATGCGACGGACTGGTCGGACAAGGTAGTAGGTCCCGAGTGGTCGGGGACAGAGGTCTCGGTGCGGGCGCAGGTGGTCAGTTTGCCGGAGCACGGCGAACACCGCAGCCGGTTCCGTGTGAGGGCGTCGGCGATCGAAACGGGCGTCCCGGGGCTGGAGCTGGAAGGCCGCGAGTTGTGGGTCAGTATCTTCCCGGCGCGGCCGGCGATACAAGTCGGTGACTACCTGAGCCTGGACTTGCGCTTGCGTGGTGTGGACGGCCCCCGCAACCCCGGCGGGTTCGATGCGGCGGGCTGGTTCTACCGCGAGGGGATGCACGGCAGCGCCGTCGCGCGTTCCGTTACCCCACTGGCAGGCGAGCAGGAAAGGGCCAGGGCCCGCGTGACCATGCACCGCCTTCGGGCCGCGATGCAGGCTCGTCTCGAACGTGCGGCACCGGAATTGCGTCACCCAGGCCTGGTGCAGGCCCTGATTATCGGCAATCGCCAGGCCATGACCGAGGGAGAATGGCAGGCCTTCCTGCACACGGGAACCAATCACCTGATGGCGATTTCCGGGTTGCATGTCGCCCTGGTTGCGGGGTTTGCCGGTGGCATCGCCGGATGGTTGTGGTCTGGAGTGGCGGCATTAAGGCGGCTGCGGCGGTTGCTGTTTATGGGAGTCGTCGGACTCGGGGCCGCCACGGGCTATGCGGTGCTGGCCGGTTTCAGTATCCCGACGCAAAGGGCCCTGCTGATGCTCGTTGCGTTCACACTGGCGGTGCTGTCGCGTCGGGAGGGTGTCGCCTGGCGCGCCCTGGCCCTTGCTGCGGCCATGGTGCTGATCGTGCATCCGCCGAGCGTGCTGGCCCCGGGGTTCTGGTTCTCGTTCGGCGCGGTGGCGGTGATCCTGCTGCTGTTGCAGGGGCGGGTCGGAACGACCGGCTGGCGCGAAGGCCTGCGGATTCAGTTCGTGTTGGCGATCGCGATGTTGCCGCTCAGCCTGGCCTGGTTCCAGCTGGGGTCCTGGGTCGCACCCGTGGCGAACCTGGTCGCGGTGCCCATGATCACGTTGCTGATCCTGCCGATGTTGCTGGTCGGTGCCTTGCTCGCGTGGGGATGGCCGGCCGCGGGTGGTCTGTTGTTAGGCATTGCGGATAGCCTGCTGGCGCTGCTGGTGATGACGCTTGAGGTACTGGCGGGGATCCCTGTCCTGGTGGATCAGCGCCATGTACCGGTGGCCGCGGCCATGCTGGGCGGCGTGGCCGTTCTCCTGGCCCTGCAGCCGCTCGCCCGGCGATTGGCCCCCTGGATCGCAGTGGCCGCGATCGCCCTGTTGGCGCCGGTGCGCCCGGATCTTGGGGGCGGGCAGTGGCGCGTTCAGGTACTGGACGTTGGCGCCGGGCAGGCCACCATCGTGGAGACCCGACGACACGCGCTGCTGATTGATGCGGGTCCGGGCCGAGAGGGCGGCTTCAGCGCGGGCGACCGGATTGTGGTGCCGGCCTTGCGGGCGAGCGCCATCCGCTCCCTGGACACCCTGATGGTGACGCACGAACACGCCGGCCACGCAGGGGGCGTGGCGGCCGTCCGGGAACAGATTCCGGTGGGGCGCACGCTGCGGCGCACTCCGGTGAGCCATGACACTGACGAACGCTGCAAAAAGGGGGATCAGTGGCACTGGGACGGCGTGCGTTTCGAGGTGCTCCATCCACCACCGGGCTGGAATGATGACTCGTCCGCATCCTGTGTGCTGAGGGTGACGGGGGCGGACGCGACCTTGCTGGTCATGGGCGGGCTGGATGGTCTCGGCGAGGCCGTGATGCGTCGGGACACCGCGGGATTTGCGGTTGATTTGCTGGTGGCGCCGAGGACTTCCAATCCGCGTGCCCTGCAGGACGCCTGGCTCGACCGCTTCCCACCGGGTGAGGTCTGGGCGGCGACGACCGCCGAGGGCGCCGGTCTGCCCGGTGCGGCCCGGAAACGCCTGGACCTACGCGGCATTCCACTGCACGAGACCGGCCGCAGCGGGGCACTGGTCACGAGCAGCGCGCAACTCGACAGCGCTCCGGCGACCGGGCGCCCGCGGCCGCGATTCTGGCAGCCAAAGAGCCCTGACCCAAAAGAGCCCTGATAGAATGATCCCATGACAGAACACCGCTCCGACACGATCCGCCCGATTCGGTTTGAAGACGGCAACCTCTATCTGCTGGACCAGCGTTTGTTGCCGCGCGAGGCCGTGCGCCAGTGCTATACCGATGCCGGCGAAGTAGCGACCGCGATACGCGACATGGTCGTGCGGGGTGCACCCGCCATCGGGATCACGGCCGCGTTCGGGGTGGTGCTGGCCTGCCAGAAGGCCCGTGGCCGCGACGACTGGCGCGAGCGCGTGACCGCGGACATGGATCGCCTGCGAGCCTCGCGGCCCACGGCGGTGAATCTGTTCTGGGCGCTGGACCGGATGGCCCGGGAGGTCGATGCCGCGAGGGATCTGGAGGCCGCCATTGAGGCGACCACGATCGCGGCCCGCCAGATGCTGGACGACGACATCGCGGGCAACCGTCGCATGGGGCGGCACGGGGCTGCCTTGATCGAGCCGGGGGGTGCGGTGCTGACCCACTGCAATACGGGTTCGCTGGCCACCGGGGGCTATGGCACCGCCCTGGGGGTGATCCGCGCGGCCTGGGACGAGGGGCGGGTGACCGAAGTCTTTGCCGACGAGACCCGCCCGTGGCTCCAGGGGAGCCGCCTGACCGCCTGGGAACTGGTGCATGACGGCATCCCGGTGCAACTGCTTTGCGAAGGGGCGGCCGCCAGTCTGTTGCGTTCCGGGCGCGTGGGTTGGGTGATCGTGGGTTCTGACCGCATTGCGGCGAATGGCGATGTGGCCAACAAGATCGGCACCTATGGGCTGGCCCTGCTGGCGCGTGCCCACGGCGTGCGCTTCATGGTCGCGGCCCCGCTGTCGACCATCGATTTCGAGATGCCGGACGGGGAGGGTATCCCGATCGAACAGCGCGCCGAAGACGAGGTGCTGGCGCTCGCCGGGACGCGCGTGGCTGCGGACGGGGCGCGGGCCTACAACCCGGCGTTCGACGTCACGCCGGCGCACCTGGTCGACGCGATCGTGACCGAGCATGGCGTGGTCGAGGCACCGGATCGGGGCAAACTGGCCGCCCTGCGGCGGAAAGCCGTCGCTGGGGACCCGGTTCTTGAGGGCTGACAGCGCCGGATCACGGTGTTTCACATTGGCGCACCCCGGCTGAGAGCTACGGAGGGGCGATTTCAGGCCCATTTGCTAGGTCCCAGTGGTTACCCCTGTGGTATGATCGCGAGCTTGTTCAGACGGACGGCGTAACTCTCGATGGCTGAATTTGCCAAGGAAATTTTCCCGGTCAATCTCGAAGACGAGATGCAGCAGTCCTACCTCGATTACGCGATGAGCGTAATCGTGGGCCGGGCCCTCCCCGATGTCCGTGACGGCCTCAAGCCGGTCCATCGCCGCGTGCTCTACGCGATGCGCGAGCTGGGCAACGACTACAACAAGCCCTACAAGAAGTCGGCGCGTGTGGTCGGTGACGTGATCGGTAAATACCACCCGCATGGCGATTCCGCCGTCTACGACGCGATCGTGCGCATGGCGCAGCCGTTCTCGATGCGCTACATGCTGGCCGACGGGCAGGGCAACTTCGGCTCGATTGACGGCGACTCCCCGGCGGCCATGCGTTACACCGAGGTGCGCATGGCGCGCATCGCGGCCGAACTGCTGGCCGACATCGACAAGGAAACCGTCGACTTCATCGACAACTACGACGGCTCCGAGACCGAACCGGCGGTACTGCCGAGCAAGTTTCCCAACCTCCTGGTCAACGGCTCCGCGGGGATCGCGGTGGGGATGGCAACCAACATCCCGCCGCACAACCTGCGCGAGGTGATCAACGCCTGCGTGGCGCTGATCGATGACCCCGAGATCTCCATCGAGGGTCTAATGGAGTACGTGCCGGGCCCCGATTTTCCGACGGCCGGGATCATCAACGGCGTGGAAGGCGTGCGCGAGGCCTATCGCACCGGCCGCGGGCGGGTGCTGATCCGGGCGCGCTCGCATGTCGAGCCGCTGGAGGGCGGCCAGCGCGAGGCGATCGTGGTCACCGAACTCCCGTACCAGGTGAACAAGGCCCGCCTGACCGAAAAGATCGCCGAGCTGGTCAAGGAAAAGCGTATCGACGGCATTTCGGAGCTGCGCGACGAGTCGGACAAGGACGGCATGCGTCTGGTCATCGAGCTCAAGCGCGGCGAGATGGCCGAGGTGGTGCTGAACCACCTGTACATGCATACGCAGATGCAGAACGTCTTTGGCATCAACATCGTCGCCCTGGTCGATGGCCAGCCGAAGGTGCTGGATCTGCGTCAGGTGCTGGAGGCCTTCCTGCGGCATCGCCGCGAGGTGGTCACCCGCCGCACCATCTTCGATCTGCGCAAGGCGCGTGAGCGCGCCCATATCCTGGAAGGGCTCGCGATCGCGCTGGCCAACATCGACCCGGTGATCGAACTGATCCGGGCCGCCCCCAATCCGGCCGAGGCCAAGGCCGGCCTGCTGGCCCGCAGCTGGCCGCTGGGCGTGGTCAGCGACATGCTGGACCGTGCCGGAGCCAGCGCCTCGCGACCGGAGGACCTGGCGCCAGAATACGGCGTGGGCGACGACGGCTATCGTCTGTCCGAGGCCCAGGCGCAGGCGATCCTCGACCTGCGCCTGCACCGCCTGACCGGGCTGGAACAGGACAAGATCCTCGACGAATACCGCGAGCTGCTGGACCTGATCGAGGACCTGCTCGACATCCTCGGTTCGGGCGAGCGCCTGCAGCAGGAGATCCGCAACGAACTGCTGGCTGTGGCCGATCAGTTCGGCGACGAACGCCGCAGCGAGATCCGCGAGCGTCAGGCGAACCTGACGCTGGAAGACCTGATCGGCGAGGAAGACGTCGTGGTGACGCTGTCGCATGCCGGCTATGTGAAATACCAGCCGGTGGCCGACTATCGTGCGCAGCGCCGAGGCGGTCGCGGCAAGGCGGCCGCGAGCTTCAAGGAGGAGGATTTCGTCGACCGGCTGCTGGTCGCGAACACCCACGACACGGTGTTGTGCTTCTCCAGCCGCGGCCGGGTGTACTGGCTGAAGGTCTACGAGCTGCCGCAGGGCTCGCGAGCCTCGCGCGGCAAGCCGATCGTCAATCTGCTGCCACTGGAGTCCGGTGAGCGCATCAACGCGATCCTGCCAGTCCGCGAATACGACCCGGACCATTACGTGTTCATGGTCACCGCCCGTGGCACGGTCAAGAAGACGCCGCTGACAGACTTCTCGCGCCGCCGCTCGACCGGGATCATCGCAGTGGATTTGCGCGACGATGATTACCTGGTAGATGTGTCGCTCACCGACGGTCAGATGGACGTAATGCTTGTCACCACGGCCGGGAAGGCGGTGCGCTTCTCCGAGAATGACGTGCGGCCGATGGGCCGTACCGCCTGCGGTGTACGCGGCGTGCGCATGGAACCGGATCATCGCGTGATTGCGCTACTGAATGTCGCCGAAGGGGACGCTTTGCTGGCCACCGAGAACGGTTACGGAAAGCGGACTCGATTCGACGAGTTCCCGGTCCACCGTCGTGGTGGCCAGGGCGTGATCGGGATCCAGACCGAGGGGCGCAACGGGCCGCTGGTCGGGGCCGCGCGGGTGCTGGAAGACGACGAGGCGATGCTGATCACCACGGGCGGGACGCTGGTGCGTACGCCGGTGGATCAGATCCCGCTGATTGGGCGCAACACACAGGGCGTGCGCCTGATCCGCATGGACAAGGGCGAGCGCCTGGTGGAACTGGCCCGGGTCGAAAAGCTGCAGGGCGAGGATGAAGACCTGGACAGCGACAGCGAGGGCGACGAACTCACCCAGAACACCATGGACAACGGAGATCCGGAATGAGCCGAGTGCATAACTTCAGTGCGGGGCCGGCGGCGCTGCCGCAGGCGGTCCTGGAACGGGCACGCGACGAACTGATCGATTTCCATGGCGCCGGGATGTCCGTGATGGAGATGAGCCATCGCGGCAAGCCGTTCATGCAGGTCGCCGAGAAGGCCGAGCAGGACCTGCGCAAGCTGATGAATATTCCGGACAATTACAGCGTGCTGTTCCTGCAGGGCGGGGCGACCGGCCAGTTCGCGGCGATCCCGATGAACCTGCACTCGGGCGGGAAACCGATGGACTACATCGACACCGGCGCCTGGTCGGGCAAGGCGATCAAGGAAGCCCAGAAGTTCGGGCCCGTGAACATCGTCGCCAGCTCGCAGGCCAGTGGCTACGCCTCGATCCCGCCGCGCGACAGCTGGAACCTCGACCCGAATGCCGCCTACGTGCACTACACCCCGAACGAGACGATCGGTGGCGTCGAGTTTCACGAGATCCCGGAGGTCGGGGGCAAACCGCTCGTCGCGGATATGTCCTCCACCATCCTCTCGCGCCCGATCGACGTGTCGAAATTCGGCGTGATCTACGCTGGCGCGCAGAAGAACATCGGGCCCGCCGGGCTGACTGTGGTGATCGTTCGCAACGACCTGCTGGACCAGGAGTCGAATCCCAACCTGCCGGCGGTGGTCGACTGGGCGCTGCAGGCGAAAAATGACTCCATGTACAACACGCCGCCGACCTTCGGCTGGTACCTGGCGGGGCTGGTCTTCGAGTGGCTGCTGGAGCAGGGCGGGTTGGAGAAGATGGCCGAGATCAACCAGCGCAAGGCCGAGAAGCTCTATCATTTCGTGGACAACTCGGCGTTTTATCGCAATCCGGTCGAACCGGATGCGCGTTCGTGGATGAACGTGCCCTTTATCCTCGCGGACGACTCCCTGGACGGGACCTTCCTGAACGAGGCCGACGCCGCCGGGCTGTCGTCGCTGAAGGGGCATCGTTCGGTGGGCGGGATGCGTGCAAGCATCTACAACGCCGTACCGGAGAGTGCCGTGGACGCGCTGATTGAGTTCATGGCGGACTTCGAAAACCGCCACGCCTGAGCGCGTTTCCCTGGGGAACCGATCACGGAGGGCCCGGATGTACCGCATACAGACCTATAACAACATTGCCGTACGCGGGCTGGATCGCTTCCCGCGGGACCGTTACGAGGTGGCCTCGGACATCAATCAGCCCGACGCGCTGATGCTGCGCTCGTTCAACCTGCACGAAGTCGAGATCCCGGATTCTGTGCTGGCCGTCGGGCGCGCCGGCAGCGGGGTGAACAACATCCCGGTCGCGGCGCTGTCCGATCGCGGGGTCGCGGTATTCAACGCCCCCGGGGCCAATGCCAATGCCGTCAAGGAGCTGGTGATCGCCGGCCTGCTGCTGGGCGCGCGCAACCTGCTGCCGGCGGCGGGCTATGTGCAGGAGCTGGACCCTAGCAAGGACGACTTCATGGCCGCGGTCGAGCACGGCAAGAAGCGGTTCACGGGCTTCGAACTGCCCGGGCGCAAGCTTGCCGTGCTGGGGCTGGGGGCCATTGGCGTCGGTGTGGCCAATGCCGCCAAGGCCCTCGGCATGGAGGTCGTGGGATTCGACCCCAAGGTCACGGTGGAGAATGCCTGGCGTCTCGATTCCGACATCGAGCGGGCGCGCTCCGTGGAGGCGGCCCTGGAGGGTGCCGACGCGGTGACGGTGCATGTCCCGCTGACCGAGAACACGCGGCACCTGGTGAACGCCAAGGGGCTGGAGGGTATGAACCCGGGCGCGATGGTGCTGAACCTGGCGCGCGAGGGCATCGTCGATGACGAGGCCGTACGCGAGGGACTGGATGCCGAACGGCTGCACGCCTACATCACGGACTTCCCGGTGCCCAACATGCTGGGCCACCCGCGGGTCATCACGCTGCCGCACCTGGGGGCCTCGACGACCGAGTCGGAAGAGAACTGTGCGGTGATGATTGCCGATCAGCTGCGCGACTATCTCGAGAACGGCAATGTGGTCAATTCGGTGAACCTGCCGACCCTGGTGCTGGATCGCAAGGGTGACAGCCGGATCGCGGTGGTCAACCGCAATCTCCCTGATCGCGTGGCGCGTATCTCGCATGTCCTGGGCGAATCCAACCTGAACATCCTGCACCTGATGAACGATTCCCGCGGGGATCTGGCGTATACGCTGCTGGACGTGGACGGGAAGCCCGATCCGTCCACGCTGGAGGCGTTGCTGCAGATTGATGGCGTGCTGCGCGCGCGGGTGCTGTAGATCGTGACGAAGAAGGGGCCATCGCCGAAAGCCGCTACGGGGCCGGAAGACCTCGGGTCCTTGCGCAACCGCATCGACGAGCTCGACGGGCAGTTGCTGGAGCTTCTCAGCGAACGCGCTCGCTGCGCCGAGGCGGTCGCGCGGGTCAAGCGCGATTTCGAGCCGAACCCGGTGTTCTACCGACCGGAGCGCGAGGCCGAGATCCTGCGGCGCGTGCGCGAAGAAAACCCCGGACCCTTGTCCGGCGAGGCGGTGGTTCGGCTGTTCCGGGAGATCATGTCCGAGTGTCTGGCGCTGGAACATCCGCTGACGGTCGCCTATCTGGGCCCCGAAGGGACCTTTACCCACCTGGCGGCGCGCAAGCACTTTGGTCACGCGGTGGAGACAACCCCGCTGACTTCGATCGATCAAGTGTTTGGGGCGGTGGAAGCGGGGCGAGCGCAGTTCGGCGTGGTGCCCATCGAGAACAGCTCCGAGGGTGTCGTCACGCATACCGTGGACTGCTTCCTCGACTCGCCGCTGCAGATTTGCGGCGAGGTCGTGACGCCGATCCATCATCATCTTCTGGCGCAGGCCGAGGACCTGAGCCAGATTCGCCGTGTCCGTGCGCACGCCCAGGCGCTGGCCCAGTGCCGGCAGTGGCTGGATACCCACCTGCCACACGCGGAACGCGAGGCGGTGTCCTCCAACGCGCGGGCGGCTGAGGTGGCTGCCAAAGACCCGGAAAGCGCGGCGATCGCCAGCCGCGTGGCCGCCGAGCACTATGGCGTTCCGCTGCGGGTGCAGCATGTCGAGGACCGCGCCGACAACACCACCCGCTTCCTGATTATCGGCACTGCGGCGACCGAGCCGAGTGGTGCCGACCGGACCTCGATTATGCTCAGCACCGCGAACCGGCCAGGATCGCTGTACGCGCTGCTCAAACCGATCGCCGAGGCCGGCATCAGCCTGACCCGGATCGAGTCGCGCCCCTCGCGCTGCACCCAGTGGACCTATGTGTTCTTCCTGGATCTGGTGGGCCACCAGAAGGATCCGGCAATCCGCGATTGTCTGGAACAGCTGCGACAGACCGCCGATACCGTCAAGGTGCTGGGGAGCTATCCTCAGGCCGCAACCTGAGGGGAACACTGACTCATGCACACGCTCGCGTTGATACCCCAGGTTTCCCGAGACAAGGCGCGGTACGCAGCGGGTAGTGGTTCTACCCGCCCGTTGTTGATTGATTCGGGGCGCAACGCAGGATCGGGGAACCTGGGGTACCAACCCCAAGCGGCTCGGTCGCTTTTGCGCGGGAACGGCGTTGCGGTTCCTTTGTGCAGAAAGACTGCACGGCAGTCACCGCGCCTTGTTCGCACGCAAAAGCGACTCGAGCGCGAGCGCGTGCATGAATCCGTGTTCCCCTAATCGAGGCATTCCATGGCTTCACGCAACCCCGTGTCCGACCAGAACCCGGGTGGCTTTGATGCCGCCGCGCTTGCCGTGGATGGCGTTCGGGGCCTGACGCCCTATCAGCCGGGCAAGCCGATCGCGGCGCTCGAGCGGGAGCTGGGCATCCAGCAGGCGATCAAGATGGCCTCCAACGAAAATCCACTGGGGCCCTCGCCCCAGGCGGTGGAGGCCGCACGCGCGGCGATGAGCGAGGCCCATATCTATCCCGATGGGGCAGGCTTCGAACTGAAGGCGGCGCTGGCTGCCCGGCATGGTGTCGATGCGGATACCATTACCCTCGCCAATGGATCCAACGAGATCCTGGAGCTGATTGCGCGGGCGTGGCTGGCGCCCGGAAGGGCCTCGGTCTTTTCGGCTCATGCCTTTGCGGTTTACCCGCTGGTTACCCAGGCGGCAGGGGCCGAGGCACGGGTGGTGGAAGCACTGCCTGCGACCGACCTGGAACAGCCCTACGGGCACGATCTGGCGGCGATGCGGAAAGCGGTGGATGAGACCGTGCGGGTGGTGTTCTTGGCGAATCCGAACAACCCGACCGGCACCTGGGTCGGACGTGCGTCGCTCGAAGCCTTTGTAGCGGCGATGCCGGCCACCACGCTGGTGGTGATCGACGAGGCGTATGCGGAATATGTCGAGCAGGAAGACTATCCCGACACCACCCAGTGGGTCGCGCGCTACCCGAATCTGATCGTGACCCGCACGTTTTCCAAGATTCAGGGCCTTGCCGGCCTGCGCCTGGGATACGCGATCAGTTCGCCCGCGGTCGCGGAACTGCTCAATCGCGTGCGCCAGCCGTTCAATGTGAACGCGGTCGCGCAGGCCGCGGGCCTCGCCGCGCTGGGGGACTCCGCCCATATCGAGCGTTCGGTGCGCGTCAATCGCGAGGGCCTGGTACAGCTAGAAGAAGGTCTGCGCGAACGGGGATTGCGCGTGATCCCGTCGGTGGGCAACTTCATTACCTTCGACACCGGACGTGATGCGGGGCCGGTATACGAGGCGCTGCAACGTGAAGGTGTGATCACCCGCCCCGTAGAGAACTACGGGCTGCCGGGGCATCTGCGGGTGACGGTCTCCACGGCCCAGGACAACGAACGCTTCCTGCAAGCGCTGGATCGGGCGCTGGGATGATCGAGCGGCTGGTCATCTTTGGGGTTGGTCTGATCGGTGGCTCGCTCGCGCTTGCCCTGCGCGAGGCAGGTGCGGTACGCGAGGTCGTGGGCTGTTCGCGCAATGCGGACAACCTGCGCGAGGCCGAACGTCTGGGCGTGATTGACCGCTGGACGACCTCGGTGGCCGAGGCCGCGGAAGGGGCGGATATCGGCGTACTGGCAGTGCCGCTGGGGGCAATGGGCCCGCTGGCACGCGATCTGGCTGGCTGCTGGCCGGAAGACAGCCCGCTGACCGACGTCGGCTCGAGCAAGCAGGCCGTGATCGACGCGGTGACCGAGGGCTTTGGCACCACGCCGCGCCAGTTCGTGCCCGGCCACCCGATTGCCGGGACCGAGAAGAGCGGGGTAACGGCCGCGTTTCCCGGCCTCTTTCGGGACCGGCTGGTGATCCTGACCCCGGCGGATGCGACCAATCCGATGGCCAGCGACCGCATCGCACAGATGTGGCAGGCGACCGGTGCGCGGGTGGAGTTCATGACACCCGCCCATCACGACCGGGTCCTCGCGGCCACGAGCCACCTGCCGCATGTGCTGGCCTACACGCTGGTGGCGTCGCTGTCGGATATGAGCGAGCGCGACGAGATCTTTCATTATGCGGCGGGCGGGTTTCGCGACTTCACCCGTATTGCCTCGTCGGACCCGGTGGTCTGGCGCGATATCTGTCTGGCCAACCGCGCGGCGATCCTCGAGGTGATCGAGCGCTACCAGGGCGACCTGGAGCAGCTGCGCGGGATGATCGAGTCGGCCGACGGGCCCGCGATCGAAGCACGTTTTCGCCATGCAAAGGAAACCCGGGATCGCTTTTGTGACCCGGCGGATGCACAACTGGATACCTGAAACATGAACACCTTTACCGTACAGCCGGGGGGCACGCTCTCCGGCGTGGCCCGTGTGCCGGGCGACAAGTCCATTTCCCATCGCTCGATCATGCTGGGCGCCCTGGCCGAGGGCGAGACACGTGTCAGCGGCTTTCTCGAAGGGGCCGATTGCCTGGCGACGCTGGAGGCCTTTCGCGCGATGGGCGTGCCGATCGAGCGCAAGGGGCCCGGCGAGGTCGTGATCCAGGGGCAGGGCCTGCATGGCCTTCAGGAGCCGGACGGCCCGCTGGACATGGGAAACTCGGGCACCGCGATGCGGCTGCTGTGCGGGGTCCTCGCCGGGCAGGCTTTCGACAGCGAACTGATTGGTGATGAATCCCTGACACGTCGCCCGATGCGCCGGGTCACCGACCCCCTGGCGCGCATGGGGGCGCAGATCGAGACCAGCGAGGCGGGTACTCCGCCCTTGCGCATACGGGGGGGAGCACCTCTGCGGGGTACCGACCATGTACTGCAGGTAGCCAGCGCCCAGGTAAAGTCCGCGATCCTGCTTGCGGGGCTGTGGGCAGAAGGGAAAACCTGTGTGACCGAGCCCGCGCCCACCCGGGATCATACCGAGCGCATGCTGAATGGCTTCGGCTGCGTGGTAACGCGGGATGGCCCGAAGGCCTGTGTTACCGGGGGCGGGCGCCTGCAGGCGAGTTCGGTGGATGTCCCCGCGGACATCTCCTCGGCCGCCTTCTTCCTGGTGGGGGCGAGCATCGCGACGGGGTCGCAGATGCGCCTGGCGCATGTCGGGATCAATCCGACCCGAACCGGTGTGATCGACATCCTGCGTCTGATGGGCGCGGATATCCGCGTGGAGAACCAACGCGAAGCCGGGGGTGAACCGGTGGCCGATATCGAGGTGCACGCCGCCCCCCTCAAGGGGATCGAAATCCCGACCGAGCTGGTGCCGCTGGCGATCGACGAATTCCCGGCCATCTTTGTCGCAGCGGCCTGCGCCGAGGGCGAGACGGTACTGACCGGCGCGGAAGAGCTGCGGGTCAAGGAGAGCGATCGCATCCAGGTGATGGCGGATGGCCTTCAGGCGCTGGGCGTGCAGTGCACGGTACAGCCCGATGGTATTCGCATCCAGGGCGGCGAGGGCTTCTCCGGCGGGGAGGTCGACAGCCATGGCGACCACCGCATCGCGATGTCGTTCGCGATGGCGGGGCTGCGCTCCAGTGCCCCGATACGCATCCGTGACTGCGCAAACGTGGCCACGTCGTTCCCGGGGTTTGTGGATCTCGCCCGAACCGCCGGCCTGGCACTGGAGGCGGCATGACAGGAACGATCCCGGTGCTCACGATCGATGGCCCCGGTGGGGCCGGCAAGGGGACGGTATGCATGCGTGTCGCCGCCGCGATGGGCTGGCACCTGCTCGACAGTGGGGCCCTGTACCGACTGCTGGGCCTGGCTGCTCGCCAGCATGGGGTGGAGCTGACGGACATCGAAGGCCTTGAGCGCCTGGCCACCGCCCTGGACGTCAGCTTCGAGATCGACGGCGATGCGACACGGGTGACAACCCTGCTCGAGGGGCAGCCGGTGGACGTTCTCCTGCGGACCGAACAGGCCGGTTCCGATGCCTCGCAGGTCGCCGCGCTGCCCGCGGTGCGTGAGGCCTTGCTGGATCGCCAGCGTGCGTTTGTGCAGACCCCGGGACTGGTCGCGGACGGGCGTGACATGGGCACCGTGGTGTTCCCGGACGCGGACCTCAAGATCTTCCTGACGGCCTCTGCGGAGGAGCGGGCACGCAGGCGTTACATGCAGTTGAAGGAACAAGGACTTAGTGCTAATCTTTCCGCCCTTCAGGACGAGATGGAGGCGCGCGACCGCCGTGACCGCGAGCGCAGCGTGGCCCCCCTCAAGCCCGCCGAAGATGCCTGGGTGCTGGATACCACAGAACTCGACATCGTCAGCGTGGTGGACATGATCCTGGAGCGCCTCCGGGACGTACTCCCGGAAAAAAGCCCCCGAATCGAGGGATAGCCTCGAAGCGGGTTCATTAACGTTCAAACCCTCTTGCAGGAAGTTTCTTCAAGAGTTTGTTTAATCACAGGTTTTTAAATCCATGAGTGAAAGTTTCGCGCAACTGCTCGAAGAGAGCATGGCCTACACCCAGATGCAGCCGGGTGCCATCCTCAGTGCCACCGTCATTGAGGTCACCCCGGATGTGGTCGTGGTCAATGCCGGCCTGAAGTCCGAGGGGGTCATCCCCACCGAGCAGTTCATGAACGACGAGGGTGAGCTCGAGGTCAAGGTCGGCGATGTCGTCGAAGTGGCCCTCGAAACCCCGGAAGACGGTTTCGGCGAGACGCGCATGTCGCGCGAGAAGGCCAAGCGGGCCAAGGCCTGGGATCGTCTTGAAGGTGCGATGGAGGAAGAGCAGTACGTCACCGGCAAGATCTCCGGCAAGGTCAAGGGCGGCTACACCGTCGAGCTGGGAGACATCCGGGCGTTCCTGCCTGGTTCACTCGTGGATGTACGTCCGGTGCGCGATACCGCGTACCTGGAAGGCAAGGAACTGGAGTTCAAGCTCATCAAGCTGGACCGCCGCCGCAACAACGTGGTCGTGTCCCGCCGCGCCGTGGTCGAGCAGGAATACAGCGCCGAGCGCGAAGAGCTGCTGAAGAACCTGCAGGAAGGCGCGGTCGTGAAGGGTATCGTGAAGAACCTGACCGACTACGGTGCGTTCCTGGATCTGGGCGGCATCGACGGCCTGCTGCACATCACCGACATGGCCTGGAAGCGCGTGAAGCATCCGTCCGACGTGGTCGAGATCGGCCAGGAAGTCGAGGTCAAGGTGCTGAAGTTCGACCGTGAGCGCATGCGTGTCTCGCTGGGCCTGAAGCAGCTGGGCGAGGACCCGTGGGAGAACATCACCCGCCGTTACCCGACCGGCACCCGCATCTTTGGCAAGGTCACCAACATCACCGACTACGGCTGCTTCGTGGAAATCGAAGACGGCGTGGAAGGCTTGGTGCACGTGTCCGAGATGGACTGGACCAACAAGAACGTCAACCCGGGCAAGGTCGTGGCTATCGGCGACGAGGTCGAGGTGATGATCCTGGATCTGGACGAAGAGCGCCGCCGCATCTCGCTGGGCATGAAGCAGTGCCAGTCCAACCCGTGGGACGACTTTGCCGCCAACCACAACCGTGGCGAGAAGGTTCGTGGCCAGATCAAGTCGATCACCGACTTCGGTGTGTTCGTCGGCCTGGACGGCGGCATCGACGGCCTGATCCATCTGTCCGACCTGTCCTGGCACGAGGCTGGTGAAGAGGCGATCCGCAACTTCAAGAAGGGCGACGAGGTCGAGGCCGTGGTGCTGTCGGTGGATCCGGAGCGCGAACGTATCTCCCTGGGCCTGAAGCAGCTGGACCGCGATCCGTTCTCCAACTTCGTGGCCGAGCACACCAAGGGCAGCATCGTGAAGGGCACGGTCAAGGAAGTGGACGCCAAGGCAGCGGTGATCGAACTGGCTGACGGCATCGACGGCATCCTCCGTGCCGCTGACATCTCCCAGGACCGTGTGGAAGATGCGCGTACCGTGCTGAACGTCGGCGACGAGGTTGAGGCCAAGTTCATGGGTGTGGACAAGAAGACCCGTGCGATCAGCCTGTCGATCAAGGCCAAGGACCGCGCCGAAGAGGCCGAGATGGTCTCCGACTACTCCGCCAGCGGCAGCGCGACGACCTCCCTGGGCGATCTGCTGAAGGAACAGATGGGCAAGAACGACTAAGTCCGTCACAATAAAGTCCACGGTGTCCGTACGGATGCCGTGGACTGTTTTTTTATCCGCGTATTGCGGATCTCTTTCTTCTGTCTGTGACGAGCGTCAGATGACCAAATCGGAATTGATCGAGAGCCTCGCCCAGAAATCGCCTCACCTGCCCGCACGGGATGTCGAGATGTGCGTGAAGGCGTTGCTGGAACGGATGAGTCAGGCCCTGGCGCATGGCCAGCGGGTCGAGATTCGTGGCTTCGGCAGCTTCTCCCTGCATTTCCGCCCGCCGCGTCTGGGACGCAATCCCAAGACGGGGGAAGGGGTGGCACTACCGGGCAAGCATGTCCCGCATTTCAAACCCGGCAAGGAACTGCGCGAGCGGGTCAATAACCCCGCGGTTGTCGACGAGTAATCGGCATGTCCGATCGACGGCGCCAGCAGGTCCGCAACGCAGTCGCGTTTGCCTTGCTGATCCTGATCTCTTCGGCGATCGGTATCCTTGTAGTGTTCAACGAGGGCCAGGTGACCCTGAGTCTCCCATGGGTCGACGTGCAAGCGCCCCTGGTAGTCCTGCTGGGCATTTCCGCGCTCGTCGGTGTGGTCGTTACGGCTGCAATCCTGCTTCTCCGTATCCGCCGACTGAACCAGAAGGTGGCGGACCTGCGCGCGGAGAATCGCGCGCTGAAGACCGAGGTCGAGCAGATGCGAACGGCCCCGATGCGAGATTTTTATTAGAGAAATGCAGATTACTGTGCATACCCGCGCTGGAGTCCCATTTGCCCGCGCGCACAGTGCGGCCGGTGAAGGCTAGCCTTGAGGCACAAGCGACGCGCCATGTCTTCCGCTCCGTCCGAGAATCGATCGACCGTATGGTTGGGATGGCCCGTTTCTTTTCCTGTGAACGCTCTTTCTTTGATCACCCGATGTGACACGATCGCCCAGCCCGGCCCGACCCGTGGCGTATGCTGTATGGCGTGGAAAAGGGTATGCCTGGCGGCGTTGTCCGGGCCCAGGGGCGTCTTGTGATCAACGACTGGTTCTGGCTGTTGTTGCCCGTGGCGGCGGCAAGCGGCTGGTGGGTAGCCCGTCGGCTCCACCCGGAAGATCAGGGGGATCAGGAACCCTCCCTTCATCGCTACCTTGAGGGCGTCCGCTATCTTCTGGACGACCGTACCGATGATGCCTTGCAAGCGTTCATCGAAATGGTGGAGGTGGACCACGAAACCTTTGAGACCCATGTGATTCTTGGACGCCTGTTCCGGCGTCGAGGCGAGGTCGATCGGGCGATCCGCATCCATCAAAACCTGGTGGCGCGTCCTTCTCTGAAGGATGAGCAGCGGGCCCAGGCGCTGAACGAGCTGGGGCAGGACTTTTTGCTGGCCGGCGTGCTCGATCGGGCCGAGGCGGTCTTCCGCGAACTTGCGGATTCGCCGCATCAGGCGGTGCCGGCCCTGAAGGGTCTGCAGCATGTGTACGAAACTCAACGTGAATGGGAGCGTGCGATCGAGGTCGGCACGCGACTGAAATCGCACAATGTGCCGAATGAACACCTTCGAATCGCGCATTATCACTGCGAGTTGGCGACCATCGCGCTGGAACATGGTGACCGCACAACCGCTTCTGAGCGCTCGGTACACGCAGAAGAGCTGGTCCCGGGGCTGTCGCGTGCGTTGCTGATCAAGTCCGAGATCGCTGAGCGTGAAGACCGCATCGCCGATGCAATTGCATACGGCCGGGAGGCCGTGGCCCGCACGCCGCCGCTGGCACCCCTGGTTGTGCCGCGCCTCGAACGCCTGCACCAGGCGTTGCCAGGTGAGAACCGCCTTGGGCAGCTGGAGCAGACCCTGGAAGATCTGGCGAACAGCCGAGGGATCACCGTGGCGCGGATCGCATTGATGCGGTTGTACCGTCGCACCGGGCGGCTGGATGCCGCACTTTCCGAACTCGGGATGATCCTTTCGCAACGCCCGGTGCCGACATCGGGTTTGCTCGAGGCCGTGCGCTGGATGAAGATTCTTCCCGCAGTGCAGGAATATAGCGTGGAGTTCGCCGCGTTCGAAAAAGCACTTTCGGATCAACTCGGCAGCCAGCATCTGTACCAGTGCATGAACTGCGGCTACCAGGGTCGAGCGCACGTCTGGCAATGTCCGAGCTGTCGCCGATGGGATACCCTGCGGGGGCTGGATTTTGAACTCGATGCCTCTACCGAGGAGGCTGAAGATGCGCTGGTCCGCGAAGGGACGCGCTGAAACCCATTCAATCAGGAAGAGCCATGCGAGCCGTCGTTCAGTCCCCAGCCCCGCGTCTGATCGTGGCACTCGACTTTGCCGATGCCGACAGTGCCATACAACTGGCGCAGCGTCTCGATCCGTCATTGTGCGCTCTGAAGGTCGGGTTCGAGCTGTTTGTTGTGGCCGGGCCCGATCTATTGGGCAGATTGCACGATCTCGGCTTCCGGGTATTCCTCGATCTCAAGTTTCACGATATCCCCAACACAGTGGCCGCCGCCTGCCGGGCAGCGGCGCGAACCGGGGTGTGGCTGGTAAATGTGCACGCCAGTGGCGGCTTGCAGATGATGCAGGCGGCGCACGAAGCGGTCCGCGAGGTCAATGATCACACCGCTGTTCTGGCAGTTACGGTTCTGACCTCCAGCGACGCCCACACGCTGCGCGAGATTGGCGTTCAGCGCAGCCCGGAGGCCCAGGTGCGCCTGCTGGGCAATCTGGCCATCGCGCGGGCTGGGCTGGAGGGTCTGGTGTGTTCTGCGCAGGAGGCAAGTCTTCTGCGTGAGGAGCTGGGCTCTGGCCCGATGCTGGTGACCCCCGGAATCCGGCTTCCGGACGCCGAAGGAGACGACCAGCGCAGGGTGATGACACCGGAGAACGCGATCAAGGCCGGTGCCAGCGCCATTGTGGTGGGTCGACCCATTACCCGGGCAGCCGATCCGGCGGCAGCTGCGACCGATTTCGCACATCGCCTGGAGAGGGTTTTCCAGAGCCACTGATCCCGTTAGGATGACCTTGGCGCAAGGGTTGCGCCGGTTATCACTCAACATGGAGCAGTTAACATGAAAAATGCCATCTACTGTGTGAAATGCTGGTTCTTCGCCGCCTTGTGCGTGTTGCCGCTGGCGCTGGTCACGGCGTCGGGCGGACAGGCGCCGGTGAACGTGAACTCGGCATCGGCGGATGAACTCGCGACGCTGGAGAACATCGGCCAGGTCAAGGCCGAGGCGATCGTTGAACATCGCGAGGCCCACGGTCCGTTTGCCTCGGTGCAGGCGCTGACGGACGTATCCGGCATCGGCGAGCGCACGGTGGAGATGAATCTCGACCGTATCGAGGTCGAGTAGCCCGATCGAGGACGACGGGGCCGATCCCCGTCGTCTTTTCCCACCTGGAGTCAGGATGAACCCGAATACGCCACCGATCCGTACCGCTGTTTTTCCTGTCGCGGGCATGGGCACCCGCTTTCTTCCGGCCACCAAGGCCAACCCCAAAGAGATGCTCCCGATCGTCGACAAGCCGCTGATTCAGTATGCAGCGGAGGAGGCCGTGCGTGCGGGTATCGAGACGCTGGTATTTGTGACCGGGCGCAACAAGCGTTCCATCCCCGATCACTTCGACAAGGCCTACGAGCTTGAAACGGAGCTCGAAGAACGCGGCAAGACGGAGATGCTGGAAAAGGTGCGCAATATCGTGCCGTCCAACGTGACCTGTGTGTACGTGCGCCAGGCCGAGGCCCTGGGTCTGGGACACGCGGTAGCCTGCGCGCGGCCGGTGGTACGTAACGAGCCCTTTGCAGTGATCCTGGCGGACGACCTGATCGAGGAAGAGCAGGGCGGTGCCACGAAACAGATGGTCGAGGCCTTTAACCAGCATGGATGCAGCGTACTGGGCGTGGAAGAAGTACCGGCGGACCGTACCCATCAGTACGGCATCATCGACCCGGTGCAAACCGGCCCACGCACCTGGGACGTACGCGGGATTGTGGAGAAACCGCAGCCCGCGGACGCGCCCTCCAATGTGGCGGTCGTGGGCCGCTATATCCTGACCCCGCGCATCTTCGAGCTGCTGGCGGAGCAGGAGCCTGGGGCTGGGGGCGAGATCCAGCTGACCGACGCAATTGCGAAGTTGCTTCAGGAAGAGCGCGTAACTGCCCTGAATTTCGAGGGTCGTCGCTTCGACTGCGGAAGCAAACTGGGCTATCTGGAGGCGACTGTGGAGTTCGCGCTGATGCACCCGGAGCTGAAGGATGACTTTGGCGCCTATCTGAAATCCCGCGCCAGCGCCTCCTGAAACCTCACCACCAGAATCTTCGCTGGCGCGGGCGGATCGGGAGTCTGCCGCGCCAGTACTGGATGGCCAGGAAGCCAAATGCCATCCCCCCCAGATGCGCGAAATGCGCGATACCGGCGAGGGTGCCGGAGATTCCCAGGTAGAGTTCCAGCGCCCCGTAGGCGATGACAAAGTACTTTGCCTTGATCGGAATCGGGAGGAAGAACAGATAAAGCCGCTGGTTGGGGAACATCATCCCGAACGCCAGCAAGACCCCGAACACGCCGCCGGACGCCCCAACAGTGGGATACACCATCCCATTGTCCCCGTAGGCGGTGACCATGAGTTGTACCAGCCCGGCACCGATCACGCAGATCAGAAAGTACAGGGCGAAGGTCCTCGATCCCCAGGCGTTCTCGATCTGCACGCCCAGCATCCAGACAGCAAACATGTTCACCGAGAGGTGAACCAGGCCACCGTGCAGGAACCCGTAGGTCAACAGCTGCCAGAGCTGGAAGTCCGGCACGCGTAGCCATTGCCCGTCCTGGAGGATCATGGAGGGCGTGCCGATAGGCCACAGGGCGAAATGAGTCATCAGCCAGTCGCCCAGCCAGGGCAGAGCGAGGAAAAGTGCCACGTTGGCGATCAGCAAGAAGCCGATCACGGGAGGCATCATGCTGAAATCGGGGTGGCGCGGATCCGGGTGCGTCATCGGGGCCGCGGTCAGCGAAAGTCGTCGGTTACGGCACCGCGACTGGCGGATCCGACCTGACGGCTGTACTTCCCGAGCACCCCCCGATCAAAGCGCGGCAGGGGGGGCTGCCAGGCACTTCGGCGACGCGCCAGTTCGTCCTCCGGTATCTCGAGCGCGAGGCGATTACGGTCGGCATCGACCTCGATGATGTCGCCCTCGCGCACAAGGGCAATGGGTCCACCTTGTGCCGCCTCGGGCGCGACATGTCCGACGACGAGACCGTAGGTGCCCCCGGAGAAGCGACCGTCGGTAATCAGGGCAACCGAATCGCCGAGACCCGCACCGATGATTGCCGCCGTTGGGGCGAGCATCTCGCGCATACCGGGCCCCCCACGAGGACCCTCGTGACGGACCACGATGACATCTCCAGCCTGAATACCACCCGCCAGGATGGCGTCCAGGCATTCCTCCTCGGATTCGAATACGCGTGCGGGCCCGCGAATCGAAGTGGACTTGAGCCCGGTGATCTTGGCCACGCTGCCTTCCGGCGCCAGATTGCCCTTCAGGATCGCCAGGTGGCCCTGCGGGTACAGGGGGGCATCGAGCGGGCGGATGATGGCCTGGTTCGATGGTGGTGCATCGGGAATGTCGGCCAGGACCTCGCCGAGGGTCTGGCCGGTAATGGTCAGGCAGTCGCCGTGCAAAAGTCCGCCGTTCAGCAGAATCTTCATGACCTGGGGTGTTCCGCCCACGGCGTGGAATTCCGTGGTCACGTGCCGACCGGAGGGCTTCAGGTCGCACAGGACCGGGGTCCGGCGACGGATGTTTTCGACATCGTCGAGCGTCAACGGCACGTTTGCACAGTGGGCAATGGCGAGCAGGTGGAGCACGGCATTGGTCGATCCCCCCACGGCCATGACCACGGCCAGGGCGTTCTCGAAGGCCTCGCGCGTGAGGATGTCGCGCGGCTTGCGGTCGGCATGGATCGCTTCCAGGAGGACTTCGGCGGAACGGGCGGCGGACTCGGCCTTCTCCGGATCCTCCGCCGCCTGAGTCGACGAGCCCGGCAGGCTCATGCCCATCGCCTCGAAGGCGCTGGACATGGTATTGGCTGTGAACATGCCACCACACGAGCCGGCCCCCGGGCAGGCATTGCGCTCCACGCCGGCCAGGTCTGCATCCGACAGCTTCCCCGCCCCATGCTGTCCGACGGCTTCGAATGCACTGACGATCGTGAGATCCTGCCCCTTGTAGTGCCCGGGCTTGATCGTGCCCCCATAGACGAAGATCGCGGGCACGTTGAGCCGCGCGATCGCCATCATGGCGCCGGGCATGTTCTTGTCGCAGCCGCCGGTGGCGAGCAACCCGTCCAGACTCTGGCCATTGACGACCGTCTCGATCGCATCGGCGATCACCTCGCGCGACACGAGGGAGTACTTCATGCCTGGAGTGCCCATCGAAATGCCGTCGGAGATGGTGATAGTGCCGAAGGTCTGCGGCATGCCGCCCGAGGCTCGTACGGCCGATTCCGCGCGTTCGGCCAGTGCTCCGATCCCCATGTTGCAAGGAGTGATCGTGCTGTGGGCGTTGGCAATGCCAACGATGGGACGCTGGAAGTCGTCGTCCCCGAAGCCCACGGCCCTGAGCATGGCGCGGTTGGGAGTGCGGCGTGGACCTTCTGTGACGACGCGGCTGCGTCGGTTGTCCTGGGTCATCGAGTCGTCCTGTCCGTTGTCCGGCCCGGGGGAGGGCGGATTAGTGGGTGCGAGAATTGCTTCCGCGGCAGTAGCGCCCGTTGAGGAAGTGATCGAAGAACTGGCCCAGTGCCGGATGATCGATCTGCTGGCCGGAGGTATCGGGTTCCAGATGGCGTTCGGCCACATACGTGCTGTGCGAGTATCCATCCACCAGCACGTGGTACCACGGCCGATCCTTGGGGGGGCGGCTCCTGGCCACGGTTTCGTACCATTCGTCCGAGCCGGAGTAGACCGGATCGACCTCGACGATCACACCGCGGTAGCCGAACTTGGTATGGTGGACCAGCTCACCCACGGTGAAGCGTGTTCCCTGTGTCATCGCTGCCCCCTGGCGGCGTTTGGTGCGTTAATTGTGCTGCATCGACAGCGTCTCTCAGAAAAGACCATCGCCCGGGTCTCGCGTTCCGGCGCGTGGTCCTGGACCCGCAAAGCGACGGTATACCATGTCCCGTGACGTCAGCATCCCCCGTCCCGAATTTCACCGGGCCGTTCCCGAAAATGATGACCGCGAACGCAAGATCTGCAGTCACTGTGGCTTCGTGGACTACGAGAACCCGCGGATTGTGGTCGGCGTGGTCGCCACATGGGAAGAGAGGGTCCTGTTGTGCCGCCGCGCGATCGAGCCGCGCAAAGGTCACTGGACGCTGCCCGCAGGATACATGGAGCTTGGCGAGTCGACCGAGCAGGGCGCGGAGCGGGAGGCCTGGGAGGAGGCACGCGCCCGGCTGCGTATTGATCGCCTGCTCGCGGTCTACAGTCTGCCGCACATCGGACAGGTGCAGATGATCTACCGCGCCGAGCTGCTGGGGGACGACGTTGCCCCCGGACCCGAGTCCAAGGAGGTCGCGCTGTTCGACTTCAATGATCTGCCCGGGGAGCTCGCGTTTCCGTCGGTGTCCTGGGCCCTGGGGCACTACCAGCAAACGCGCCACCTGGGCGAATTTTCGCCGATGGGCGCCCCGGAGTCCGCGAGTCCGCTGGGCGGGTTGTAGATCAGCCGTCTTGCGCGGCCCGGGACGGTCCGTAGTCCCGGAACTTCTCCAGCACGCGCGCCATTTCGTCGTCGCCGAGGAGCTGCGGGCCGCCAATTTGCAGGCTCAGCACGTACTGCTGCGCGAGCAGCTCGACTTCCTCGGTCAGCCACAGGGCCCGCGCGAGATCCGGCCCCGTCGCAATCATGCCGTGGTTGGCCAGCAGGCACGCCAGTCGGTCCTGCAGGGCCTCCACCGCATAGCGTGAAAGCTGCTCCGTGCCGAACGTGGCATAAGGGGCACAACGGATCGAATTGCCCCCGGCCGCCGCCACCATGTAGTGCAGGGCGGGGATATCACGCCCCTGAATCGCGACCACGCTGGCGTAGGTCGAGTGGACATGCACCACGGCGTTCAACTCCGGGCGTGCGTGGAGGATCGCCCGATGAAAATGCCACTCGCTGGAAGGCTTCTGATGATCTGGCCAGCGTCCCTGTGCGTCAACCGCGACCAGGTCCTCCGGGCGCAGGGCTTCGTAGGGCACGCCGGACGGGGTAATCAGCATGCCATCGCCCAGGCGCGCGCTGACGTTGCCCGAGGTCCCCTGGTTCAGACCACGGCGGTTGGTCTCGAGCGCGGTGTCGATAATCCCCTGGCGCAGGGCCATTTCATCGGTGGCAGGCATCGGTGTCCGGGCGGATGGATGGATGGAAGCCGGATTGTATCGCGACAGGCGCCAAGGATGTCTCGGGGAACACCCGCTAGTTTATGGGGTCAATGTCGAAAGGCTGGCGTGAGCGGGACGTGAAGACGCGGATGGCGCGAACGCCGGCTGGACATCTATATTGAAGGCTGCACGTGGCAGGCCGCAGCGGTTGGGCGGCACTTTCGATGTTCCTTGAACAGGGAGGACAACCTATGGAAAAACCCCTTCGTTTTCTGACTGCGGCTTCCGTTGCCGGGACCCTGGCGTTGGGCTTGGGTGCTGTGCATTCCGTACATGCCTTTGACGAGCACGAGGCCACTATTGATTACCGTCAGGGCGTGATGCGGTCCATCGGCGGGAACGTCGGCTCCATCGCCGCAGTCGTTGTCGACGGCGCCGAATTCGGCGACAACCTCGAGATGCACACCAGGCATCTGGTGGATCTCACCGCGGACATCCCGGCACTGTTCCCTGAAGGCAGTGATTTCCCCGATACCGATGCCAAAGAGGAGATCTGGGACGACTGGGACCGGTTCAAGGAGCTCTCTCAGGACACCAAGGATGCGGCCGAGGCATTGCATGCCGCCGTTGAAGCCGGTGACGACGACGAACTCCCGATTCGCTTCCGTAACCTGGGGCAATCCTGCCAGGCCTGCCACGACGACTTCCGCCGCGACTGATCGGTGGTGGTGACGACAAGGCGCACAGGGCCGGCCGTCTGGCTGCCGGCCCTGGCCATTGCCGCCCTTGCATGGGGTTCCGTCGCACAGGCGGAGGTGGAGATCGGTGAAGAGGATCCCCAGGCGGGCGAGGACGAGCGCATTGCCTACGGCGAGTACGTCTTGCGCGCCGGCGGGTGTGTGACCTGTCACACCGCGGAGGATGGCGACTTCCTGGCCGGTGGGCGGCCGATCGAAAGCCCCTTCGGCGTGTTCTACGGCCCGAATATTACCCCGGACGAAGAGCACGGCATTGGCGGCTGGTCGGAGGGCGACTTCAAACAGGCCCTGAGGGAAGGGCGCAGCCCGAACGGCACTCATTACTACCCGGCGTTTCCGTACACCGCATACACGAAGATGACGGACCAGGACGTGGAGGCGTTATGGGCCTATCTGCAGTCCGAGGTCGAACCGGTCGCCAGGGAGAACACCCCGCATGATCTGGACTGGTTCGTGCGCTTTCGGCCATCGCTGAGCGTATGGAAGTGGCTGCATTTCGAGCCGGGCGAATTCCAGGCGAATCCCGACGAGTCCGAGGAGTGGAACCGCGGCGCCTATCTGACTCAGGCCCTGGGACATTGTATGGAATGCCATACCCCGCGCACCCGGACCGGCGGGCTGGACCTCGAGCGCCTCGGAGCAGGGGCCCGCATGCCGGATGGCGACGTGGCACCCAATATAACGCCAGACCGGGAAACGGGCATCGGCCGATGGGGCGCGCGCCATATCGCCCGCTACCTGGAGATGGGCATCACCCGTGACGGCGACTTTGCCGGTAGCAGCATGGCCGACGTGATCGAGCATGGCACGTCCTACCTGACCAGTGACGACCGCCGGGCAATCGCGGCCTACCTGCAGTCGCTGGACCCCATCGAACACGAGCCGGACTGAGTGCACGCAAGATTCATGAAAAAGGGCCAGGCTGCATTGCAGACCTGGCCCTTGATCTTGTCTGGCTCCCCGGGACGGGCTCGAACCGCCGACCTGGTGATGGCCCTTCACTTTCTTTGCCGTTCAGGTTTCGTCGCGCAGGGTCAGGAACACGTCAGGATCTTGTCCTGAGGGGCTGGAGCGAACCGGGTCTGGGAGCCGCAGTATCGCCGCTCTTTCGGCCTCGTCCAGCATCGCTTCAGATAGGTCAATACACTGACCGCACTTGGGACATTTCAGTTGGTAGCCTCGAGTGAGTGGATGGGCATGGAACCGCATGCGAACGGGGCAGGGAGCATGCGTGAAGCGCAGATTGGATGGGCCGAGTTCTCCCATGTCCGGCAATGGGTCCAGGTACAGTTCGGTCGGTGCGGTCATGATGCCAGTCCTCGTCGTTCATGCATTGAGGAGGCAAGGATGTTCCGCAAGGAGTGGGGCTGCGACTTTGCCGCTAGCCGGCTGAGGGTGCTTCGTCGTGGCGGGCTGGATTCCGACTCGATAGCATGAAGCACCGCGCGCACGACCGCTGTCGTCGCGGCAAGCGCCTAAACGGCCCCCGTACCTGACCCGATCGAAGGACCGATAGCCTCCATGATCCTGACCCTGAACCAGCTTGAGCGCCACCTGTTCGCGGCGGCGGACATCCTTCGTGGGCGCATGGACGCCTCGGAGTTCAAGGAGTACATCTTCGGCATGCTGTTCCTGAAGCGCTGTTCGGACGTCTTCGAGCAGCGGCGGGAAGAGGTGCGCGACAACCTGCGCGCCAGCGGCAAAAGCGAGGAAGAGATCGCCAAGCTCGTCGAGATGCCCAGCTGGTACAAGGCGGACTTCTACGTGCCGCCCAAGGCGCGCTGGGAGTACTTGCTGAACGAGGCCCACCAGGCCGTGGGCAACAAGCTGAACAAGGCGCTGGCCGGACTGGAGGAGCACAACCCCAGCCTGGCCGGGGTACTGGAGCACATCGACTTCACCCGCAAGGTGGGTTCCACCACGCTGCCGGACAGGAAGCTGCGCGACCTGATCGTCCACTTCAGCGAGTACCGCCTGCGCAACGAGGACTTCGAGTTCCCCGACCTGCTCGGTGCCGCCTACGAGTATCTGATCCGCGACTTCGCCGACTCCGCCGGCAAGAAGGGTGGCGAGTTCTACACCCCACGCCCGGTGGTCCGCATGATGGTGCGGCTGATGGACCCGCAGGAGGGCCACAGCGTGTACGACCCGTGCATGGGATCGGGCGGGATGCTGATCCTGTCCAAGGAGAACCTGGAAGAGCAGGGCGGCGACACGCGCAAACTCAACCTGTTCGGGCAGGAGGCCTCCGGCTCGGTCTGGGCCATCGCCAAGATGAACATGCTGCTGCACGGGATCAGCAGCGCCGACCTGCGCAACGAGGACACCCTCACCGACCCGCAGCACGTCGAGGGCGGCGAGCTCAAGCGCTTCGACCGCATCCTCACCAACCCGCCGTTCTCCATCGGCTACACCTCGAGCCCGCACTTCCCCGAGCGCTTCCACTACGGCAGCGTGTCCGAGGGCGCCAAGAAGGCCGACCTGATGTTCCTGCAGCACATGGTCGCCAGCCTGAACGCCAACGGCCGCCTGGCCACCGTCATGCCGCACGGCGTGCTGTTCCGCGGCGGCGACGAGAAGCGCATCCGCGCCGGTCTGCTGGAAGACGACCTGGTGGAGGCGGTGATCGGCCTGGCGCCCAACCTGTTCTACGGCACCGGCATCCCGGCCAGCATCCTCGTGCTGCGCGCCAGGGGCGCCAAGCCCGAGGAGCGCCGGGGCCGCGTGCTGTTCATCAACGCCGATCGTGAGTACCACGAGGGCCGCGCCCAGAACCACCTGCTGCCCGAGCACATCGAGAAGATCGTCAGCACCTGGGATGCCTTCGAGGACGTGCCCGGCTTCGCCCGCGTGGTGCCGCTCGAGGAGCTGCGCGAGAACGACTACAACCTGAACATCCGCCGCTACGCCGACAACACCCCGCCGCCCGAGCCCCAGGACGTGCGCGCCCACCTCAAGGGCGGCGTGCCGCTGAAGGAGATCGAGGCCCGGCGCCCCCTGTTCGACGCCCAGGGCCTGGACCCGATGCACCTGTTCACGCCCCGTCCGGACGATTCCGACTACGTCGACTTCGCCGACCACCTGAACGAGAAGCGCGACCTCAAGCCGGCCATCGAGGCCGACACCGGCCTGCAGGACCGCGAGGCCCGCGTGCTCGCCGCCTTCGAGGCCTGGTGGGCCGAGCACGGCGCCAGCATCACCGCGCTCTCCGGCAACGGCGGCCGCCTGACGCAGTTGCGCGACGAGCTGCTGGGCAGCTTCTCCGCCGCCCTGGAGCCCACCGGCATGCTCGACCGCTTCGCGGTGCGCGGCATCATTGCCGGGTTCTGGTTCGACAACAAGAACGAATTCCGCACCCTGCAGACCCGCGGCTGCCTCGGCGTGGTGGACGCCTGGCGTACCACCATCATCAGCCAGCTCGAGGACGACCAGAACAAGGCCAACCCGCTGGACCACCGCCTGGTGCACTTCCTGCTGCGGGACTACGTGGCCGAACTCGAAGACCTGGCCGCCCGCAAGGCCGAGCTGGATGCACGCATCAAGGCCGCCGAGGCAGGGCGGGACGTTGATACTGATGAGCAACATGACGATGACTTGGACGAAGCCCTCAGTGCTTTGGCGGACTACGCAAGGCAAAACGATATCAAAGAGTCGAAAAAGGAGCGCACGCAGTTGAACAAGGAGCACAAGACCAAGGTCGCCAGCTTCGAGACGCACCTGAACACCGCCGTGGACGCCCTGGACGAGCCCGCCGCCGCCGAGCTCGTGGGCACCATCCTGCACAATGACCTCAAGGGCATCCTCGAACACCACGTCCGCCAGCAACGCCAGCAGGTGATCGCCGCCTTCGAGACCTGGTGGGACAAGTACCGGGTAACGCTTGCCGATATCGAGGCCGAGCGCGATGCCGCCGCTCGCGAGCTGCAGCAGTATCTGGAGGGGTTGGGGTATGTCTGAGTGGGCGTATCGGCGAATCAGAGACCTCCTGAACACCAGCTATGCGGGTGAATGGGGAGACCCTCCGTCACCGGGTAATGCACGTGTGCTTCGGGCGACGGATATTGATTCCGATGGGCGAATCAATGGACAAGGAGCTCTCAGGCAGATCTCGCCCGCTGCTGTCCAGACAAAGCGCTTACAACATGGCGATGTCATGCTGGAGGCTTCTGGCGGAAGTCCCGAGAAGCCTGTGGGACGAGTCGCATTCTATTCCGGGCAAGAAAGTGACGGACCGTTTCTCACCTCGAATTTCTACAAGACCCTCCGTCCAGCCGGTGATGTGGATCCCAAGTTCCTTCATTGGGCTCTGCTTCGTTTCTATCGACAGCCTGATATTCTGCAGTACCAGCAACAAACCACCGGCATTATCAATTTAAAATTTCAAGATTACCTTGATGCAAAAGTCCGGTCCCCTGTCGCGCGGAAGGAACAAAAACTTATCGCCGACATCCTAGACACCCTCGACATCCAGATCCAGAAGACCGAGGCGCTGATCGCCAAGCTGGAGAAGGTCAAGGAGGGCCTGCTACACGACCTGCTGACCCGCGGCATCGACGAGAACGGCCAGCTCCGCCCCAGCCCCGAGCAGACACCGGAGCTCTACAAGGACTCGCCGCTGGGGTTGATTCCGAGGGAGTGGTGTACTGCTTGCCTGAGTGAAATTTCTGAAAAAATCACGGACGGCACTCACCAGGCAGTGAAAACAATCGCCGCCGATGAAACGTCTGTCCCTTTTCTATATGTGTCGTGTGTTCGTAATGGAAAAATTCTATGGGACCAAGCTGCCGCGATTTCTCGAAGCGATTTTCTCGCAATCTCGAAGGGGCGCGAACCTCATAGAGGGATGATTCTTTACACGGCAGTGGGGTCTTATGGGCACGCTGCCGCTGTGGAGAAAGAGTCTCATTTCTCATTCCAGCGTCATATTTCCTGCATCAGCCTAAAAAGCAAGCGAGCCGAACCCCGCTTCCTATCTTATTTTCTAAATTCACCGCGATCAAAGAGGCATGCCGACCAAGTGGCTTTAGGGAAACACTGATTTATTCCGCCGTGGGTCCCGCCCACCTGGCGGGTTTGGGATAATGGCGCCAGGTTTCCTGCCCAAGGTGATGGCCGATGTCCCAGCGCAGCTTTTCCGATCTCGAGTATTCCGCCAAGCGTAAGCAGACGCGGCGCGACCGCTTTCTGGGGGAGATCGATGCGATCACGCCCTGGGCGGCGCTGGTGGAGGCGATCGAGCCGCACTACCCGAAGGGGAAGCGGGGTCGTCCGCCGATTGGTCTGGAACGGATGCTGCGGATGTACGTGGCCCAGCAGTGCTTCAACCTGTCGGATGAAGGGATCGAGGATGCGGTCTACGACAGCCAGGCGATCCGGAGCTTTGTCGGGATCGACCTGAGCCGCGAAGACGCCCCGGATGCCACGACCCTGCTGCAGTTCCGCCGGCTGCTGGAGCAGCACAACCTGACCCAGGTGATCTTCGACCGGATCAACGCCCATCTGCAGCAGCGGGGTCTGATGCTGCGCGAGGGCACAGTGGTGGACGCCACCCTGATCGCGGCCCCGCCGTCGACCAAGAACCGGGAGAAGGCGCGCGATCCAGAGATGCACCAGGCGAGGAAAGGCAACCAGTGGTACTTCGGGATGAAGGCGCATATCGGGGCCGATGTCGTCACCGGCCTGGTTCACACCGTGAAGGGCACGGCGGCGAACGTCTCCGATGTATCGCAGGTGCCGGAACTGCTCCACGGCGAGGAAGCGAGCCTGCATGGCGATGCCGGCTACATCGGTGCGGAGAAGCGACTGGAAGGCCATCGTCCGGAGACGCACATCGCGCGCAAGCGCGGCACGGTACGCGCGATGCCAGAGGGCCCCGAACGCGATCAGGTGCGCGCCGCTGAACGGCACAAGGCTCAGTTGCGTTCGATCGTGGAGCATCCGTTCCATGTGGTGAAGAACCTGTTCGGATATCGCAAGGTGCGCTACCGCGGCCTCAAGAAGAACACCGCGCAGCTGCACAGCCTGTTCGCCCTGGCGAACCTGTACCGTGCGCGACAATGGGGGCTGCTGCCGCAGGGGTAGTGTGTCCGCAGGACCGGAAATCGCCCCTGTAACCGCCAAAAACGGCGGTTA
>NZ_KB822972.1:0-94535 GCF_000364985.1 Thioalkalivibrio sp. HL-Eb18
TGAAGTGGTCCAATGACAGCGGACACCCCAGTTAAGCCACACTAGATGGGTAACTGGAGGTGAATGTGAGCAAGCAGAGACGAGCGCGATACAGCCGGGAGTTCAAGGCCAACGCGATTGCGATGGTCGAGAGCCAGGGCTATGGCTGCACGGAGGCGGCCCGGCGGCTCGGGATCAACCGGAGCATGCTGTCCCGCTGGCAGCGTGAGGCGCGGCGCAAGGCGGCCGGCGAAGCCGTTACTGAGCCGGCCTCGAACGGTCAGGAACAGGAGTTGCGGCGGCTGCGCGAGGAGAATCGGCGGCTGCGGGAAGAGCGGGCCATCTTAAAAAAGGCGGCGGCCTTCTTCGCCAACGAGTCGGACTGAGATATCGGTTCATTGAGGCGGAGAAGGCGAACCATGCGGTGACCCTGCTGTGCCGGACCCTGCGGGTCTCCCGGAGTGGATTCTACCAATGGCGCCAGCGCGAGGATGCGGCTGATCCGATCCATGCCGAGCTGCTGTGGCATGTGCGTTCGGTGGACCAGCACTTACGCCACCGAGCGGGGAGCCGCCGGATGGCATATGAGCTGCGCCAACGGGACTTTGCCGTGGGACGGCACCGGGCTCGGAGCCTGATGCGGGAAGCCGGTCTCGAGTGTCAGCAGCGCCGTCGGCGGTGGATCTCGACGACCGACAGTCAGCACCGCTTACCGGTGGCCCCGAACGTGCTGCGGCGCCAGTTCCGGGCTGAAGGGCCCAACGAGATCTGGGTGGCCGATATCACGGCGCTGTGGACCTTCGAAGGCTGGGTCTATCTGGCGGCGATCCTGGACCTGTATGACCACCAGGTCATCGGTTATGCCCTGGCCGACGGCATGCCGGTGGAGCTGACCCTGGAGGCGCTGGAGATGGCGGTCCGGCACCGGCGACCGGCGCCGGGGCTCATCCATCACTCGGATCAGGGTAGCCAGTATGCCGCCACGCGCTACCAGGAACGGCTGGATGCGTTGGGCTTCGTGCCCTCCATGAGCCGCAAGGGCAACTGCTGGGACAACGCGGTGATGGAGCGCTTCTTCGGCGCACTGAAAAGCGAGTGGACCGACGCCCGGACCTACCGTACCCGCGAGGCCGCCCGACTGGATGTCGTGGAGTACATCGAAATGCAGTACAACAGCGTCCGACCCCACACGGCCCTGGGCCAACTTACCCCCCGGGAGTGGGAAAAGGCTGTTGCTTAGAATGGGTGTCCGTTCTCACTTGACCAGAACACCTGGTTTCGCAGGTGGCTCTCGCAGGGGAGACAGGTATCGCTACGGCCGTTTGGTGGCTTTCTGAAGGGGTTGCCGGCCGGCTTCCAATGATCGACACGATTGCCGAATCCCGTCGCGACACCGCGGGCATCCGGGCGGCCCTGGTGGCAGCCATCGGATTTCAGCCGTTTCTGTTCGTTTACCTGCTGTTCAAGATGTCCAGATCCGTGCGCCCCGAGCGGCCTACCGGTCTGGCGCTTCTGAAGCTCATTGGATCGCTCACCTGGTTTATTGCGTTTTTTGCTTTTGTCGTCTTCGCCCAACTGTATGCCGTTCTGCCAGCGGCAGGGCCCGAGCTATCGGGGCGCATGATCGAAACCTATGATCCCCTGTTCGAGATTCCGGCGGTCGCGGCGACTTCCTTTTTTTTCGTGCTGTACATATCCACGACGCTGGCTTCCGCGTGGCTCTGGATGCTGGGAACCCTGGCGAGCGATTCGTTTTCGGCGCGCGGGCAGAACCGGGGCAGGGGCGCATGAGCGGCGCCGGCCGGCTGGCCCTGATCGTGGCCGTCCTGGCCGCGATCTGGCTGGCGGGTTCCGCTCTGTGGTCGGGCCTCGCACGGCCCTGGCTCGCCAAGGTGGGGGTGTTCGACGCCCAGCACGAGATCTATGGCGACCCGCCGAGGCTCGAGATCCAGGAATTTGCGCCCCCGATCCGTTAATACCCGCTGCCAGAATGCACTGATGACCTGCGTGGCACGGCACATGGCCCATGTGCCCGAGTCCCGGCGTACTACGACCGCAAACGTGTTCAAGGCAAGACGCACAATCAAGCGGTACGAGCCCTCGGGCGTCACTTGATCCGAATGATCTGGACGATGCTCCGTCAAGGACGGGAGTACCACCGCCGCCCCACACGCGAGACGCCCAAGCCTTGAAAATCCGAGAGGGATGTTCAGGTCTTGCCTTTTGCCCTCTTCGGGCTCTGACGGGCGGCAAGAGGCAAGACCTAACCCCGAAAGGCACGCATTCGTCGAATGTCACTCGTAAGCCACCCCTGAACTGGCGCACCGACGCGCACGAGCGGTACGCCACGCGTCTATAGCAGCCCGACTACCCTGTTGGTCGCCACTGTCCCGAGGCGGAAGAGCGTCTGCCGCTGGGCGGATGCTTGCCTCCATGAGCGAGCAAGGTCGGAGTCCCACGGAGTCACGATCAGCTCAAACGAGCCGTTCGTTAGACGGCGGAACATAACAGCCGTATCGGCGTAATTGAATCCGCCCTGCGTAGCTGTGGGCAGGTTCATCCGTTCCATCTGATTATTGCCGTGCCACGTCAGACGGCGGTCATCCCAGACCCTCGAGGCGCTGCGGAGTATGGGCTGGCCGATTGTGAGATTGCGCGGGTATTCATACTGGTCAAAAATAAAGCCGAAGAACCGGTGGCCCCCGCGGGGCAGTTCCAGCTGGTTGCTTGATCCGCCCTGAAGGGCCTCGCCGTGAATCCACATGGCTGCGTAATCGGCAGGATCGACCTCGCGGCTTTCAATTGCGTGCCTGAACGCGCGCAGCTTGTGGCCTCCCACCGGCGCCGGTGCAGCGACGGGCTGCGCCTCCTGTTGAATTTCGGGCGGCGGCGGCTGAGCCTGACGGAGAGCCGCGTAGGTCGCCAGCAAGTTATCCGTGAGAGCGGTCGTTTCAAAACGTGCTTTTTCAAATGCTGAATCGATAGTGTCGCGCGGGACGCCATGCTGAATCCAAGCGGCCTCCGTGTTTACGCTGAAGCCGCGGCTGGTCAGGTTCGCAGAACCAACCATCATGCTGTACGTCTCGAGATTGTTGCTGATGGCATAGAGCTTGGGGTGGAATGCGCGCTTTGGCATAAGGGACCTTTGCGCCAATTCATGCGCACCTGATACCAGGACCGTGGAATTCTCCAGCCCACGCCAGTGTTGCAATGCTTGGGGGTCGGTGAGACCGAAGTCGAAGGATGTCACGAGGGTTTTGGGCATGGCAGCGAAGGCTGCCTTGCCTACCGATTTCTCAACGGCATCCAGGAGGATTTCTGCACCCGCCAGCGTGACATAGGCGGAAGCCACATGGATATCGGTGGTTCCTTCCGTGACCATGTCGACGAGCGCATTGCGCATGCTCGCCGGCTCCGTTGCGTTTTGTACGATCAGCATGTCGCTTCGGGCTCTTCACCGTCATCCCTGCCAGAGATCTCGAGGGGTGCAACCCCAAGAGCGGCTTCGGCAAGCGCCTCGAGCTGCGGTAAAAGCGGTGATCCTCCGATTAACTCGCGCAATTTCCGGCGTCGCGCCGGCAGAGCCTTTGCAGGGTTGTTCAGATAAGCGTCCGTTGTGCAATGGCCCTCGGCAATGGCAGCAAGCTTCTTTGCAAGATCGGCAATCTTCTGGTGGTCGGCATTTTCGGCGTTGTATTCGGGCATCATTCTGTACGGCAGGGTATGCAGATGTCTTTCACTGAAATCGCCCTTTGGATTGAACGGAAGGGTGGCCTTGGTCAGGGCTGCGCTGTTGAGCATGCCGACTTGGAACCACGCTTCCTGCTCATCCGCTAGGACCTTCCAGTAGAGAGTCTGGTCAACGACAATTTCCTTTGCCTCCGCGAGCGGAATGCAAGCAGCGCATATGTTTTTCCCCCCAGCGCCTGCCAGTAGGAGATAGCCGTCTGCGCCGAAGACCTGCTTGGACAGTTTGCCCCTTTCGTCGATCCGCTCTTGCAGCGACTTCCCCTTTCCGACCGTTCTGAGCTTTTGGTCTATCGCGGCGAATCGACGCGCGGTTTGGATAAATCCCTGTCGGCGTATGTCAGACTCTTCGAGGACATTCCATGTTCCATCAGGCCTGCGCAACGCAGGCAGGGCCACAGGTGCGCGATGCGTGCCGAGAACAAACGGAAGCAAATTTTCCGACTGAGCCATTTCGAAGATAAAACGGGGAGCAACATGGCCTGGGAAACGGTCAGCGGCCATCTGTTTGGCTGATTTGATTGTAAAACCCCATGGGGACGTGCGTGTCGGTGTATCGACTCGATATTCCGCCCCTGTACCCTGAATAATATCTAAGCACACCGCTGTGCGCGGCATGAGATCGGCCCCCTGTTGCGGCAGGGGGCCTTCGCCACCAGTTGCCGCCGGACTGCCGCCCTTTTCTAGCACCCAAGCGCTTCGCGCAGAACCAATATTGCGGACGGAAAAATCGGCCGATTCAAGGCCCACATCGGTCGCGACGAGGCCTGTAAAGGCACTCCGCGGAAGCCCGGTCGTGTCTGTCCTCTTATGGCCGATCAGTGCCGCGCCGGGATATTTGAATGTTCCAGGCGCGACCTGCCATACCTCGGCGATATCGAAAGGCACGGCGCGTTGGCTAGTCAGGAATGCATGTTGCCGCAGCCGCTCGTGATGGTCTCCGTTCAGCACTGTGCCCGGCACGAGGCAGGCGACGGAGGCATTCGGCCCGAGATAACGGTCGATGGCATGAAGGAGATGCATCGTTCCCAGCTCAAGATGGAGAAACGATTGCCCCCCCGGCTGGATACCATAGAGCTTTGCTCTACCTTTCAATAATTCTCTATACGGATTGTCGGCCAGCCCGCTCATCGCCAGCCACGGCGGGTTGGAAACAAGCCCGTTAAATTGACCGGACAATAAGCCCGGCCTATATGTGTTCCGTAATATAAATGCCCAAATGCCGTTGCGGCCATTGACGGCAAGTTCGGCCATACGATGCGCCAAGGGGTAAAGCGCGTCAGAGATCTGACTGTGAAGCTCCGGCGATAGGGTGACGCTGAACGCCGCGATGGCGCCGTCCAGGAAGGTGTCCGCATCCGCCTTGCTTAATCCCGTAACGGTACCGCGTTGCTGCGCTTCGCGCGCTTCGTCGTAGGCCCAGTCTACAATGCGATCAAAAAAGTCGCGGTATGCCGGCTGCACCAGCGCCGTGGGCAGCTGAATCGTGGTGCCGTCAAGCGATACGGGAATGGTATTGCTCTCTCCGGCCAGTGGCACGGATGCCGAAACTGGTGTGACGGCGAACAGTGAATCCGCATGATAGACGGGGATTACGATCGGCTTTGTTGCGGCCTTGATCTCTACCGAAAGGCTGACGACCCATGTGGCCTTGGCTAGGCTGACCGCTAGGGGGTCAATATCAAAACCGGTCACGACATCTTCCAGCCTGTCGATGGTGGCAAAGTGGAAACGGGCCTTTGTTGCCTTGATGACCTCAGCGAGCATCGTGCCGGATCCGCAGCACATATCGACGATCCGGGGGCTTTCACCATGAGGAAGACCATCGAGACAGCGATCTGCCAGTGAGCGGGCGAGCCAGTGGGGCGTCCATTCCTGACCGAGCAGCTTGCGGTGGCTGCGTCGGGCGAGCTGCGCCATAAGGCGGCCGAACAGGTCTTCCTCGGGATGCCAGCCGAAATCATAAGCATAGAGGTCGCGCTGTAGGTCGCGGGCTACATCCACAAGTCTGTCAAGGTAAGATGGGCCTAGAAGCCAGCCGAAATAGTCCTGCTCTACGACATTCTCCAACTGAAAATTGTGGCGGAAGAAATCGCCGTTGAGAATCGCGCGCAATTCGTCGTCCGTGCTCAACAGCGCCTTTCCCACAAGGACATTCGCGCTCAGTAGCCGCGCAAGAATGGTCACGTAAGCTTCGTCTACATACGCGACGGTCCGGAAGGTGCTGCCCGGTACTTCAAGGTGATCGACAAATCGCGACCAAAGTTCAGTGGCCAGACTTGCTGACGAATCGGATGTGCGCCCCTCGTCCACCAGTGACGACAGGCGAGCGGCACTTCTCTTGTACGCCACCGAGTCCATCCCGAGATCGGAAGCGAGGAATTCCGCGCGCAAAGGCCGGGATTGTTCGCGCGCGAGATGCTTGCGGATAAAGGCGCCGAGCTGTTCGGCGGAGACGGTGCTTTCATCGGTCAGCTTTAGTTGGTCGATTACAATCAGTGAGATGTCGGATGCTGTGCAGGCGACAGCATCAACCCCGGACGCTAGCACGGCATCATATGCATACCATTCGACGGTATCGGACAGCACACCCCTGACCGTTGAAATCGGTATACCGGCGCGTACGAGCCCCGCAGCCTGCTCTTGTACCTGCGCGTACCCGGTTTCGCGTTTCACGTTGTTGCGGAGGTCGGATTCGTATTCGATCGTGGTTGAGCCCACAAGGTTGTCGATGAATCGGGAGGCGGCCTTACCTGAAGCCGTGCCGACCTTGGTGTGCGCTTCCGCGCCTTCGGTATAGTTGTTGATCCAGGTTTCGTGCGTGATGTCTGGAAACATGAGCCGCAGCCGGCCTTGGAATTCCGCGCGCAGCACCGCTTCGACATGACCAGCATCGCGTAGCATGCGGCAGCGTCCGATGGTTTCACTTATGCGGGTTATATCAGCGGGCATGGGCGATCCTTTGGCGGGCCGCGCAAACGGCCTGAAGACGGGACTCGATGTGCTGCGTCGCCGCATTCAACTCATCTTCGTTGAGGTCGGGCAGCGCTGCGGCCAGGACAAACATGTCGATCTCGTGTTGGGCTGCCGGCGCGGATGCCGCAAGCTGCTGCCCGAGGGTCTCGAGTCTCTGGCAGTCCCGTTCAGAAAATGGCGGAACGGGGACTTGACGGATGTGCGTCGCTTCCAATTTGAGAGCGCCGCCACCAAGCGGCGTTCCGGCAGATTCCATGGCTGCACGGCACCAGCAGCTGTTAAACAGGGCATAGAGCGCGTGACGCGTCCATCCCTTCTGCTCCGCCCACACGGTCGAGAAATTGGCGTCAATCAGGATTGGTGGCTGCCTATTTAGCGTGACGGCCGGCGTCCCGTGATTGATGCGCGGAGTAAAGATTGCGGGCAGGTGACGGGCGCCAAAAGCTGGCAGCATGTACCAGAAACGCGGGATGCCAAGTCCGTTGGCAGGCTTGCGGATATTAGTGCGAACGGCCGATAGATCGGGAATGAGACGTGCCGGGTTTTTCGGGTCCGGTGCGTGGTTGGCTGCTAGCCGTACGAATGCCGCGAGTTCGGCGGGCATGACGCCGGGAACCAATTCGCCGCGCTTGTGGTAGGCCTCAGCCGCCTTCGCGACGACACCCTGGTGTTCCGGCAGAACCCAGTTCGACAGATCAAGTGCGCGTGTCGGTGGTAAGGCCCCCTCCCTAAAGGCTTGCATATCAGCCTGCCGATGTAGAACCGGCCGCAACGCTGCCGCTGGAACACGAAAATGCATATTCTCAAAGCTGTTCGAAGCTCTGACCGTTACATTCTCACCGTCACCGTCACCGTCACCGTCACCGACAAGCGAGACATAGAAGAACCGGTTGCATCCTGTGCGCAACCCTTGGCTTACCCAAATTCCTACTTGGTCGAGTGTTTGAAGGTGTCTCGGAACAGCTCCGAGAGGAAGTATGTTCTGCAGTCCTTCTGGAACTACAGCCGAACTTTCATCAACGCGCAGATAAAGCGGCAGCGTGGCGCACCGGTTTTCTGCTTTTTGAAACCAGGGCTTGCGGTCAAGGCGCTGCTCGAGGGTTCGCCATTCATCTTGCAGCGCGAACGGGCGTCTCTCGATGTCGCGTACGTGGCGAGTCTTCGCGACCGCCCATGCAGCGAATTCTCGCTCTGGTTCCGGTCCGGGAAAGGCGTTGCCGACAAGAGATGCCTCGCCGGCGGCTTCTGGCGCGATTTGCAGCCAGCATGCGGACGGCCAGGAAGACCGTTCAGCCAAGGGCACCGCCGCTTCATCCCAAGTTAGCCTCCGCGCGATCACAAGGTGCGTCCGTACCAGCGCATCGGAAAACCAGCCCGGCTGAGTGTCGGCGACGATGAGCTCAAGGCGAAAGAATCGCAGCAGCAGGTAGCGCACGACATCGGCGTAGTCTCGCGAACGCCAGGTGGCGGGAACGACCAACGCCAGGCGGCCGCCTGGGCGCGTCAGAAGAGCAGAGAGAAGCCAAGCCGGTACCGAGAGATCAGCTAGACCGGAGTAACCGGCAACAAGCGTTTGCCAGAGCGCGCGTTCGTCGCCTGACAGGTGCGCGTCCACGATCGTCGAAAGGCCGCGGCGCACGTCAGCAACACCTGCGCCGTCACCATTTTGCGACTGATATCTAACGTAAGGAGGGTTGGTGATGACAAGATCGTAACCGGGAGCATTGAGAGCGGCTATTTTGGAAGGGTCGAACGCGCTGCCCGTGACAGTGCGGGCAGCGGCGACGGCACCGTCTTCCTGCAATGCAGCAATCCTGCGATCACAGAAGGCGGAAGTCTCGGGGTCGAGCTCTATGCCATCTAGCCGGTCAAGCGAAATTCCCTGCTTCTTCGCTGTCGTCGCGGCAGCGTCAAGCAGGTCGCCATGGCCTGCCATTGGGTCAATTACGGAACGGCAGTCAAATTCAAGCGCAAGGTGCGCCAAAAGCGTTCCTAGCGGCAGGCCAGTAAAAAATTGCCCCAAACGTTTACGCTGAACCGGCGACAGGCTTGACTCGAAGGACCGGGGCGAGGGCCTAGTCGCGCCGGAACCGTCAATCATCGGCACTCCAAGAAGCTCCGGGCAGGGGTTGTTCCGCATACCAGCGGTAGAACGCTTCAGCATCGAGCGGGACTTGCTTATGACGGCTGAGGAAATGCGTCACAAGCCGCGAATAAAGCCTTTGCGCAGTTGCTTCGGCCGGATCACGCGCGGCGAGCGCATCGCGGTGCAAGGCCGTGGCGACGGTCCAGACGCTGTCGCCCGCGTCAGGTTTTTCTTCGACTTTGCGACGCGGCCCCAATAAAAGCACGGGGTCGCCCCGCACCGCCCCTTCCGTCGTGACTTGCTTGAAGCTGCCCTGTTTCTTGTCAAGAACCCCTGCATACTCGACGTCGAAACCCGCATCCTGATAGGCACGCTGTAACGCGTTCCAGACATCCGCAGATGCAGAATGAAACACCATCGTGGCCTTGCCGGAAGGCTTCAATATGCGGCGTGCTTCTTTGAATGACTGGGTAAGCAGTTCCCGGTACTCGTTGATAGATTTTTTCTGATCTGGACTGACGATGGCTTCGTCTGTCCGGTCAGTAAATGTCTTGAGCCACGCTTCGTTTATGAAGCTAAGTTCTGCATACGGTATATTGGCCCCGAAGGGTGGGTCGGTGAACACATAGTCGATGCTGTTTGAAGGAAGCTCGATTTTGCAGCTTGAACCGTTGACGACGTCTACCTTTCCGCCGCTTCTGTGAATGGTTTCGAATGCTTGTGAAATAGTTGTGAGTTTGCGCCGCAGGCCTGCAAAGAAGTTTTTCTCTACCGGAAGTCCACTAACATACAGAACGCCGGGTTGGGCGCTCGTGACAACCATGTCTTTCTGACCGGATTTTGCCACGACGCGCGTCATGAGGGTGCCGTGGGCCGCGTTGTAGCTCAAAAGCCAGAATCGCAAACCCTCGCGGAGCGCACCGCTATAGGATTCCACACGTTCCCACATGCGGGCGAAAATAATTAGATTCCGCCGCGTATAGAAATGATGAACGTGCGTGATTCCTTGATGGTAGCCTTTCCGGTAGAGGTCGCCCCAGGGGATGGGTGCCTGGGGTACGGAGGACGGGATCGGTTCAGCATCTATCTTCTTGAGAAGGGCTAGATCGGTGGTGGTGGCTGGTCGCGACCAGCGTTCTTTCCCGGTCGAACCGTACACACGGGCCATGGTGCGTCCGCGTAAAGCGCGCGTATCGCCCAAAACGTCATCACGTTCCTGAACAGAGACTCGCTGCAGGCCATCCGTGGACGTTTCATGACCGCATTTCGGGCAGGAGAAGGTCGAGGAAACATTCGCCGGATCAAGTGAAACGCACGCATCCCACAATGCAATAATGCCGCCGCAACGGGGGCAGCGCAGGTTGTCGCTCCAGATTACATGCCGGATCGAACCCTTCGCTCCGGAAGGGTCCTGAGCCTCATACATCCAGCCATCTTCGCTCTCGGCTGCGGCTAGCACGTCGTCGGCTGCCTTCCTAAATGCAACGGGATCAGGTGGGTTGGTCAGTGTTCGGCCTACAAATGCGCCGAGAGCACCCAGTTCGTACAGCACCGCATTGCGGGCGCCCCATTGTACGTTTAGGCCTAGTCGGACCGCTTCGGCGCGTAGTTCATCTGTCGGCTTCTCACATAGTAATGCGGCAAGGCCGGTGGTCCCGCTTCCCCCAAATCCATCGAATACGGTGTCGCCGGGATTTGTGTGTGCGGCGATATATAGGGCAATTGCTTCCGGCGAGATTTTTGTCGGATAGGGAAAGGCCCCGTAAAGGGCACCCGAGCGCTTGGCGGCCAGCGGCCGCCGGTACAGGGCGTCCAAGGACTTTTCTGGCATTGGCGGCGCTGACTTCCGTGGCTTGGACTTGGTGTGAAGCATGCGGTCGATTCCCCTCCTGGATTTTGGTTTGCCTCAAGTCCGCTATGGGATGGCTAGCCGATCTTCGGGGCCGGTCTCCGTGTTGTCCGTGCCAGTTGGTGATGCCCCCGCAGATCTGCGCGGACGGCCCACCGTAGCACCCGCCAAAGAGGCGCGTCGTTAGGTAACGTATCTAGTGTAATTCTCATGCGCGGGCCGAGGAAGAGGCCTTGTCCACCCAAAGCAGAGTTTTCCGCTTTCCTGGATCAGGTTCGCGGGGGAGGGGGGCCGCCCTGCCGCCGGGCGTGACTGGGTGCGGGCTTGTGGGTCGTTGGGCGGGAGTATGGCCGAGTCGGTCGTTTTCCAGAAGGCGACCGGCGGATGTGGTGCGGGGAGTTCACGCAGGACGCGAAAGGGCAGATCCTCGACGTCGAGCCGGAGCCGGAGCCGGAGCCGGAGCCGGAGCCGGAGCCGGAGCCGGATGGCGACATGGCGGTGGCCCCTGATGTGGACCCCGGTGCGCAGGGATCCGCGGGTTTTTTAAGGCGCCGCCGGAGATGCTTCCGTAGAAGCGCGAGGCCCTTGAGCCAAGCGCCAGTCTGCAGGATTGTTCGAGGGATTTCAGCGCAGCGGCCGAGGATTCAGTGGACTTGTGTCCGATCCAGATACGTCCGCACCAACCGCAAGCCCGGGAAGCCGTACTCGCTGATCATCTCGGCCGGCGCGCGCTAATCGAAGGCGCGGGTGCGGGTCCATCGGTAAGCCCGATCGCGTTCGTGCGGGAACATTAGGCGCAGGGCCTTGTATATGGCCAGCAGCTGCCCGGCCCGATCGGTTGGGGGACAGGGGCTTGCCTTTGCGGTAGCGCGCCAGCCAGGGGCACGGGTGGCTCTAGATGTGGAGTCTCACGAGGTTGTCCTCAGGTGGACCGAGGACGCTGATGGGTGGCTGCTTGTTCAGGCTACCGTGTGGGCGGTGCCAGTTGTATTCGTGGATCCATCGGGGGAGATGGTGTTTGCGTTCCTTTGACGTGGCGTAGGTGAAGGCGTAGGCCCACTCGCGCAGGGCGGTCTGGATGAAGCGCTCGGCCTTGCCGTTGGTTCTCGGCGTGTAGGGCCGGGTCCGGCGATGGCGGGTGCCCAGCGGTCGGCAGGCCTGGCTGAACGCCCGGGCGTGGTAGCAGGGTCCGTTGTCGGTCAGGACGCGCCGGATGGTGATGCCCAGGGTGGTGTAGTAGTGCACGGCCGCTTCCAAGTGTGAGATCGCATCCTGGGCCCGCTCGGCGGGATGGATCGCACTGTATGCGATGCGCGAGCGGTCATCGATCGCGACATGCACGTACTCGTAGCCGGCGCCGATCGAGTCCTTGGCGCGGACGCCGGTCACGCGGTGGCTCGGCCGGTTCCAGAGCACTCAGGCAATTCAGGCCCTCGCGCCGCAGGATGCGGCTGACGCTGGCCCTCGAGATTCGCGTAAAACAGGCGATGCGATCCATGGTCCAGCGCTGGCGCCGCAAGGCGACCACCTGGCGCTGGATCCGTTGCGGGGTTCGCCGCGGCTGGCTCCGCGGCCGGGACGAACGATCCACAAGACCCGAACGGCCGGCCTCCTGGAACCGCTGGACCCAGCGCTGCACGGTCTTCGGATCCACGCCAAAGGCGCGGGCCGTGGCCCGAAGGCCTCGGCCGTCATCCAGGACCCAACGGGCCATCTGCTCTCGACCGCGGGGACCCATTAAGGCATTTTGGTGAAGGTTCACGGGACGCCCTCCTTAGGAATGGCTCAGTCCGCAAACTCAGCATCCTTCGGAGTCGTCCCGTGGACAACCTATTGAGAGATCACACCTAGCGCCACTTGTTATCCGCAATTTCGGATGAGTAGTTAACAAGCTGGGTTGATGTTAGCGGAGCGTATCCAAGGTCGTTTGAATTTAAGATTCATACACTTATTGAACACAAGCGCTGTTTGGGGCGATTCATTGACGTCAACGGAGTTTGATGCTCACAATCAATCCAATATTAACTACTAATTGGGTTTCGAAGGATGAACATCGACTGCACTCGCGCCGTGCGTTATCACACGGGCGGGTTCCCGCCGCGTAACCTCGACTACAGCCGGCTCATGTCGCCGTTGCTGGCCGCAACCGATGCGCTGGCGCGCTACGATCAGACCCTGCAGAGCATCCACAACAGCGAAATCTTCCTGGCTCCGTTGCGTAGTCAGGAGGCGGTGATCTCCTCGCGAATGGAAGGAACCATCAGCACGCTGGACGAGATCCTGGAACTGGAAGCACAGCAGGGCGAGAACGACACCGGCGCTACCGGTCTGTACCGCTCGGACGTCGTGGAAACCGCTCTATATCGGCGAGCCCTCAACGTGGCACAGGCGCAACTCGAAGAGGGATATCCTCTCTCCGAAGGTCTCCTCCGGAGCATTCACCAGCAACTGCTCTCATTTGGGCGGGGGGCTGACAAATCGCCCGGCGAATACAAGGCGGAACAGAATTATGTCGGTGAACGCGGCAGCCGGGAGGCAAGCTTCGTCCCCGCCACGCCGGAACAGCTCCTCGATAGCATGCAGGCACTGTTCGAGTTCATGACCTCCGAGGACGTGCCCTTGTTGCTTCGTACCGCTGTGGCGCATGCGGAGTTCGAGGCCCTCCATCCGTTCAAGGATGGCAACGGCCGAGTAGGGCGGATGCTGATCCCGCTGATGCTGTGGAACGGTGGCGCAATATCCGCACCGCATTTCTATGTCAGCCGTTATTTCGAAGAATACAAGAATGAGTACGTGGCCCGGCTGCGGGAGATTTCGGCCAACGGCAACTGGGACGGTTGGTGCTGTTTCTTCCTGGACGCCGTACGCGAACAAGCCCAAAGCAACACGCACGTGGCCCGCTCCATCCGCGATCACTACGAGGCGATGAAGGTGCGTTTTGCCGAGGTGCTCGGCTCGCGGTATTCCGTCCTCGCCCTGGACTATGTATTCACCTGGCCGGTCTTTCGCAACAGTCACTTCACGCGAACCGCCGGGATTCCCCGACAAACGGCCGCGCGGTTCACCCGCGTGCTGCTTGAAGAAGGCCTTCTGCAGCCTGTACGCGAGGCTGCCGGCCGGCGTTCGGCCGTCTACCGTTTCGAGTCGCTCATGCAGTTGGTCCGTGTGTGAGGGCCTCGCACGAGAGCCCGGCGCGGACTGAAGCCGGGCTGCTGCGCGCCGCCCGCGAAAGCCTGAACGAGCGCTAAGGCGCCCTTCCCTTGGGAAGGCCGAGGTGGTCCGGCCGCTCGGAGTGGCGGGCGGCCGGGCCGGGCTTTAGAGGATGTAGCGCGAGAGGTCTTCGTTTTCGACCAGGTCGGCGAGGCGTTCGTCGACGAAGGCGCGGTCCACGATGACGGCGCCGTCGACGTCCGGGGCGCGGTAGGCGACGTCCTGCAGCAGGCGTTCGAGCACGGTGTGCAGGCGACGGGCGCCGATGTTCTCGGTGCGCGCGTTCACATCAAAGGCGATCTCGGCGAGGCGGCGCACGCCGTCTTCCTCGAAGCGCAGTTCCACGCCTTCGGTCTTCATCAGCTCCACGTACTGCTCGGTCAGCGAGGCGGTGGGCTCCGTCAGGATACGCACGAAGGCATCGGCGGACAGGGCATCCAGTTCTACGCGGATCGGCAGGCGTCCCTGCAGTTCCGGCACGAGGTCGGACGGCTTGGACAGGTGGAAGGCGCCGGAGGCGATGAACAGGATATGGTCGGTACGGACCATGCCCAGTTTGGTGGAGACGGTGGTGCCCTCGATCAGCGGCAGCAGGTCGCGCTGCACGCCCTCGCGCGAGACCTCGCCGCTGCTGCCCTTGTCGCTGCCCTTGGCGACCTTGTCGATCTCGTCGAGAAAGACAATGCCGCTTTGCTCGACACGTTCGATCGCGCGTTCCTTGAGTTCTTCGTCATTGATCAGGCGCGCGGCCTCTTCCTCGATCAGCAGTTTGCGTGCCTCGGCGATCTGCAGCCGGCGCGAACGGGTCTTCTGGCCGCCGAGGTTCTGGAACATCGACTGCAGCTGGCTGGCCATCTCTTCCATGCCCGGCGGGGTCATGATCTCGACGCCGTGCGGGTTCTGCTGCACCTCGATGTCGATCTCGCGCTCGTCCAGGTCACCCTCACGCAGGCGTTTGCGCAGCTTCTGGCGGGTTTCGCTGTTGGAGTCGTCCTGCGCGGATTCGGTGAAACCGGCGTTGCGCGGGCGCGGGAGCAGGGCATCGAGGATGCGCTCCTCCGCCGCGTCTTCGGCTTTGACGCGGTTTTCCTTGATGGCCTCGTCGCGCAGCTGCTTGACCGCGGCCTCGGCCAGGTCGCGGATGATTGACTCGACGTCCCGGCCGACATAGCCGACCTCGGTGAACTTGGTCGCCTCGATCTTGATGAAGGGAGCACGCGCTAGCTTCGCCAGGCGGCGGGCGATCTCGGTCTTGCCGACACCGGTCGGGCCAATCATCAGGATGTTTTTGGGCGTGACTTCCGGCTGCAGCTCCGGCGGCAGCTGGCGGCGGCGCCAGCGGTTGCGCAGGGCGACGGCGACGGAGCGCTTGGCCTCGTCCTGGCCGATGATGTAGCGGTCCAGTTCCTGGACGATCTCGCGGGGGGTCATGTCGGTCATGGCAAAGGGGCCTTGGTCGAATCAGACGGGGCCGGGGCGCGTTATTCGGCGTCCAGGCTCTCCAGGGTGATGTTGTGATTGGTGTACACGCAGATGTCGGCGGCGATGTTCAGCGATTTCTCCACGACGTCGCGGGCCGACAGGTCGGTATTCTGCAGCAGCGCCTGCGCGGAGGCCTGGGCGTAGGGGCCGCCGGAGCCGATTGCGATCAGGGCGTTCTCAGGCTCGATCACGTCGCCGTTGCCGGAGATCACGAAGGAGTTGTCGCGGTCGGAGACGGCCAACAATGCCTCCAGCCGGCGCAGGGCGCGGTCGGTGCGCCAGTCCTTGGCCAGTTCGACGGCCGCGCGGGTGATGTTGCCGGAGTGCTTTTCCAGCATGCCCTCGAAGCGTTCGAACAGGGTAAAGGCATCGGCGGTGCCGCCGGCGAAACCGGCGAGGATGCGGTCGTGATAGACGCGGCGCACCTTGCGCGCGTTGCCCTTCATTACGGTGTTGCCAAGGGATACCTGGCCGTCGCCCCCGAGGGTGACGGCGCCGTCCTTGCGGACGCATACGATGGTGGTGCCGCGAAACTGTTCCACGGGCGCTCTCCTTTGTGCTGCGGTCGGGGCCGGCCGCCTGCCGTGTGGCTTGCGAGGCCGCGTCGGGCGGCGCGCAAGGACCAAGGGACAGGATGTGGCGACGTCCGGCGTTTTTTCGGTCCGGACGCGATTGGGTCCCGGTCGTTTTTGTTGGTTCCCCGCCCGGAGAAAGCTGGACTCAGCGTTTGCCTGGCGAACGGTCTCTCCGGGCACGCGGGTGGGCGGCATCATACACCTGTGCCAGATGCTGATAATCGAGATGGGTATAGATCTGGGTAGTTTCAAGGTTGGCGTGACCCAGAAGCTCCTGAATGGCTCGCAAATCGCCGCTCGACTCCAACAGGTGGCTGGCGAACGCATGGCGCAGACGGTGCGGGTGCAGGCGTACGTCCAGCCCGGCACGGCGGCCGGCTTCGGCCACGCGACGCTGCACGGCGCGGTTGCCGATGCGCTGGCCGCGCCGGCTGACGAACACGGCATGCGTGTCCGGCGCGGCCCAGTCGCCGCGGCACTTCAGCCAGTTCCGCAAGGCGTCGCGCGCCATGCGCCCCACCGGGACGCTGCGCTCGCGGCGGCCCTTGCCCAGCACGCGTACGAGCCCGGCATCCAGGTCGAGATCGGTGAGGTCCAGTCCGGTCAGCTCCGAGAGGCGCAGCCCGGAGGAGTACAGCAGCTCCAGCATGGCCTGGTCGCGGGCGGCCAGGATTGGATCGAGATCCTCGGCCGGGGTCAGGGCCTGCTGGGTCTGGTCGACGTCGAGATCGCGTGGCAGGGCGCGCCCCGCGCGCGGTCCGCGCAGGCCGGCGGCCGGGTTGGCCGGCATGCGGCGGTGCTCGACCTGATGGGCGAAAAAGCCGCGCGCGGCGGACAGAAAGCGCTGGATCGAGCGCGGGTGGTGACCCTGGCGAGCCAGCTGCCCGGCGATACGCCGCATGTCGGCGGCCTTCAGCTGATCCCAGGGCCCGCTGTGCAGGCGGCGCAGGTGAGCCAGGTCGCGCTGGTAGGCTTTGATGGTATGCGGCGAATGGCCGCGAACATCGCGCAAATGGGCCAAAAAGGCCGCGATATCCGCATCATGGGCTGTGGTTTCGGCCGCCGCCTCAGGCGGCGGATTGGGTCCGCTCGACATGGCAGCGGATCGATTCGGCCAGCAGGTCGCCGATGTGCGTGACGAAATAGGTGCCCATGTCGGGCTGGAAGCGATCCACGGAGTCGCTGGCCAGTCCGAGCACGCCGATGCGGTCGGACTCGTCGCCCAGCGGCATCAGGATGGCGGAGCCGATACCGTCGGCGGAGTCGAACAGCACGTCCAGCATCTCGCCCGGCACACGGCCGCACTGGGCCTTGCCGCGCGCGAACAACGGGTCGAACGTGCTCAGCTCGCTGGATTCCAGGGCGTGCAGGTCGTCCACCTCGCGATCGGCCAGGCGGATGCTCACGCGCTCCGCGCCGAGTTCGTTGCGCAGGGCGTCCTGGGTCAGCGCGAGGACCGCGTCCAGGTTTTCGGCGCGCATCAGGGTCTTGGCCAGTTCGTGCAGGTGCTGGCCCATGCGCTCGTTGTCGCGGGCGCGCTCGACCAGCTCGCCCATGTGCTGCTCCATCGCGCGGTGCTTTTCGCGCAGCAGGGCGACCTGGCGCTCCAGCAGCGACACCGCGCCGCCGGCCGGGTGCGGCAGACGCAGGATATCGAGGAGCGGCAGGTGGTCCTGGAAGAAATCCGGGTGATCGCGCAGGTAGGCCTCGACGTCGGCCGCGCTGATCGTTTGGTTGTTCTTGTCGTCCGTCGCCTGCGGGTTGGGGGTCTTCGGAGTAGCAGAGGCGTTGGAGGATTGCCCAGTCATAGATCGATCCAGCCGTTGAAAACCGTGGTGGCCGGTCCGGTTAGCCAAACCGGGGCTTCGGCCTGTGCGTTCCAGCTTAGCACAAGGGTACCGCCCGGCAGCGAGACTTCAACCTCGTCGTCGACGAGGTTGCGTCGGCGCAGAATGGCCATCGCGGCGGCCGCGCCGCTGCCACAGGCCAGCGTCTCGCCGACCCCGCGTTCGAATACCCGCAGGTCAATATGGCCGCGGTCGCGCAGCGCGGCAAAGCCGACGTTCACGCGGCGCGGGAAGCACTCGTGCCGCTCGATCAGCGGCCCGACCTCGGCCACGGGCGCGCTCGCGACGTCGTCGACCAGTAGCACCGCATGGGGGTTGCCCATGGACACCGCGCCCAGTGTGATCGCGTGGCCCTGCACGTCCAGGGTGTAGGCATCAGCCTCGTGTTCGGCGACCAGCGGGATCTGTTCGGGCGTGAACACGGGCTGCCCCATGTTGACCCGCACGCGCTCGTCGTCCTCCACATGCAGCACGATGCGTCCACCCAGGGTCTCGACCGGGATCTCGCGGGCCTCGGTCAGGCCCTGCTCGCGCACGAAGCGGGCGAAGCAGCGCGCGCCGTTGCCGCACTGCTCCACCTCGGAGCCATCGGCATTGAAGATGCGGTAGCGGAACAGGGCCTGTGCCGGGTCGCCCGGGGGCTCCACCAGCAGGATCTGGTCGCAGCCGATGCCGAAGTGGCGATCCGCCAGATGGCGCAGCGTCGCCTCGTCGAGCCGGACGTCCTGGCGCGTGCCATCGATGACGACAAAGTCGTTGCCCAGACCGTGCATCTTGGTGAATTCCAGGCGCATCAGGCGGCCTCCGGCAGGTGCCCGAAGATGATCATGTGCCGGTCCGTGGTGGCGCGGACGGCGAAGCCGTCGAGTCCGGCATCGGCCAGCTGCTCGCGCACCTCGTCGGGCGTGAAGGCCGCGTGCAGGGAGTGTTCGAAGTCGCGGCGCAACACGTCCGGGTCCTCGGCTGCGTACTCCGCGACCAGGGCCTTGACCGTTTGCTCCGAGTCGGGCCGGCGCAGGTCCATCACGAACACGGCCGCGCCGGGTGCGCCATCGCGCCGGATGGTCTGCCACAGTACCGCGGGTTCATGCAGGTGATGCAGCAGGGAATTGCTGATGATCGTGGCATACGGGGCGCGCGGGCCGCGCACCTCGGGCAGGCAGCCCTCGGCCAGGTGCACGCGCGGCGCGGCCGGGTGGCCGGCCATCAGCGCGTCACCGGCGGCCAGCATCGCGGGCGCGCCGTCGAGCCCGTCGACCTCGCAGGCCGGGTAGCGTGCGGCGAAGCGCAGCGAGACATCGCCCGGCCCGCAGCCGAGATCCAGTACGGGGCCGGTGACCGGGCCCGGGAAGGCCTCTGCGAAGGCGTCCACGAAGCCTTCGTGCGGGGCGGCGAAGTCGGCCTCGGCATAGGCCCGGGCCTGCGCAGGCTCCAGCATCAGCTCCGGTTCCGGACGGCGCGGGATCACGGGCCCACGCTCCCGGGCGGGTTTTCGTCGTCCGGGTCTGCGTCTTCGGGGTCCCGGGGCAGCATGCTCTCGCGCATCATCAGGTGGTCGACCTGCTCGCGGCGGTTGATGATCTGGAAGTGGTCGCCGTCGACCATGATCTCCGGCGGGCGCGGGCGCGAATTGTAGTTGCCGGCCATTACATAGCCGTAGGCCCCGGCCGAGCGCACGGCGAGCACGTCGCCCGCGGCCAGTGCCAGTTCGCGTTCGCGGCCGAGGAAATCGCCGGTCTCGCAGACCGGGCCGACGATGTCGTAGGTGCGGGTCTCGGTGTTCTTGCGCTGCACGACCGGGATGATCTCCTGCCAGGCGCCATAAAGGGCCGGGCGCAGCAGGTCGTTCATCGCCCCGTCGACGATCGCGAAGTCGTGGGCCTCGGTGTGCTTGAGGTATTCCACGCGGGTCAGGAACACCCCGGCGTTCGCCGCGATCGCCCGGCCGGGTTCCAGCAGCACCTTCAGCGAGCGCTCGCCCATGACCTCGCGCAGGGCACTGGCCCAGGCGTCCGGCTCCGGCGGGGTCTCGTCACGGTAGCGCACGCCCAGCCCGCCGCCGACATCGATATGTTCGAGCTCGATGCCGTCGTCGGCCAGCTGGTCGACCAGCGCCAGTACGCGTTTCAGGGCGTCAGTGAACGGGTCGATCCGGGTCAGCTGCGAGCCAATGTGGAAATCGACGCCGGTGGCCTCCAGGTGCTGGCTGTCACGCACTCGGGCATACAGTGCCGGCGCCTCCTCGATCGCCACGCCGAACTTGTTCTCGCGCAGCCCGGTGGCGATATAGGGATGGGTCTCGGCGTCGACATCCGGATTCACGCGGATCGAGACCGGCGCGGTCACGCCCATCTCGGCTGCAACGGACTCCAGCCGCTCCAGCTCCGGGGCGGATTCGACGTTGAAGCAGTGGATGCCGACCTCCAGTGCCCGGCGCATCTCGGCCGCGGTCTTGCCGACGCCCGAGAACACGACCTTCGCCGGGTCGCCACCGGCGCGCAGCACGCGCTCCAGCTCGCCGCCGGAGACGATGTCGAAGCCGGCGCCCAGGCGCGCGAGCACGTTCAGTACCCCCAGTGCGGAGTTCGCCTTTACCGCGAAGCAGACCTGGTGCGGGGTGCCGAGCAGGGCCTCGCTGAACGCGCGGTAGTGGCGCTCCAGCGTGGCGCGCGAATACACGTAGGCGGGCGTACCCACCAGCTGGGCGAGGTGGTCCAGCGCCACGCCTTCGGCATGCAGCGTGTCACCGTGGTAGTCGAAGTAATCCATTCAGCGGCGCTCCTCGGCAGGGTCGTCGTCATCGGGCAGGTAGAGGTCGCCCTTCTGCCCGCAGGAGGCGAGCATCTGCATCGTGCCGAGCACGACCACGACCGCAATCAGGAGCCACTGGGCCTTGCATGAGCGCATGTTCGTTCCGGGGTGTCGTTGCAATGAAGGGCGATAGTGTGCCATTGATACGGCGCTGGCTTCAGGTTCATCCGCTGTCATTCACCCGATTTTGGACCCTTGGTGATTCGTTCATCATCGATTCAGCGAACTTTGGGAGGATGAACCTGCCAGACCAGCAGAAGACCACTGAAGCTGGTCAGCGATGGAGCCCGACCCCAAGGAATAGATCCCCGGGGGTCGCCGTCCAAAGCAACAGGCGTAAACGCGGGCAACCGCGAAAACGCCGCCGGATAACCCGGAACTGACCCAAAAAGATGAGAGGAGATCTCCATGATTAGCACCAAGCGTCGTGTCTTCCTGAAAGGCACTCTCGCCGCCGGCACCGTCGGCGTGGCCGTTGGGGCTGGCCTGCTGGCTCCGAGCAAGCTGCTGGCCGCCTGGCCGTCCTCCACGTTCGAGGCCCAGGGCCTGGACGCCGCGATGGAAGCTGCGCTCGGCTCCACCGACATCCCGGACAGCGACGACATCGATCTGAGCGCCCCGGAAATCGCCGAAAACGGCGCCGTGGTCCCGGTTTCGATCGAAACCAGCCTGGATGACGTCACCGAAATCGCCCTGTTCGCCGAGGAAAACGACTTCTCCGCGACCGCCCACTACATCCTGGCCTCCGGCACCAAGCCGAAAGTGTCCAGCCGTATCCGTCTGGGTGAGTCCTCGAACGTCGTGGCCGCCGTGAAGTCCGGCGACAGCTGGTACAAGGCGGTCCGCGAAGTGAAGGTCACGGTCGGTGGCTGCGGCGGTTAAGCCGCGCGTCCCTATCGCTGATCGAACCCTATTGGAGGAATAAGATATGTCTATTCGAGTTCGCGCCCAGGAAAGCAACGGCGTTGTTAACGTCCGCGCTCTGATGAGCCATAACATGCTGGTCCCGGATGATGACGGTGGCCCGCACTTCATCGAAACCGTGGAAATCAAGCGTAACGGCGAAGACGCCATTACCGCCTACTGGAACTTCACCGTCTCTCGTAACCCGTTCCTGCAGGTCGAGTTCGACGGTTCCGCCGGCGACACCGTGTCCATCTCCTGGACGGACAACAAGGGCGAATCCGATTCGACCGAAGTCGAAGTCGGCTAAGGAAGCCTCGCTTCCTGACGTCCAGCCGGGGCCTTCGGGTCCCGGCTTTTTTTTGCCAGTTACATGACAAGCGAATGCCCCGATCCGGTGTGCGTACCGGGCCGTGGCCAGCCTTGCTACACTGGGCCTTTGTCGTCTTGAATCGGAATCATGACTGAACGTACCGCTAGCGTCCGCCGCGACACCCTCGAAACCCAGATCACCGTCGAGCTCAACCTTGATGGCAAGGGCACAAGCCAGCTGGAAACCGGTGTCCCGTTCCTCGATCACATGCTCGACCAGGTGGCCCGCCACGGCATGGTCGATCTCTCGGTGCGCGCGCAGGGCGACCTGCACATCGACGCGCATCACACCGTCGAGGATGTCGGCATCACGCTCGGGCAGGCGCTGGCCAAGGCCCTCGGGGACAAGAAGGGCATTCGTCGCTATGGCCATGCCTACGTCCCGCTGGACGAGGCCCTGGCGCGGGTAGTGATCGACTTTTCCGGGCGCCCGGGGCTGGAGATGCACGCGGACTTTCGGCGGTCGCACATCGGCGAGTTCGATGTGGATCTCTTTCACGAGTTCTTCCAGGGGCTGGTCAACCACGCCTGGATGACCCTGCACATCGACAGTATTCGCGGAGACAACGCGCACCACGTGGCCGAGACCATCTTCAAGGCCTTTGGGCGCGCGCTGCGCATGGCGGCCGAGGCCGACCCGCGCGCGGAGGGGATTACCCCGTCGACCAAGGGCAGCCTGTAACGCGAATCACGGAAGGGATTTCCCGGCCATGGAAACAGTTGCCGTCATTGACTACGGCATGGGTAACCTGCACTCGGTGGTTCGCGCGCTCGAACACGAGTCCGGTGCCGATCAGCGCATCCTGCTGACGGACGACCCCGACACCCTGCGCGAGGCGGATCGCCTGGTCTTCCCGGGGCAGGGGGCGGCCGGCGATGCGATGCGGGCGCTGGCCTCGCGGGGGCTCGATCGCCTGCTGCCCGAGCTGACTTCGGATCGGCCTTTCCTGGGTCTGTGCCTGGGGCAGCAGATCCTGATGCAGCACAGCGAGGAGAGCGGCGGGGTCGATCTTCTGGGCATACTGCCGGGGCGGGTCGCACGTTTCCCGGAACGCGAAGGCCCGGGCGGCCGGCGCCTGAAGATCCCGCACATGGGATGGAACCGGGTCCTGCCGACGGGCGAGCACGCCCTGTGGCACGGCCTGCCCGAGACGCCGTGGTTCTATTTTGTACACAGCTATCGCGTGTTGCCCGAGAACGAGGCGGATATCGCCGGGCGCACCGATTATGGCGAGACCTTTGCCTCGGCACTGGCGCGCGGCTCGCTGTTCACCATGCAGTGCCACCCGGAGAAGAGCGCCGCCTGCGGGCTGCGCCTGTTGCACAACTTTCTGCGCTGGGACGGTGAGGGTCCCGGGGCTGCGTGAGGAGTCGAAGATGCTGGTCATTCCTGCAATCGATCTGAAGGAAGGCAAATGCGTGCGCCTGCGCCAGGGCAAGATGGAGGATTCCACCGTGTTCGGCGAAGACCCGGTCGAGATGGCGAAGCGCTGGGTGGATGCCGGGGCGGAGCGCCTGCACATCGTCGACCTGGATGGCGCCTTCGCGGGCCATCCGCGTAATGCCGAGGCCGTGCATGCGATCGCCGAGGCCTTCCCCGACCTGCCGATCCAGATCGGCGGCGGGATTCGCGACGAGGACACCGTGCAGGCCTACCTGGATGCGGGTGTCGAGTTCGTGATTATCGGCACCCGCGCGGTGAGCGCGCCGCACTTCGTTAATGACCTGTGCCTGGAGTTTCCCGGGCGCATCATCGTCGGGCTGGACGCGAAGGACGGCAAGCTGGCGGTGGATGGCTGGTCGAAGCTGTCGCACCACGATGTAATCGACCTCGCCCAGCATTTCGAGGCCGATGGCGTGGTGGCGTTCGTCTATACCGATATCGCCCGCGACGGGATGATGAAGGGTCCCAATGTCGAGGCCACCGCCCGCCTGGCCAGCAATGTGCGCGTGCCGGTGATCGCCTCCGGCGGGATCAGCTCGCTGGATGACCTGCGCCAGCTCGCCGAGAACGAGGAAGAGGGCATCACGGGGGCCATCGTCGGACGCGCGCTGTACGAGGGCGCGTTCACGCTCGAAGAGGCGCGCAAGGCGGCGTCCGGGGGCTGAGATGCTGGCCAAGCGCATCATCCCCTGCCTGGATGTCGATGCCGGCCGCGTCGTCAAGGGCGTGAACTTTGTGGGCATCCGCGATGCTGGCGACCCGGTGGAGATCGCGCGGCGCTACAACGCGCAGGGCGCGGACGAGATCACCTTCCTCGACATTACGGCCTCCAGTGACGACCGCGACACCATCCTGCATGTGGTCGAGGAGGTGGCGCGCGAGGTCTTCATCCCGCTGACCGTGGGGGGCGGCGTGCGAGCGGTGGAGGACATCCGCCGCCTGCTGAACGCTGGAGCCGACAAGGTCTCGATCAATACCGCCGCCGTGCATCGTCCGGAGCTGGTGCGCGAGGCGGCCGACTGGGTCGGCAGCCAGTGCATCGTGGTGGCAATCGACGCCAAGCGCGTCAGCGCGGACGGCGAGCCCCCTCGCTGGGAGGTGTTCACCCACGGTGGGCGTCGCGAGACCGGTCTCGAGGTGATTGAGTGGGCGCAGCGGATGGAGTCCCTCGGGGCTGGCGAGATCCTGCTGACCAGCATGGATCGTGATGGCACCCGGATCGGGTTTGATCTGGAGCTGACCCGGGCGGTCAGCGACGCCGTGGGTATCCCGGTCATCGCCTCCGGTGGCGTGGGCGAGTTGCAGCACCTGGTCGAGGGCGTGACCGAGGGGCATGCCGATGCAGTGCTGGCGGCCAGCATCTTCCATTTCGGTCAGCACACGGTGGGCGAGGCGAAGGACGCGATGGCCGCGGCGGGTGTACCCGTGCGGCCGAACGACGCCGGGGTGGCCGCCTGATGGCCGGGCGTGCGTCCGATACCCCGGCGGGTGCCGAGCTCCTGAGTGCGCTGGCCGAGGTGATCGAACAGCGGCGCCAGGCCGACCCGGAGCGGTCCTATGTGGCGAAGCTGCACGCCCGGGGGCTCGACGAGATGCTGAAAAAGCTCGGCGAGGAGTCGGCGGAGACCATCATCGCCGGGAAGAACGACGACAGCGACGCGCTGGTATCGGAGATGGCCGACCTGTGGTTTCATAGCCTTGTTGTCCTTGCCGCTCGGGGCCGTCACCCCGACGACGTCCTCGACGAGCTGGCGCGGCGGTTCGGATTGTCCGGTATCGCGGAAAAGGCCGCGCGCCGACGCAGTGGGCAGCGCTCCGATAAAAACGATAAATAAAACGCTGCGTATTGATTATGGGCCTGACGCCGTTCAGGCTTGTTTCAAAGTCGAATGATCTTGGAGAGAGTCCATGGGTATTGGTGGCATCAGCATCTGGCAACTTCTAATTATCCTGCTCATCGTCGTGCTGCTGTTCGGCACGAAGAAGTTGCGCAACATGGGTGGCGACGTCGGCTCCGCGCTGAAGAACTTCCGTCAGGCGGTCAAGGATCCGGACGGCGAGAACAAGCAGGGTGAAAACGCGGAAGGCCAGGATGGCGAGACCCCCGAAGTCGAGGACCAGACCGGCGACAAGGGGCGCGTGGTCGACGGTGAGGTGAAGAAGAACTCGGAGCAGGAAACCGAGGCCTCGCAGTCGGACAAGAAATCCTGATCCGCGCCCCGCGCGGAACGACCGGACTCGGGCGGCGCTAGCGCATGTTCGACATCGGTTTCTGGGAGATCATCATCATCGTGCTGGTCGCGCTCCTGGTCGTGGGGCCGGAGCGGCTGCCCGGCCTTGCGCGCGAGATCGGGCGCTGGGTGGGCAAGACCCGGCGTTTCGTGCACAGCGTGCGCTCGGACTTCGAACAGGAGCTGCAGACCGAAGAGCTGCGCAAGATGCTCAAGAGCCAGGAGCGCGAGATCCGTCAGCTCAAGGGCACGATGGAGGAGACCGAGAAAGATCTCCGCGAGGACCTCGAGGAAACCGAAAAGGATCTGCGCGAGGATATCGAAGGCAAATCCTCTGCCCGCAAGGGGCTGACGCAGGACCACCTGAAGGCCCTGGACGAAAAGCGCGCGGCGACGGAGAAAAAGGCGAACAAGCCGGCCGTCCGTGAGCGCCGCGCGCCGGATGCGGATGACGCGGAAGGCGAGGCCGGCCCCGAACAGGCCGAAGTGCGCCGGGTGCCGGCCCGCGCGGGCATGGACGGCAACCTGATGACCGATGACCCGGCGCTGGAAGCCGAACGCAAGGCGCGCGCCGGGGAGACTGACCGGCCCAAGCGCAAGAAGCCGGCCGTGCGCCCGCGGCGGACCGCGAAGTCGGATACCCCCGAGTCCGCGGACCGCCCGGATGCCCCCCCGGATCAGGCAAGCGACTCCACTCACGACGACCAGGCCCCCGACAAGCACTCATGAGCAAGACCAAGCCGGAGGTCGAACCGAGTCCGGAGGCCACCGAAACCCTGCTCACGCATCTGATCGAGCTGCGTGATCGCGTCCTCAGGATGTTCATCGCCATTCTGGTGGTGTTCCTGGTGCTGTTCCCGTTCGCCAACCCGATCTACACGTGGCTGGCCGATCCGCTGATGCAGCACTTGCCGGAAGGCACCAGCATGATCGCGATCGACGTGGCCGCGCCGTTCCTGATCCCGTTCAAGCTGGTCCTGCTGCTGGCCGTGGTGATCAGCATCCCGTATCTGCTCTATCAGGTCTGGTCGTTTGTGGCGCCGGGTCTTTACAGCCACGAAAAGAACATGGCCCTGCCGCTGGTGGCCTCGTCCACCATCCTGTTCTACCTCGGGATGGCCTTCGCGTATTTCGTGGTCTTCCCGCTGATCTTTGCCTTCTTCACCGCGACCGCCCCGGAGGGGGTGTCGGTGATGACCGACATCTCGCGCTATCTCTCGTTCGTGATCATGCTGTTCATCGCGTTCGGCATCGCATTCGAGGTGCCGGTGGCGACGATCCTGCTGGTCTCGCTGGGGGCGACCACACCCGACAAGCTGGCCAAGAAGCGTCCCTACGTGATCGTGGGGGTGTTCCTGATTGGCATGGTGCTCACGCCGCCGGATATCATCTCGCAGACGCTGCTGGCCTTGCCGATGTGGCTGCTGTTCGAGATCGGGCTGATACTCTCGCGCATCATGGAACGCAAGAAGGCCGAGAAGCGCAGCGCGCAGGGTGGCGACGAGGCCGATGACCTGAGCGATGACTCCGGCGATGGCCCCGACGACCCGGGCGGTGGGCCCGGCGGTGGCGGCAAGGGTGCGTCTGGCGCCTCTAGCCGCAAGGCCGCCACCGCCACGGCCACAGGCGGTGTGGCCACCTCCAGCGCGCGGGAGACCCCGGCCTCGGCGCGCGCGGGCTACACCCCGATGACCGACGAGGAGATGGATGCCGAGCTCGATCGCATCGAGGCGGAACAGGCCGAGCTCCAGCGCCAGAAAGAGGCACGCAAGTCCTCCGAATCGCAGACGGACGAAACACCAGACACCGATTCGGCGCAGGACGACACGCCGCAGGAACCCGCCCGTGACGATGCCCGGGGCGATGGGGGACCCTCGCAGGAAGACTATGACGAGGGGCGTTTCCGCTAGGAGATCATTGATCAATTTCCCCGGGAGACGCTCACTGTTTCACATGCCAGCGTCTCCTGGATCACCGCGGCATCCATCTGCGCATTGGAACTTGCTAAAATGCCCGGATAACCCATTGACCCAGGTAACGAACCCGCGATGGCCGACCCCCGTCCGACCCCCCGCCGCCCCGTCCTGCTGATCGTCATGGACGGGGTCGGAGTAAACCCCTCCAAGGTGAACAACGCCTACGCCGAGGCCAACACCCCGCGCCTTGACGAGTACCTGTCCACCCATGCCCATACCACGCTGGATGCCTGTGGCCGTGCCGTTGGCCTGCCAGACGGCCAGATGGGCAACTCCGAGGTGGGCCACCTGACCCTGGGTGCCGGGACTGTGATCAACCAGGATCTGGTGCGCATCGACGACTCCATCGCCGATGGCAGCTTTTACGAGAACGATGCCCTGGTCAGTGCCGCGCGCGCGGCCGCCAACAATGATCTGCCGCTGCACTTGATCGGCCTGGTCTCCGATGGCGGCGTGCATTCGCATATTCGCCACCTGCGCGCGCTGGTCGAGATTTGCCAGCGCGAAGGCGCCAGGCCGATGGTGCACATGATCACCGATGGTCGCGACACGGCCCCGCGTTCCGCGCTCAACTACCTCGACCCGCTGGAAGATGAGCTGGCCAACGCCGGTGGTGCCATTGCCACGGTATGCGGGCGTTATTACGCCATGGATCGGGACAAGCGCTGGAGTCGCACCGAAAAGGCCTTCCGCGCGATCGCCTACGCCGAGGGCGAGCCCGCGGCCTCGGCGCGCGAGGCCATCGAGGCCGCCTATGCCGCTGGCGAGGACGACGAGTTCATCAACCCCCGCATCATCAATGGCGGGGCCCCGCTCGGGCAGGATGCGGTTTGTGTGCTGTTCAACTTCCGCAACGACCGGCCGCGCCAGTTGACGGCCGCGCTGGGCCTGGACGACTTCGACGGCTTTGACCGTGGCGACTTCCGTCCGGTGGCCGAGACCTGCCTGACCGAGTACGACCCGCGGTTCCTGTCGCCGATCGCCTTCCCGCCCGAGCGCCCCTCGACCACCCTGGGGAGCACGATCGCCTCCGCCGGTATCCCGCAGTTCCACTGCGCGGAGACCGAGAAATACGCCCACGTCACCTTCTTCTTCAACGGTGGGAAGGAAGAGCCCTACGCCGGAGAACAGCGCGTGATGGTGCCCTCGCCGCCGGTGGACACCTACGATGAGCAGCCGGAGATGAGCGCGGTCGAGGTGGCCGACGAGACCATCAAGGCTATGGAAGGCGGACGCTACGGGTTCATCCTGGTGAACTTTGCCAATGGCGATATGGTGGGCCACACAGCCAAGCGCGAGGCCCTGATCGAGGCGGTCGAGGTGCTGGATCGCGAGGTCGGACGCGTGCTGGACGCGGCGAAGGATGCGGGTTACTCCGTGATCGTGACGGCCGACCACGGCAACTGCGACGAGTACATCGACCCGGTGACCGGCGACCCGCACACCCAGCACACGATCTACCCGGTGATGTGCATGATTACCGACTCGCAGCGCTGGCGCCTGCGTACCGGGGGCGGCCTGGCCGATGTGGCCCCGACGGTGCTGGAATTGATGGGGGTACCCAAGCCCGCCGCCATGGGTGGCTGCAGCCTGTTGCTCGAGGAAGTCCCCGGGCCGGCATGAGGCCGATCATGCATACGCGCTACGACGACATCCCGGCCTACGACACCAAGGACGGCTCCGAAATCCGCGAGCTGATGCACCCGGATACCCATGGCAACGCGACCCAGAGCCTCGCCGAGGCAGTGGTCGCCCCGGGTGCGACCACGCACCTGCATCGCCATGCGCAGACCGAGGAGCTTTACCACATCACCCGCGGACGCGGAGAGATGCGGCTCGGGGAGGAGACCTTCGAGGTGACGGTCGGGGATACCGTCTGCATCCATCCCGGCACCCCGCACAACATCCGCAACACCGGGGCCGAGCCGCTGCATATCCTGTGCAGTTGCGCGCCACCCTATTCGCACGACGACACCGAGCTCCTGTAGCCGGGGCCCGGCTTGCTCAAGCGGGGGGTGTCCGTTCCGGGCGGCCTGCCTCCCTCTCTTCTTCCAGTATCAGCGTCCGCTCGCTGTCGGATTCCGCTTGCGGGACTTGCCGTTGGGGTGTCGGGCGCTGCTTCATGCGCGCCTCCAGCGAGTCCGCCATCGCGTTGTAGGCGGCGTAGACCCGTTCGAAATCATCGCGTCGCCGGGCGCGGATGCGTGTGTCCAGCCGGCCCTGCCCGATCTGGTCGAGGGCCCCGCGCAGGGTGTCCAGCGGGGCCTGCAAGCGGCGTGCGAGTACGTAGGCGCCCAGCGAAACGGCAAGCAGCGTCACCAGCGCGAGCAGCGTCAGGGCCAGTAATGTGGTCTGATTGGCGGCCCGCAGCGAGCGCGTCGAGAGCCCCACCTGTAGCCGCCCGATCTCGATCTCCTGAAAGCGCACGGGTGCCTCGAACAGGAACATCTCGCGCCCGTCCGGGTCCTCCAGGGACCAGATCGCCTGCCCCCCGCGGCGGGTCAGCAGGTGCTCCTCCGGGGGCGATTCAAATGGGCTGCCAAGCGATGCGCGATCGCTGCTCGCCACCACGCGCCCCTGGTGGTCGGCCACGCTCAGCAGGGCAATCTCGCGATTGTCCTGCATGTCCTGCAGCCGCCCCTGTACGGCGATGGTGTCTTCCAGTAGCAGGTCCTCCGCGCTCTCCACCGAGATGATCTGCGCCAGCGTGGACCCGTAGTCGAAGGCCAGGTCCGTGATCACCTCGTTCTGTTTTTTCTGTACCAGGGCACCGGCGGCTGCCAGCGTGATGGCCACGGTCCCCACGAGGATTGCCGGCCAGCGCCACCGCAGCGGGATGATCCGCCGTCCGGCGCCAGCTCGCTCGCGCTCCATGCGCTCTTCGTCGAGCCGTTGCAGCTCTACCAGCAGCTCGCCGGCGGACTGGTAGCGCTGGTCCGGTTGTTTCTCCAGCAGCCGTGCGACCAAGTCGATCAGCTCTGGAGGGCAATCCTGGACGATCGGACGCAAGGGTGGCGGAGGGTCGCGCACCACGCGGGTCAGCAGTCCCTCGACCTCGTGCCCGCGAAAGGGTGTCGAACCGGTGAGCAGTTCATACAGGACGACCCCGACCGAGTAGAGGTCCGCGCGGGCGTCAGTGGGCAGCCCGCGAATCTGTTCCGGAGCCATGTAGTGGGGCGAGCCGGCGACGTAGCCATCCGAGTCGGACCGCCAGGCGGGGTCATTCAGGGTCTGGGCAATACCGAAGTCCATCACCTTGATGTTCACCGTGGCGCTGGTGACGATGATGTTCTCCGGCTTGATATCGCGATGCACCACGCCATTGCGGTGGGCGTAATCCAGCGCCTCGGTCAGCTGGATCGCGATCTTCAGGACGTTGCGCAACAGCAGCGGGCGGAACTGCTCAGCGAAGGCGGCGAGCGTAATCCCGTCCAGCAGTTCCATTGCGATGAACGGGCGGTCCCCGGATTCGCCGACATCGAAAATCGTCACGATTCCCGGGTGGGTCAGCGTGCCGGCTGCGCGCGCCTCGGCCAGAAATCGTCGGCGGTACTCGGGCCGGCGTGCGTAGTCATCCTGCAGGCACTTGATCGCAAGCTCGCGGCGGATCTCCGGGTCGAAGCCGCGATAGATCACGGCCATGGCCCCGCGACCGATCTCCTCGCCTACGCCATAGCGACCGATCCGCTGCACGCCGGACGGCTCGTTCAGGTGCTTTCAAGCAGGATGCGCGCGCCCGCCGCGAGCACCAGGATCGTGACTGCCACCCCGATCCAGCGCCAGGAGGAGCGCCGCACGCCACTGGTGGGTACCACCTCCGAGCCGTCATCCCGGCGCCGGAAGATGAACTCCGCGCGCCCGAAACGGACATGGTCGCCGTCATTCAGCGTGGCCTCGTGTACCTTGCGCTCATTCACCCAGGTGCCGTTCGTCGAGAGCAGGTTGACCACGCGACAGACTCCGCCGTCGTTGACCAGCCAGGCGTGTTGCGACGAGACACTGCCTTCCTGCAGCACAATGTCATTGTCGCCCTGCCGGCCGACGGACTGTTTGCCAGGCTTGAGGGTCAGGCGTTGCTGGCGGAAGGGTTCGACGACGCCCACCAGGACGGGGTGTCCACCGGGGGGCGTCTGCGACGGCTCTGCGGTGGCTTCCGTTTCCGGCAAAGTCGCGCCCTGGAACAGCATGGTCCCCTGCGGTCCACTACGCTCGCGTTCACTGTCTCGTCCCTGATCGCTCATGCGGCCTCCATTGCGCAGCTGCGGTGTACCGCCCGAGTATGCCTTTCGCCCCGATGGCGAACAATGCGCGGTGCCCCGGTCAGGCTGCTATGCTCGAAACCGTTACCAACCCAACGGGCAGGAGTATTCGCATGGAAGCAGAATCGACAGCTAATCCGCAGCTTCGCGAACTGATCGAACCGCTGGTCCGCGGCAAGTTCTGGATGCAGTTGATCGGCGTGATGCTGATCATCTCGGGCGTGCTTACCGCCCTGTCCATCGTCGGCATTTTGATCGCCTGGATCCCGATCTGGGCCGGGGTGGTGCTGATGCAGGCGGCGGGCGCCTCGCAGCGCGCGTTCGATAGTGCCGACCCGCTGGAGATCAAGTACGCACTGAGCCGGCTGCGCATCTACTTCACCATCTTCGGCGTGCTGCTGCTGATCTACCTGGTCCTGATGGTCGTCGGCATGCTGTTCGGTATCGGCATGATGGGTCTGGGCGGTATGGCCGGCGCCATGTAATCACGGCGGCAAGGGCTCGCCACTTTCAACTGGCATCTCGCCCGGCCCCGTTCGTTGTGTGCGTGGAAGGGATGCAGGGCCGCGCATGTGCGCCCGTGAACAATGAAAGGAGTCGGAGTTTGGAGAACACCAGGCGCCTGAGGGTCCTGGCGGATCCGCTGCACCGGGAAGACGCGACCGTTCGACGTGCATTTGACGCCTGGCACCGCCAGGTGCGGATTCCGCAGGTCCGCTATATCGCGTTTCTGACGGCCCTGATGTACCTCCTTTATGCCGCCGTCGAACAGTCGGTGGCTACCGACCTGCAGGCCCCAAGACTGCTGGCTCACGCAGTGCTGGTCCCGGGGCTGCTGCTGGTCGTAGCCGCCATGAGCTTCCGTGCACGCCTGCAGCGGCCGATGTGGGCCCTGCTGATGGTGGCGCCGGTGATTGCGAATGGCGCCAATCTCTACCTGAATACGGGGTCGCCGCAGTTTCTGGTCTTCGCCCCCGAGATCTATCTCAGCATCATGTGGACCTTCGCGATATCGGGTCTGCCCCTGCGCCAGGCCTCGATGGCCGCCCTCGCGATTGTCGTGCTGGTGATTGCGGCTGCCTTCCGCAATGCCATGCCGGGCGAGCTGATCCAGCTGCATCTCCTGTGGGTGCTGGCCGCCTTCTCCTTCGGTGGCATGAGTGCCTTTATCCTGGAAAAGGCCCACAAGCACACTTTTCTGCAGCAGCGTCAGCTGGCCCGTTCGGCACAGATCGACGAGCTGACCTCCCTGTGGAACCGGGCGCACATCGAGCGGTTGTTCGAGGAGGAGCGGGCCCGCGCCGAGCGCTACGGGCAGCCGTTTTCGGTGATCCTGGTCGATATCGACCACTTCAAGGCAGTGAACGATACCTGGGGCCACAGTGCCGGCGATGCGGTGTTGCGGCAGTTCGCCGAGCTGCTGCGCCAGAACCTGCGCGAGGTGGATGCGATCGGCCGCATCGGGGGCGAGGAGTTCTTCGTGCTGCTGCCGCAGACTCCCGTCGCGCAGGCACAACTGGTCGCCAGTGGCCTGCAGGCCCGCATCAATGCCTTTGACTTTGAGACGGTCGGGCGGCGCACCGCGAGCTTCGGCGTGACCGAATACCGGCCGGGTGAAAGCCGGGTCGACACCTTCGATCGTGCCGACCAGGCCCTGTATGCGGCGAAGGAGAACGGCCGCGACCGCATCGAGGTGCGCTAGCGCGGCCTCACCCGGGCCAGGCCCGCCGGCTTACACCTCGCGGTAGATCTTCGCGCCCTTCTCGACGAATTCGACTGCCTTTTCCTGCAGGCCCTTCTTCAGGGCCTCGTCCTCCGAGAGGCCCTGGGCCGCGGCGTAGTCGCGCACGTCCTGGGTGATCTTCATCGAGCAGAAGTTGGGGCCGCACATGGAGCAGAAGTGGGCGACCTTGTGCGCCTCCTTGGGCAGGGTCTCGTCGTGGAATTCGCGCGCGCGCTCCGGGTCCAGCGCCAGGTTGAACTGGTCCTCCCAGCGGAACTCGAAGCGCGCCTTGGACAGTGCATTGTCCTGCAACTGCGCGCCGGGGAAGCCCTTGGCCAGGTCGGCGGCGTGGGCGGCAATCTTGTAGGTGATGATGCCGTCGCGCACGTCCTGCTTGTTGGGCAGGCCCAGGTGCTCCTTGGGGGTGACGTAGCAGAGCATCGCGGTGCCGTACCAGCCGATGTTGGCCGCGCCGATCCCGGAGGTGATGTGGTCGTAGGCCGGGGCGATGTCGGTGACCAGCGGGCCGAGGGTGTAGAACGGCGCCTCGAAGCAGTCCTCCAGCTCCTTGTCGACGTTCTCCTTCACCTTCTGCAGCGGCACGTGGCCGGGGCCCTCGATCATCACCTGCACGTCGTGCGCCCAGGCCTTCTGCGTCAGCTCGCCCAGGGTCTCCAGCTCGCCGAACTGCGCGGCATCGTTGGCATCGGCCAGACAGCCGGGGCGCAGGCCGTCGCCCAGCGAGAACGAGACGTCAAACGCCTGCATGATCTCGCAGATCTCGTCGAAATGCGTATAGAGGAAGTTCTCCTGATGATGCGCCAGGCACCACTTGGCCATAATCGATCCGCCGCGGGAGACGATGCCGGTCACCCGGTCGGCGGTCAGCGGCACGTACTGCAGGCGCACACCGGCGTGGATGGTGAAGTAATCCACGCCCTGTTCGGCCTGTTCGATCAGGGTGTCGCGGAACAGCTCCCAGGTCAGATCCTCGGGCTTGCCGTCGACCTTCTCCAATGCCTGGTAGATCGGCACGGTGCCGATCGGCACCGGCGAGTTGCGCAGGATCCACTCGCGGGTCTCGTGGATGTTCTTGCCGGTGGACAGGTCCATCAGGGTGTCGCCGCCCCAGCGTGCGGACCAGACGAGCTTCTCCACCTCCTCCTCGATCGAGGAGGTGACCGCGGAGTTGCCGATGTTGGTGTTCACCTTCACCCGGAAGTTGCGGCCGATGATCATCGGCTCGAGCTCCGGGTGATTGATGTTCGCGGGGATGATGGCACGGCCGCGGGCGATCTCGTCGCGCACGAACTCGGGCGTGATTTCGTCCGGGATGGAGGCCCCAAACGACTCGCCGGCGTGTTGGCGGAGCAGCTTCTTGTAACGCGGATCGGCGCGCAGCGCCTCGAGGCGGTTGTTCTCGCGGATGGCGACGAATTCCATCTCCGGGGTGATGATGCCCTGGCGGGCATAGTGCATCTGCGAGACGTTCACGCCGGCCTTCGCGCGGCGCGGCGGGCGGAGGTGTTCGAAGCGCAGGCTCGCCAGTTCCGGATCGGCGGCGCGGGCGCGGCCGTACTCCGAGCTCGGGCCGTCCAGCCATTCGGTGTCCGCGCGCTCGTCGATCCACGGGCCCCGCAGGTCCGCCAGGCCTCGGTGCAGATCGATGGTCGCGTCCGGATCCGTGTACGGTCCGGAGGTGTCGTAAACCGGGATCGGGGGGTTCTCTTCCGGGGTGCCGGAGGTCAGCGTGGGGCTTTGTGCGACCTGGCGGAACGGCACGCGGATGTCCGGGCGCGAACCCTGCACGAAGACCTTCTCGGAACTGGGGAACGGGCGCGTGACGTCGGCAGAGACCTGGGCGGTCTTGCGGGCGAAGGACTCGGGGATGGCGCTCATACGATGACCTCTGCAACTCGGGCGTGGTGGCAGAGGGATCGGAACGGGCCGGACAGACTGCGAACGGGTCGCGCGCGGACTGGAACGAGCACCGAGCTTCCCTCCGCCAGTGTGAACTGGTTCAGGTTCAAGGGGACTCTCTCAGCCCGCATCCATGGCGGGCACCCCCAGCTCTGACCCGCGAGTGTAGCGCACGCCGCGCACATTCGCCCGTGTGGAACAGGGTGTTCAGGGTTGTTTTGCGGTACATTGCGCGCTTGTGACATTCTTTGCGCCGCCATGAGCCCCAAGAACTTCGTTTTCGAGCTATTCGGCCGTTCACCGGTGCGCCCCCTGCAGGCGCACATGGAGAAGGTGCGTGCCTGCATCGCCGAGCTCCCGCCGTTCATCGAGGCCATGGCCCGGGACGATTGGGACACCGCGCGCGTGCAGCAGAGGAAGATCGTCAAGCTCGAGCACGAGGCCGACCGCCTGAAGAAGGACCTGCGGCTGCACCTGCCCAAGGGGATGATGCTGGCGATGTCGCGCCGCGACGTGCTCGATACCCTGCTGATCCAGGACCGTATCGCGAACATGGCCAAGGACATCGCAGGGCTGATGCTGGGCCGACAGATGCAGTTCCCGGCCAACATGCAGGATCCATTGCAGCGCTTTCTGGACCGCAGTGTGGATGCGGTGAATCAGGCCGGGCGCGCGGTCAACGAGCTGGACGAGCTGGTCGAGGCGGGCTTTCGCGGGCACGAGGTCGAGGTGGTCAACGACATCCTGACCGAGCTGGACCAGATCGAGCACGAATCCGACGAGGCGCAGCGCGAGGTCCGCGAGATCCTGTTTGCCCAGGAGGCGGAGTTGCCCCCGGTGAACGTGATCTTCATGTATCGCGTGATCGACTCCATAGGCGAGCTGGCCGATCTGGCCCAGCGCGTGGGCAGTCGCCTGCAGCTGATGCTGGCCAAGTAACCACCCGCACCACGTACCGAGGACCGCATGGAATACGGCACCCTGTTGCTCGGCCTTGCAGTCATCTTCGGGCTCTTCATGGCCTGGGGCATTGGCGCCAACGACGTCGCCAACGCGATGGGCACCTCGGTCGGCTCGCGGGCCCTGAACATCCGCCAGGCGGTCTTCGTGGCCGCGGTGTTCGTATTTGCCGGGGCCTGGCTGGCCGGCGGCGAGGTCACGCAGACCATACGCAGCGGGATGGTGGACGCCGCCCTGCTCGCGGACAGTCCCTCGCTCCTGGTCTACGGCATGCTGGCGGCGCTGGCGGCGGCGGGCACCTGGCTATTGACCGCCTCCTATTTCGGTTGGCCGGTCTCCACCACGCACTCCATCATCGGCGCGATCATCGGCTTTGCGGTGGTGGGCCTCGGGTTCGAGGTGGTGCGCTGGGAGCGCGTCGGGACCATCGCGATCTCCTGGGTGCTGTCGCCGATGATCGGCGGCATGATCGCCTTCGCGCTGTTCCGCAGTATCCAGCTGCTGATACTCGACACGGTCGACCCGTTGAAGAACGCCAAGCGCTGGGCGCCGCTGTATATCTTTCTGACCGCCTTTGTGACCGCGCTGGTTACCATGTTCAAGGGACTGACGCACGTCGGGCTGGACCTGACTACCGGCCAGGCCTATAGCCTCGCCGTTTTGATCAGCGTGGCAGTGGTGGTGGTCGGGCTCTTTGCGATCCGGCGCTTGCGGTTCGAGGAGGTCACCCCGCAGGCCCATGGCTCGCATTTCAGCGATGTCGAGAAGGTCTTCGGCGTGATGATGGTCGTCACCGGCTGCGCGATGGCCTTCGCGCTGGGCTCCAACGATGTCGCGAACGCGGTCGGTCCGCTGGCTGCGGTGGTGGACGTGATCCAGACCGGCGAGGTGGACCCGGAGACCGTGGTGCCGATGTGGGTCCTGCTGCTGGGTGGTTTCGGGATCGTGTTCGGGCTGTTCACCTATGGCCACAAGGTAATCGCCACGGTCGGCACCGGCATCACCCAGCTCACGCCCAGCCGCGGTTACGCGGCCACCGCGGCGGCAGCCGCGACCGTGGTGCTGGCCTCCGGTACCGGGCTGCCGATCTCCACCACCCATACGCTGGTGGGGGCGATCCTCGGGGTCGGCATGGCGCGCGGGATCGCCGCGATCGACCTGCGCCTGGTGCGCATGATCTTCATGTCCTGGATCGTGACCCTGCCGGCCGGGGCGATCCTGGCCATCGTGTTCTTCTTCATCCTGCGCGGGGTGCTCGGCTAGTCAGCTTTTCCTTGGCCGCACCAGTGCCCAGCCCGGATGCCTCAAAAGAAAGGCCCGTCCAGCGAGACGGGCCTTTCTTTTTGGTCTTTTTGGGAAGCCTTGAGGTGGTGTCAGCCGCCGGTCATGGACATGAACCGCATGACCTTCTCCGGGCGTTCCGAGAACTCGTGACGCTCGGGCTTCAGGTTGATCGCCTGGATCACCAGCTCTTCCAGCTCCGAATCGCTGCAGCCTTCGCGCAGGTAGGGACGCAGGTTCAGGCTGTGGTCGTTGCCCAGGCAGGTATAGATGGTGCCGTCCACCGACAGGCGCACGCGGTTGCAGGTGTCGCAGAAGTGCTGCGAGATCGGGGTGATGAAGCCGATGCGTACGTCGGTATCCGGGATCTGCATGTAGCGCGCCGGGCCGCCGCCGGGCATCACGCCGGGCACCAGGTTGTAGCGCGGCTCCAGACGGGCGCGCACATCCTGCAGGTTCACATAGTGCCCCTCTTTCGCCTCGCGCCCGGTGTCGCCCATCGGCATGGTCTCGATGAAGCGCAGGGTGAAGCCGTGCTCGATGCAGAAGTCGACCATGTCCTCGACTTCCGGCTCGTTGATCCCGCCCATTACCACCATGTTGATCTTGATCGGGTCGAGCCCGGCGGCCTTGGAGGCCATCAGGCCGTCCAGCACCTTCTCTAACTTGCCGCCGGTGATCTCCTTGAAGACCTCGGGTTTGAGCGAGTCGAGGCTGACGTTGATGCGGGCGACCCCGGCATCTTTCAGCTCCTGGGCATGGCGCGCCATGCGTGTGGCATTGGTGGACAGCGAGATGTCGTCGATACCGGGCAGGGCGTTCAGGCGTGCGGCCAGGTCCGGGAGGTTCTTGCGTACCAGCGGCTCGCCACCGGTCAGGCGCACCCGTCGGGTGCCGAGCCGCCCGAAGGCCCCCATCACGCGTTCGATCTCGTCGAAGCTGAGCCAGTGCTCCGGTTCTTCGAAGTCGCGGAAGCCCTTGGGCATGCAGTAGAAGCAGCGCAGGTCGCAGCGGTCGGTGACCGAGAGACGGACATATTCGATGCGGCGGCCGAAGGCGTCGACCAGGGCGTTCTCGTCCTTGAGGGGCTGTTGCATACGGTGTCCCGTCCTGTCGCTGGGGGCGATATGTTTCATGGTACACATCGTAGACCACTTTTCCGCGATTGCCACAACAAGGCCCCAAATTCGATGCGGCAATAAATAAATTCTCTTGTAGATTATTTTTGCTTATTTCTAGATAAGAACTTTTCGTTGGTCAAAAGCCTTCTTTATGGCCAATATGCCCAGCGTGAATAAGCAAACCATAATCTATGGGGTCGCCTGAATGAGTGCCTTACCCGAGTTCGAGAACCACAGCGAGCAGGAGATCAAGTACACCACCTGCTACATGTGCGCCTGCCGCTGCGGCATCAAGGTTACGGTCCAGAACAACAAGGTCCGCTATATCCAGGGCAACCGGCACCACCCGATCAACAAGGGTGTGCTGTGTGCCAAGGGCAATGCCGGCATCATGAAGCAACAGTCCCCGGCGCGCCTGCACCAGCCGATGCGCCGCAAGCCGGGCACCGAGCGCGGCGCCGGCGAGTTCGAGCCGATCTCCTGGGACGAGGCCCTGGACATGCTGTCCACGCGTCTGCAGAAGATCCGCGAGACCGACCCGCGCAAGCTGGCGTTTTTTACCGGCCGCGACCAGATGCAGGCCCTGACCGGCCTGTGGGCGACCCAGTTCGGCACCTACAACTGGGCGGCCCACGGTGGCTTCTGCTCGGTCAACATGGCCACCGGCGGTCTGTACACCACGGGGTTCGCGTTCTGGGAATTCGGCGACCCCGACTGGGACCGCACCAAGTACCACATGCTCTGGGGCGTGGCGGAAGACCATGCCTCCAACCCGATCAAGATCGGGCTGGAAAAGCTCAAGCGCCGTGGCGGCAAGTTCGTCGCGATCAACCCGGTGCGCACCGGCTACCAGGCGATCGCCGACGAGTGGGTGGGCATCAAGCCCGGTACCGACGGCCTGTTCGCGCTGTCGATGCTGCACGTGCTGCTGAAGAACGACCAGTTCGACTGGGACTTCCTGGTGCGCTACACCAACGCCACCCAGCTGGTCGTGCAGACCCCGGGGCAGAAGGGCGATGGCCTGATCCTGCGTGACGAGGCCGGCAACCCGCTGGTCTGGGAACTGGAGCAGGAAGCGTTCGTCGACGGCACCCAGGTCGACATCAAGCCGGCGCTGTTCGGCGAGTACACCGCGCCTGACGGCCGCCCGGTCAAGACCGTGATGACCCTGCTGGCCGAGCGCTACTTGTCGGAGGAGTACGCCCCGGAGAACACCGCCAAGGTCACCGGCGTGCCGGCCGACCAGACCGAGCGCCTGGCGCTGGAAATGGCCCACGTTGCCTTCAAGGAGACGATCGAACTCGACATCGAGTGGACCGACTCCTGGGGCCGCAAGCATGACAAGGTGTTCGGCCGCCCGGTTTCCATGCACGCGATGCGCGGCATCTCCGCGCACTCCAACGGCTTCCAGACCTGCCGCGCGATCCACCTGCTGCAGATCATGCTCGGCTCGGTGGACTGCCCCGGTGGTCACCTGGCCAAGCCGCCGTATCCGAAGCATGTCCCGCCGGGCATCAAGCCGGCAAAGGAATGCGCGCCGAATACCCCGCTGAAGAGCCCGCCGCTCGGTTTCCCGACCGCGCCGGAGGACCTGGTCATCGATGACGACGGCAATCCGCTGCGCATCGACAAGGCCTTCTCCTGGGATGCCCCGATCTCCAACCATGGCCTGATGCACATGGTGGTGACCAACGCGGTCAACGGCGATCCCTACCCGATCGACACGCTGATCTTCTTCATGGCGAACATGTCCTGGAACTCCTCGATGAACACCGCCGAGGTGATGGACATGCTGCGGGCCAAGGACGACAGCGGCGAGTACAAGATCCCGTTCCTGGTGGTCGCGGACGCGTTCCACTCGGAGACGGTCAACTTCGCCGATCTGGTGCTTCCGGATACGACCTATCTGGAACGCTACGACACCATCTCCATGCTGGACCGCCCGATCTCCGAGCCGGCCGCGGCGGCGGATTCCATCCGTCATCCGATCCTTGAGGTCGACCGCGATGTGCGTCCCTGGCAGGAGGTGATGGTGGAACTGGCCGGTCGCCTGAAGTTCCCGGCGTTCACCAACGACGACGGGAGCCGCAAGTTCGCGGACTACAAGGACTTCATCGTCAATTACGAGAAGGAGCCGGGTATCGGCTTTTTGTCCGGCTACCGCGGCAAGGACGGCAAGACCCACCTGCGTGGCGAGCCGAACCCGAAGCAGTGGGAGGCGTACATCGAGAACCAGGGGTTCTTCGTGCATCACCTGGCGCCGAACCAGCAGTTCTACCGCTTCGCCAACAAGGACTATCTGGAGCTGGCCAAGCACGCCGGCTGGGTGGGCAAGACCGATCCGATCACGATCGAGCTCTACTCCGAGACCCAGCAGCGCTTCAAGCTGGCCGGCCAGGGCCTGTATGACGGCCCGCAGCCGACCAAGCAGGAGCACAAGGACCGCCTGACCCAGTTCTTCGATCCGCTGCCGATCTGGCACAAGCCGCTGGAGCAGACCCGTATCGACGAGGACGAGTACCCGTTCTATGCGGTCAACCAGCGCCCGATGTTCATGTACCACTCCTGGGATTCGCAGAATGCCTGGCTGCGCCAGATCTGCGCCCAGAACTACCTGTACATGAACCGTGGCAAGGCGGAGTCCATGGGCATCGAGGACCTGTCCTGGGTGTGGATGGAATCGCATAACGGCCGTGTCCGCGTGCAGGTCAAGCTGATCGAGGGCTGCGAGCCCAGCACCGTCTGGACCTGGAACGCCATCGGCAAACAGAAGGGCGCCTGGGGCCTGAAGCCGGAGGCGAACGAGTCCAACAAGGGCTTCCTGATGAACCACCTGATCAGCGAGCTGCTGCCGAAGAAGGGCGATCCGGTGGACAACATCACCAACTCCGATCCGGTGACCGGCCAGGCCGCGTGGTACGACCTGAAGGTGAAGATCACCCCGGCCGATCCGGAAGAGACCAGCACCTGGCCCGACTTCGAAACGGTCAAGCCGGCCCCCGGCATGTCCGAGGCCCCGGATCAGCTGCGCTACGCCGCACACAAGCCGGTGCACCTGAATCGTTCCATCCGTGACGTGCTGACCCGCGGCTCGCTGGACGAAGACCGCTAGGTATCACGGATCCGGGCTATGCCGCCGGCCCCGGCCGGCGGCCCGAGAGAATTTGAGGAGTAGTTGTATGCGACTTGGACTCGTAATCGACATGGACACCTGCGTGGGCTGCCACGCCTGTGCGGTGGCCTGCAAGCAGTGGAACACCAGCGGCACCACCGGTGCGCTGACCGACTATCGCCCGTATGGCGAGGACCCGAGCGGCGTCTGGTTCAACCGTGTGCGCCACTACGAGGTCGGGGACTACCCCAACAACAAGACCGTGAACATCCCGATGTCCTGCATGCACTGCCAGCATGCCGACTGCGTGAACGTCTGCCCGACCGGCGCCTCCTACAAGCGTCCGGAAGACGGCATCGTGCTGGTCGACCAGGACAAGTGCATGGGGTGCAACTACTGCGCCTGGGCCTGCCCCTACGGTGCGCGCGAGCTGGACCGCGAAGACGGTGTGATGAAGAAGTGCACGCTGTGTGTGGACCGCATCTACGACGAACAGCTGCCGCCGGAAGAACGCCAGCCGGCCTGTGTGATCACCTGCCCGGCCCATGCCCGGTTCTTCGGTGACTTCGACGACGACAACTCCGAGGTCAGCCGCCTGGTGCGCGAGCGCGGCGGTGTGAAGCAGATGCCGGAGCTGGGCTACAAGCCGGTCAACACCTATCTGCCTCCGCGTATCACCCGCCCCATCCCCATCGACGACGTGCGGGCCAACCGTCTGGTCAGCTCGGTGAAGGACTGGGTCAACAAGATGGTCGCGCGCTAGGCGCGGCCCGATCGGGAGAATTCATCATGCATCCGGCATTTTCCGTCATCCTGTTTACCGTCATCTCCGGTGCGGGCTATGGCCTGTTCATCCTGCTGGCGGCCTTTCATCTCGCGGGCATCGGCCCGGCCATGAGCCACGGCGAGCTGCTGGCGCACGGCGTAGTGGCCCTGGGGATGATCACCCTGGGTCTGGTCTTCTCGACCGGCCACCTGGCGAACAAGAAGAACGCCTGGCGCTCGTTCATGCGCTTCAAGACCTCCTGGCTGTCGCGCGAGGCCGTTTTCGCGGTGCTGTTCTACCCCTTCGCCGGGATCTACGGACTGGGCGTCCTGCTGCAGGGCGCGGCCATCGGGCCGCTGCCGGCCCTGGCAGGCGTGATCGCCGCCGTGCTGGCCGTGGTCACGCTGTTCTGCACCGGGATGATCTACGGCTGCCTGAAGACTATCCGTCAGTGGAACACCGCGCTGACCCCGGCCAACTACATCATGCTGGGTATCGCCACCGGCACCACGCTGTTCGCCGCGATTGCCACCGTGTTCGGTAATGCCACGACCCTGCATGCGGGCGTTGCGATGGTCGCGCTGGTCGCCGCCGCCGTGCTCAAGGGGATCTACTACTTCTGGATCTCGCGTGTGAACGGCCCGACGATCAACACCGCGACGACCTTCAATCGGGCGACCGTGCGTCTGCTGGATACCGGCCATACCGCCGGCACCTTTCTGACCGACGAGTTCGGCTATGACCCGCGCAAGGACACCATCGACAACATCAAGATGGGTGTCTTCCTGCTCGGATTTGTCGCCCCGGTCCTGGTGTTCGCGTCGATCCTGTCGGGTGCCCCGGCTGGTATCGCCTGGCTGGCTGCCGTCTCGAGCCTGATTGGCATCGGCATGGAACGCTGGCTGTTCTTCGCCGAGGCCAAGCACGTCGTGCGCCTGTACCACGGAGCCCAGACCTGCACCAACTCCCTGGCCGAGCCCGCTCGCGGCCGCGCCGCGGTTGCGCCGGCCGCCGACCCGACCGACGCGCGCCGCTGGGAACTGGGGGATACCCCCGGGGGCTCCGGTTCCTGATGACAGCCAGCTTCCGGCGGTTATCCGGCGCATTGCCGAGCAGCCGCCGGGAGGCTGGCAAGGGAACACACGATGGAAAACGGGCCGGCATGCTGGCCCGTTTTTTTTGTGGTATTCGGCTACCCTGCGGCGAGCTATTTCGCCTGGTCGTCCTCATGCATGCCATGCAGGATGAAGTACCCGACGTACACGAAGAACGCCACGATGCCCACCAGGGTCAGGATCGTCAGGATCCCGATGGGCGACTGAAACATGATTTCCGTCAGCATCACGTACTCCCGTTTGCGGTGTGCTCACGCTTACGCTAGCGCCGCTGCCGGGGGCTCCGTTTGATCTGGATCAAGGGATTGGTCGCCCCGTGATGTGTAATGGGTCCCATCGCGCAGGCCATGCCATGTACTACGCTGGATGGTGCGCGTGGGCTTGTTGGGTCCCGGGGCGGGCCGAATCCGGATTCGGCGGGAGTATGCGTTGAAACACTGGTACATCGTGCACTGCAAGCCGCGCGAAGAATCGCGGGCCGAGGAGCACCTTCTGCGACAGGGGTACGCCACCTTTCGTCCCCTGTTGAAACGGCCTGTCCGTCGCGGCGGCCGTCCTGCCACCATCACGGAATCGCTGTTCCCGCGCTATCTGTTCGTGGAGCTGTGCGACGCGCGCGAGGATTGGGCCCCGATCCGTTCCACCCGTGGCGTGATCGGACTGGTTCGTTTCGGGATGCATGCTGTGCCGGTCCCGGGCGTGGTAATCGACGGCCTGCGTGCGCGCGTGGACGAGACCACCGGCTGCCTGGACCTCGTGCGCAATCCCGGGCTGCGACCGCACCAGCGGGTCACCATTGCCGAGGGGCCATTCGCGGGCCACGACGGCCTGTTTCTGGCGCGTAGCGGCGAGGAGCGCGTGATCGTGCTGATGGAGATCATGCGCCAGCAGCAGCACCTGGAACTGCCGGCCAAAGCCGTGGTGTTGGCGGGGTAGGACAGGACGTGCGCGGCGCAGGGTTCAAACGGAAGTCCTGGGCGACGAGATCCGCGGCTTTTGGGCGTGCGTTGCGGGCTTCGGCCTGAATGGAACCCGGGCAAATGATTGCCAAGGGCATGTTCAGGTCTCGCGCCCGAGAGGGTGAGCCGGGGTTTCGCGAAGCACGGGTTCGCGCCGGCGAACGCCCCGAGGCTATCGCCGAGGGGCCGGACTGGCTGCGTGCCCTTTGGTCGCTTGGCCCTTCGGGCCGGCACCGCCTGCGGCGGTACCGCGCGTCGGCCCGCGTTGCGGGCCTCGGCTCGAACGGGAGGCATGGGGTTGAGTTCCGGGGTGTTCGTGCTTCGCGCCCGAGAGGATGGCTTCGCCGCCTGCGGCGGCTCGGTCCTTCGGACCGGCACCGCCGGTTGGCGGTGCCGCGATGTCGGCCCGCTGCGCGGGCCTCGGCTCGAACGGAGGTTCGAATCGGGCCCTCGGGGCACACCCCCATAAAGAAGAAGGGCCCGCTCGGGGCCCTTCTTCTTTATGATGGCGCGCCCGAGAGGATTCGAACCTCTGACCTCTGCCTCCGGAGGGCAGCGCTCTATCCAGCTGAGCTACGGGCGCAAGACGGGTAATGATACGGGGCGCCGAATGGGTCCGTCCAGCGCATTTTTTGACTGCCCTACTGGGTTTGTGGTCTCGAGCGGGACGATGCCCTATACTCGGCGCCCGATTTGCGCGCCAGGCGCGTGGGAAGACTTGGGCTAGGAACCTACGGCCGCGCGCGGCCCGCACCTTTCGGAGGGAGATCAAGTGGCGAATCAACCGATCAAGATGGACACCGGTAACAAGGTGTTGCTGTTCATCGCGTCCGTGGCGCTTGTTGCCACCCTGATTTTTCTGGTCAGCCACCTGGCGAGCTTTATCGGTCAGCTGAAGTTGGGTGAGCCGAGCGAAGCCGAGCGTGACCGGATCGCCGAGCGCATCCAGCCGATCGGTCGTGTGACCTCCGGCCCGGTCGACGCTGCGGAGGAGACTGCCGACCTGAGCCCGGGCGACATCTACAGCAATGTCTGTGCGGCCTGTCACGATACCGGTGCCTCCGATGCCCCGCGCAAGGATGACTCCGACGCCTGGGCTGCCCGCCTCGACGAGCGCAGCCTCGATGAAGTATTCGGCAACGCCATCAACGGCATGGGTGCGATGCCCGCTCGTGGTGGTGATTCCAGCCTGAGCGACGAGGAAGTGAAGCTGGTGGTTGCCTACATGCTGGACGAAGCCGGCATTGATCATGGCTGGGAGCCGGAAGACGCCAATGGCGACGAGAATGGCAACGGTGACGAGAACGGCAACGGCGAGGCCGTGACCGAAGATGACGATGCCGCCGTCGAGGACGATGGCGCACTGGAAGGGATCACACTGGACGCCGGTGACCCGAGCCGTGGCGAGTCCCTGTACAGCACCTGCATCGCCTGCCACGGTGCGCAGGGCCAGGGTTCCCCCGCGTTCCCGAAGATCGCCGGCCAGACCGCGGAATACATCGCCGACAAGCTGGTTCGCTATCGCGCCGGCGAGACCGTGGGTGACCGTACGGGCCTGATGGCACCGAATGCCGCCCGTCTGTCGGATGAAGATATCGCCGACCTTGCGGTCTTTATCGCGGCGTTTGACGACTGATCGGGTCTGACCCGGTCCCGAGGCCCGCGTCGGCAGCCGCCGCGCGGGCCTTTTCTTTGGGTGATCTTACTGCGTTCGCCAGTGATCGAGCGCGCGATAGCTGAGCGCCTCGGTCAGGTGGGCGGTCGTGATCGGATCGCTGGGCTCGAGGTCGGCGATCGTCCGCGCGAGGCGCAGGATGCGGTGGTAGGCGCGCGCCGACAGGCGAAAGCGCTCCGCCGCCCGGTCCAGCAGTGCGCGGTCTCCCGTCTCAAGGGTGGCGTGCTGGTCCAGCGCCTGGCCCGCCAGTTCGCGATTGAGGGAGCCCTGGCGTTGCCGCTGGCGTTCCTGCGCCAGGGCGACGCGTTGTGCGACGGTTTTGGAGTCTTCGCCGGGGGTGCCGTGCGCGGCCAATTCGGGCGGCGGGATGCGCGGGACCTCGATCGCCAGATCGATACGGTCCAGTAGCGGCGCGGACAGGCGCCGCCGGTGGCGCGCCATCTGTTCCGGGGAGCACTGGCAGCGCGCCCCGAGGTCGCAGTCGAAGCCCTGAGGGCAGGGGTTCATCGCGGCCACCAGCTGGAACCGCGCCGGAAACTCCGCCTGCCGGGCGGCCCTGGCAATATGGATCGTCCCGGTCTCGAGTGGCTCGCGCAGGACATCCAGCACGCTGCGCTGGAATTCGGTCAACTCGTCCAGAAACAGTACGCCGTGGTGCGCCAGCGAGATCTCGCCCGGGCGAGGTGTGGAGCCGCCACCGACCAGCGCGACCCCCGAGGCCGTGTGGTGGGGCGAGCGGAACGGACGGGCGCGCCAGTCGCGCCGCAGGTGGTCGGTGTCGCGCAGGCTGTGGATCGCGGCGGTCTCCAGCGCCTCCGCCTCGGACATCGGTGGCAGGATGCCCGGTATGCGTGCGGCCAGCATCGATTTGCCGCTACCGGGCGGGCCGACCATCAGTAGGTGGTGGCCGCCGGCGGCCGCGATCTCGAGAGCCCGGCGTGCCTGGTGCTGCCCGCGCACGTCGGCCAGGTCGGGGTAACGATCCGGCTCCGCTTCGACGGGTCGGCCCTCGTCCAGCTCGCACTGACCCTGCAGCCCGGCGCAGACCGCGGTCAGGTGGCTGGCGGTGCGCACCCGCGCGGCGCTGGCCAGCGCCGCCTCGGCGCCGTCCTCGGGGTTCAAGATCAACTCGCGCGCCTCAGTAGCGGCTGCCAGTGCGGCGGCCAGCGTGCCGCCGACCGGTCGCAGGGTCCCGTCCAGCCCCAGCTCGCCCAGAAACTCGCGCCCCTCGAGGACGCTGCCAGGGATCTGCTGGCTGGCGGCGAGGATGCCCAGTGCGATGCCCAGGTCGAAACGCCCGCCATCCTTCGGCAGGTCGGCCGGGGCCAGGTTGACGGTGATGCGGCGGCGGGGAAAGTCGAAGCCGCTGGTCTGGATGGCCGCGCGCACGCGGTCGCGGCTTTCGCGCACGGCCGCCTCCGGCAGGCCGACGATCTGGAACGACGGCAGGCCGTTGGCCAGATGCGTCTCGATGGTGACCAGCGGTGCCTGGATGCCGGCGACCGCGCGGGCATGGCTGATGGCTATGGGCATCCTTGCCCTCCGTAGATTCGCGGGTCCGGGCCTCCGTGCCCGGCGGTTCTATGTGGAGTGTGTTACTCCGCGGTCTTGCGCTCGGCTTCGAGTGCCTCCACGCGGGCTTCCAGCTCGGCCAGGCGTTCGCGGGTGCGTTCCAGCAGTGCCACCTGGACGTCGAAGTCCTCGCGGGTGACCAGGTCCATGCGCTCGAAGCCGTGTTGCAGCGACGAGCGGACCTGACGCTGGACATCCTCCTGCATGTGACGCACGGATTCCGGCAGGCTCTCGGTGATCCGGCGCGCGAGATCGTCAAAGCGTTTGGGGTCGATCATGGGCCGTTCTCTTCTCTTGATTCGGGATGTATTCAGTGTAGCGCGTCACGCTGATCGTTACTGCGAGGCGGAGCGTCCGCCATCCACCGGGATCACCTGCCCGGTGATGTAAGGCGCATCCAGCAGCAGAAAGCGCACTGTGCGCGCGATGTCGTCCGGGTGACCCTCGCGCTTGAGCGCGGTGCGCTCGACCATCGCCTCGTGCGTGCCGGCATTGGTCGGGTCCTCGGGCGAGAGGATCGCGCCGGGCGCGACGCCGTTGACGCGCACGTCCGGGCCCAGCTCGCGGGCATAGGCCTGGGTCAGGGCCCAGAGTCCCGCCTTTGCCGCGGAATATACGGGATAGCCCTTGAGGGGTCGCAGGGCATGGATGTCCACGATGTTGACCACCGCGCCCCGGGTGCGCACAAGTGCCGGGGCGCAGGCCTGGGTCAGAAACGTGGGGGCCTTCAGGTTGGAGCCGACCAGGTCGTCCCATGCCTGCGTATCGATCTCGCCGACCGGGGTCGCGTAGAAGGTGGAGGCATTGTTGACCAGGTAATCCAGCCGCCCCCAGGCCTCTTCGGCCTCGCGCGCCAGGTGCTGGATGTCGTTCAGGTTCAGCAGGTCCGCCTGCAGGATGCGTGCACTGTCCTCGCGCCGGGCATTCAGCGAGTCCGCCAGTGCGGCCGCGTCGTCGCGCGATCCGCGATAGTGGATCAGTACGCGCAGACCCTCGTCGTGCAGCCAGCGCGCGATGGTCGCGCCGACACGGCGCGCGGATCCGGTAACCAGTACCACTCCTGCGTCCTGTGGTGCTTCCTGTGTGTGTTCCGTCACGTCATGCCTCGCCTTGGTACCATTTGTCGCCATGCTGCCGCCGAAACCTAGCACAACCACGCCGGACGACCCGGCCGCCGCCATCGCGCGGCAGATGCACGACTCCCTGCAACAGAGTATCGCCGAGCACGGCGGGTTCCTCCCGTTTGTCGATTACATGCACCAGGCGCTGTACGCGCCGGGGCTCGGCTATTACGTGAACGGGGCGCGCAAGTTGGGTGCGGGCGGGGATTTCGTGACCGCGCCGGAGCTGTCCTCGCTATTCGGCGAGACCCTGGCCAGCTGGCTGTCCCCGCTACTGCGCGACGAGCTGGCGGGTGGTGGGCAGCTGCTGGAGTTTGGCGCGGGCAGCGGGCGGTTGGCCGGCGATGTGCTCGTAACGTTGCGCGAGCTGGGCGTGGGCTGGCAGCGCTACAAGATCATCGAGGTCAGCCCGGACCTGCGGGCCATGCAGCAGGAGCACCTGGCCGAATGCCTGGAGCCGGAGGAATACGCCCGGGTGGAATGGCTCGATGCCCTGCCCGAGGAGCCGATCCGAGGTGTGGTGCTCGCCAACGAGGTGCTTGATGCCCTGCCGGTGGAGCTCTTTCGCTGGCGCGAGGGCCAGCCCTGGCAGATGGGTGTCACAGTGGATGCCGGCGGTGCGCTCGTGCTTGCGGAGCAGTCCGCCCCCGAGCCACTGGCGGAAGTCGCGCGCGAGCTGCAGGCGGCACACGGCCCCTGGCCCGACGGGTACACCTCCGAGTGGCGTCCGGCGCAGGCGGCCTGGGTCGCGAGCGTGGCCGCCTGCCTGGAACAGGGTGTGGCGCTGCTGGTCGACTACGGTTTTCCGCGGGCCGCGTATTACTCCGCGGAGCGCCACCAGGGCACGCTGGTCGGCTATTACCGTCAGCAGATGATGCTGGATCCCCTGGCGCAGCCCGGGCTGATGGACCTGACGGCCAGCGTCGATTTCACCGCAGTGGCCGAGGCGGCGGATGCAGCGGGGCTCGATGTGCTCGGCTATGCCGCGCAGGGCGAGTTTCTGCTGGGTGCGGGTCTGGCGCAGCGCTTCGAGGCGCGCGTCGGCAGTGGCGAGGATGCCCGCAAGACCATGCAGGCCGCGCAGGCCGTGCGCATGCTGACCCTGCCCGGAGAGATGGGCGAGCGTTTTCAGGTGATGACCCTGGGTCGCGCCTGTACCGCGCTCGATTTCACCGCGATCCCCGATCGGCGCGGCCGCCTGTGAGGGACTCGCAATCCCGTCCGGTTCGCCCGGAATCCTTCCCCGCACCCGTGCCCCGAGGCATGCTGCTCTTATGAAAGTCTTGGGTATCGAGACCTCCTGCGACGAGACGGGCGTGGCGCTGATCGATGATCAGCGTGGCCTGCTCGCGCACCGGCTGTACAGCCAGACCGACCTGCACGCGGTCTACGGCGGCGTGGTCCCGGAGCTTGCTTCGCGCGATCACATCCGGCGCCTGCTGCCGCTGCTGCGGGCGGTGCTGGACGAGGCGGGCGTGACAGGGCCCGAGTTGGATGCAATCGCCTATACCGGGGGGCCGGGACTGCTCGGGGCCTTGCTGACGGGGGCTTCGGTCGCGCGCTCGCTCGCCTGGGGCTGGGGTGTGCCGGCGATGCCGGTGCACCACCTCGAAGGCCATCTGCTGGCCCCGTTCCTGGAAGATGCCGGGCTTGATTTCCCGTTCCTGGTGCTGCTGGTCTCCGGCGGGCACACGCAGTTGATCCATGCCCGGTCTCTGGGTGACTACGAACTGCTGGGCGAGAGTATCGACGACGCCGCCGGCGAGGCCTTCGACAAGACCGCCAAGCTGCTGGGGCTGGGGTATCCCGGCGGTCCCGCCCTGTCGCGCCTGGCCGAGGAGGGGGAGAGCGACGCGCTGCGCCTGCCGCGCCCGATGCTCGACCGGCCGGGACTGGACATGAGCTTTTCCGGCCTGAAGACGGCCGTGCTGACGGCACTCAACAAGCAGGAATACCGCCCGCAGGATGTCGCCCGCGCCTTCGAGGAGGCGGTCAGCGAGACCCTGGTGGAGAAGACCCGCCGGGCGCTGGAGCAGAGTCAGGCCCCGGCGCTGGTGGTCGCCGGCGGGGTGGCCGCGAACACCCGGCTGCGCGCGGGCCTGCAGGCGATGGCCACACAGCAGGGGGTGCCGGTGTATTTTCCGCGCATCGAGTTCTGCACGGACAACGGCGCGATGATCGCGCTCGCCGGGCTGCGCCGCCTGCAGGCGGGCTGGACGCCGGACGATCAGGCCCCGGCGATCACGGCCCGTGCCCGCTGGCCGCTGGCGGAACTCTCCGCCTGAGGCAAATGGCTAGTCTCGCGGCGGTTCTTCCGCCTCGTCCTTCTTGTAGCCGATCTTGCCTTCCTCGCCGCGCATCAGACGGCGGATGTTGGTGTCGTGGCGGATAAACAGCACCACCGCCATGGCCGCCACGATCAGCGCGAGCCAGAAATCCGGTTCCAGGAACACGAAGTAAACGGGTGCCAGGGTCGCCGCGACCAGGGCCGACAGGGAGGAGTAGCGCCAGATCGCGGCGACCACGAGCCAGGTCAGCAGCGTGAGCCCGCCGACCAGCGGGTTGAGCGCCAGCAGTACACCCAGCGCGGTAGCCACGCCCTTGCCCCCACCAAAGCGGTAGTACACGGGAAACACGTGCCCGAGGAAGGCGGCCAGACCGATCAGCCCGAGGGCCCAGGTCGGAAAGATGCCAAGCTGGGCGGCGACGAACACCGGCAGCCAGCCCTTGCCGACATCCCCGATCAACGTGATGATGGCCGCCTTCTTGCCGCCGTAGCGCAGCACGTTGGTCGCGCCGGGATTGCCCGAGCCCGTGTGGCGTGGGTCGGGTAGCCGCAGCATCTTGCTCACGATAATGGCGGTGGAAAGCGCCCCCAGCAAATACGCGATAACGATGCCCAGTACAATGTCCATGCAAGTTCGACCTGAAGGTTCGGGTGGGTGGCCTGGGGTGCAGGCCGGCGCCCATGATACGCAAGCCGGGCCCTCGCGGTCAGGGGCCGGGCGGGTTTGAACACGATGTCGTACCCGACACTGGTACTACTACACGGCTGGGGCTTTTCACCGGCGATTTGGACGCCACTGCGGACCGCGCTGCCCGCGTTCGAGATCCACACGCCGGCCCTGCCCGGACACGGGGGACTGGCCGCTGGCGAGGCCCTGGGCGATCCTGCCATCACCCGCGAACACATCTGCGCGCAGTTGCCGGACACCCTGCGCAACCCTGTCTGGGTAGGTTGGTCGCTGGGCGGGTTGGTGGCGTTGGGGCTTGCCCAGGACCTACCGCAAACGCGTGGGGTGATCCTGCTGGGGAGTACGCCACGTTTTTATGCGGGGCCGGGGTGGCGCCATGCGTTGCCTGTCGAGGTGCTTGCCGATTTTCGCGGCGCCCTCGCGGCGCCCCGTCCGCAGCTGCACCGGCGGCTGGCGATGCTCTGTGCCCGGGGTGGGCCGGGCGCCGCTTCGCTCGCCACCGAACTGGTGGAAGAACTGGCTCGTGCCCCGGCCTCTGAGGCTGGACTCGCGACCGGGCTGGCCTGTCTGGAAACGGCGGATCAGTGCGGCGCCTGGCAGTCCATCCCGGCGCCAGTTGGGGCTTGCCTTGGCGCATCGGATGCGCTGGTGCCACCTGCGGTAGTGGATGACCTGCGGCATCTGCGTCCGGATGCCCGCCTGGCCGTGTTCCCCGGCGGGCATGCGCGGTGGTGGCGGGACCCGGCGCCCGTGGCGGCCTTTATAAACGAGTTTGTAGCGGCACTGGAGTGATCGGCGATCCATGACGGGGGCGGATGAATACGCACTGGACAAGGCGCGCGTACGCGAGGCCTTCGGGCGGGCGGCCGCGGGCTACGAGGCCCATGCGGTGCTGCAGCGCGAGGTCCAGGGACGGTTGATCGAGCGCCTCGATCTGGTCAAGCTGCAGCCGGCCCGTGTGCTGGATCTGGGCTGCGGAATCGGGGAGGCGCTGGATCTCCTGGCGCGGCGCTACCGCAAGGCCGAGCTGACTGGCGTTGATTTTGCCCCGGGGATGGTCGCGGCGGCGCAGCGCCGCGGCCGCTGGTGGCGCCGGCCGCGGGTCGTGTGTGCGGACATCGAGGCATTGCCCCTGCCGGAGGCGCACTACGATCTGGCGGTCTCCAGTGCGGCGCTGCAGTGGTGTTCCAGCCTCGATCAGGCCTTCACGGAGGTGCGGCGTGTGCTGGCGCCGGGGGCGCTGTGGACCTTTTCCACCTTCGGCCCGGATACCCTGCGCGAGCTGCGCGCGGCCTTTGCCGAGGTCGACGGCGGGGGCGCGCAACACGTGAATGCCTTTGTCGATATGCATGACATCGGCGACGCCCTGGTGCGCGCGGGGTTCGCGGACCCGGTAATGGACCAGGAGACCCTGACGCTCACCTACGGCGATTTCCAGACCCTGCTGCGGGATCTGCGCGGGGTGGGGGTGCGCAATGCGCTGGCCGGGCGTGCGCGCGGACTGCTGGGCCCGCGTCGGTTGCAGGCTGTGGCGGAGGCCTATGCACGGGCGTTCGCAGTCGAGGATCGCCTGCCGGCGACCTGGGAGGTTGTGTACGGTCACGCCTGGGTGCCGGAGGCCCCGCCGCCCTCGAAACCGCAAGGCCGGGTGATTCCCGTTCGGCCGGTCTCTTGATCCAGATCAATCCGGGGCGATCGGCCCCTCGCAGAGCAAGACCATAAAGATGTATTCTCTCTGGCGCTGAAAGTTCCGCCTGACTTGGGGCTATTTCCGAGTGTTACAGGCGGTCTTGGTTTTTTGTGCGTCTGGAATGGGGTAAAGTTCACGCCCCCCGAAACCATCGGGACATCCGTGTTCCCCGCAGCAAGGTGGAAAAAGTCATGTCGCAAGCAGCCACTACGGCGGGTTCCGTACCCGCAACGTCAGTCGCTTCAACCGAGCAGTACAACTACGCGATCGTCAAGCGTTTCGCGATTGCCGCCGTCCTCTGGGGCGTGTTTGGCATGGCGGCCGGGGTCTGGATTGCCTCGCAGCTCGCATTCCCGTTCCTGAATTTCGATATCGCCCAGATCACCTTTGGCCGATTCCGTCCGGTGCATACCACGGCGGTCATCTTTGGTTTCGGTGGTAACGCCCTGTTTGCGACGTCCTACTATGTCGTCCAGCGCACCTGTCAGACACGGCTGTATGGTGATTCGCTGGCGAGCTTCACCTTCTACGGGTGGAACCTGGCGCTGATCCTTGGCGTGATCACCTACACCATGGGGATCACCCAGGGTCGCGAATACGCCGAGTTCAACTGGCAGATCGACATCATCATCCTGGTCGTGTGGGTGGCCTACTTCTGGATCTACCTGCAGACCCTGCTGCGTCGGAACCAGCCACATATCTATGTGGCGAACTGGTTCTTCATGTCGTTCATCCTGGCGACAGCCCTGCTGCACATCTTCAACAACCTCGAGGTGCCGGTCGGCATCTTCCACACCGATTCCTACCCGCTGTTCTCCGGCGTGCAGGACGCGATGCGTCAGTGGTGGTACGGCCATAACGCGGTGGGCTTCTTCCTGACGGCCGCGTTCCTCGGGATGATGTACTACTTCGTGCCCAAGCAGGCCGGTCGACCGATCTACTCGTACAAGCTGTCGATCATCCACTTCTGGGCGCTGGTGTTCCTGTACATGTGGGTGGGCGCGCACCACCTGCACTGGACCGCCCTGCCGGACTGGGTCTCCACCCTGGCGGCGACCTTCTCCATCCTGCTGCTGCTGCCCTCCTGGGGTGGCATGATCAACGGCATCATGACCCTGTCGGGGGCCTGGGATAAGCTGCGCACCGACCCGATCATGCTGTTTTTGATTACCGCGCTGTCGTTCTACGGCATGTCGACCTTCGAAGGTCCGATGATGTCGCTGAAGAGCGTCAACGCGCTGTCGCACTACACCGACTGGACCGTCGGCCACGTGCACTCCGGTGCGCTGGGCTGGGTGGCGATGATCACCTTCGGTTCGCTGTACCACCTGATCCCGCGTCTGTGGGGCGTCAACCTGTACAGCCTCAAGCTGGTGTACGTGCACTTCTTCCTGGCGACCATCGGGATTGTGCTGTACATCACCGCGATGTGGGTGGCCGGTATCGGTCAGGGCCTGATGCTGCGTGCCTTCGACCAGTACGGGAACCTTGCCTACACCTTCACCGAATCGGTGGTGTTCCTGCATCGTCCGTATGTGGTGCGTGCCATTGGTGGCGGGTTCTTCCTCGCCGGCATGCTGATCATGGCCTGGAACATCGCCATGACCGTCCGCATGGGCATCAAGTCCGAAGCTCGCGAGCGTGAAGAAGCCCGCGCGGCCGAAGCCCGCACGGCCTGATAGGGAGAGACTAGATCCATGAAGCACGAAAGCGTTGAAACCAATGCCGGCCTGCTGATCATCCTGACGCTCGCGGTGATCAGTGTGGGCGGCCTGGTCGAGATCGTCCCGCTGTTCTACATCGACGACACGATCGAAGAAGTGGACGGCGTGCGCCCGTACACCCCGCTGGAGCAGCGCGGGCGGGACATCTTTGTCCGCGAGGGCTGCTACACCTGCCACTCGCAGATGGTGCGCCCGTTCCGTGACGAGATGCTGCGCTACGGCCATTACTCGCTGGCGGCGGAGTCCAAGTACGACCATCCGTTCCAGTGGGGCTCCAAGCGCACCGGGCCGGACCTGGCGCGCGTGGGCGGCAAGTACTCCAACGAGTGGCAGGTCCAGCACCTGATCGATCCGCAGTCGCTGGTGCCCGAGTCGATCATGCCCGGTTATCCGTGGCTGGCGACCACACCGCTGGACTACTCCGATGTCGCGGCGCGCATGCGGGCCCTGAAGCGCGTCGGCGTGCCGTACTCGATCACCGAGGAAGAGTACGAGGCCAATGTCGAGAAATTCGGCGAACAACACGCCCGGATGTTCGACATCAACAACGCCGAAGAGATGCTGATCGAGCAGGCGCAGGCCGAGAACTTTGACGGCGACTCCTCGTTCATCTCCGAGATGGATGCCTTGGTGGCCTACCTGCAGGTGCTCGGCACCATGGTGGACTTCAGCGAATACGACGACGGCCACTTCGCCGAATTCCGTTAGGGAATTCGGCCCGGCCAAGGTTGGGAGAAATGGCAGCAGCCTGGGAATGGATCACGGATCTCGGCAACAGCAAGATGTTTGCGCTGGTGCTGTTCATGAGCACGTTCATCGGGATCGTGATTTACCTGTTCGCCAAGCCGAGCCGGGCCAGGAAGTTCGAGACGTATCGCTACATTCCTCTGGAAGAAGATGATTCGCACCTGGAGCCCACGGCCCGGCGCGACAAAACCGAGAGCGAAAAGCAATGAGCACACAGGACAACCGCGATAAGAACCAGGTCGAGACCACCGGGCACGTCTGGGACGGGGACCTTCAGGAATACAACAACCCGCTCCCGCGCTGGTGGCTGTGGGGCTTCTACGCCACGGTCGTGTTTGCGCTGGTCTACTGGCTGATCTATCCGGCCTGGCCCATCGGCGACAGCTTCACCAAAGGCTTTGCCACCATCACCTACGAGGTGAACGGCGAAGAGCGCACCACGCACTGGAATACCCGTGCCCTGCTGGCCCGCGACATGCAGACCGGCGAGTACGCGGTGCGCCAGCGCGAGATGCTGGAGCAGGTCGCCAGCCAGGACTACGAGACGATCCTGGCCGACGCCGACTCCATGAGCTTCGTCAACGCCTACGCCCAGGGCTCCTTCGGGACCTGGTGCGCGGCCTGCCACCAGGTCGGCGGCGCGGGTGTGATCGGGCAGTATCCGAACCTGCGTAACGACCACTGGAAGTGGGGCGGCACGGTCGAGCAGATCGAGCACACCATCCGCGAAGGTCGTCTGGGCTACATGCCGGGCTATCGCGACACGCTGACCGGCGATCAGATGAACGAAGTGGCGGCCTATGTCCTGTCGCTGAACGATTACGATGTTGACTCCGACCTGGCGGATGCCGGCGAACGGATCTTCACCGGCATGGAGGGCGGCTGCTTCCAGTGCCACGGCGAAGATGGCCAGGGCCTGGCCTCGCAGGGCGCGCCGAATCTGACCAACAACATCTGGGGTCTGATCGACGTGCAGGGTGCGGACAGTGACGCCGAGCGCCTGCGCCTGGTGGCCAACTTCGTCCGCGATGGTATCCAGCGCGAGATGCCGGCGTTTGCCGACCGCCTGTCGGACGACGAAATCAAGATGCTGACGGCGTACGTCCACTCGCTGGGTGGCGGTCAGTAAAGCCATTACTCCCGGGGTTCACCTGCGGGTGAGCCCCGGTTCGCACTACAGGGGTTCCGAACGGGTTTCTTGACGGCCGTACGGGCCCCTGCTTCCGTTGGGGAGACACTCCCTCGCACATGGTGGTGTGCGTACGCCGGGTTCATGCCCGGGAGGATTCATGGCGCAAGGCCAGCCAATCTACGAGGCTCGGATTCCGATCCACCCGCGATCGGTCAAGGGCCGTTTCCGCAATCTCAAGACCGGGATCCTTCTCCTGGCCTACGGGGTATTCTTTGGCCTCCCCTGGCTGCGCTGGGACCGTGACTACGGTCCCAGCCAGGCGGTTCTGTTCGACATCCCCAACCGGCAGTTTTTCCTGTTTGATCTGGTCGTCTACGCCCAGGACATCTTCTGGCTGGCGGGCTTTCTGGTCCTCGCGGCATTGCTGCTGTTCTTCGTCACCGGCGTGCTGGGCCGGGTTTTCTGTGGGTATTTCTGCTTCCAGACACTGTGGACCGATGTGTTCATGTACCTGGAGCGCAAGATCCAGGGCGAGCGGCCGGCCCGTATCCGGCTGTCCAAGCAGCCGTGGAACTTCGAGAAGGTCTGGAAGCTGGGGGCCACCCACATGTCCTGGCTCCTGGTCGCATTCGCCACGGGCCTCGGTTTCGTCCTGTACTGGGCCGATGCCCCGACCCTGGTGCGTGACTTCTTTACCGGTGATGCCCGGTTTGCCGCCTATGTGACTGCGGGACTTCTGACCGCCACCACCTATACCTTTGCCGGACTGGCGCGCGAGCAGGTCTGTACCTTTATCTGTCCGTACGCCCGATTCCAGAGTGTGATGTTCGATCGCGATACCCTGATCGTTTCGTACGACCAGAACCGCGGCGAGGGAACGGCCGGTCGCGCGAAGGTGAAAGCGGGTCTGAAGACCCGCGAGGAGCGTCAGGCCGCCGGGGTCGGTGACTGCATCGATTGCGGGTACTGCGTCCAGGTATGCCCGACAGGGATCGATATCCGGGATGGGCTGCAGGTCTCGTGCATCCACTGTGCGCTGTGCATCGATGCCTGCGACACCATCATGGACAAGCAGGGGTGGCCCCGCGGCTTGATCGCCTATTCGTCCGAACGCGAGCTCGAAGGCGGCAAGACCCGCTGGCTGAAGGGCAAGACGCTCGGGTATGGCGCGGCGGTGCTGGTGGTCATCGGCGCGCTGGTGTTCAGCATTCTCGAACGCCCGCCGGTCGATGTGAACGTCAACCAGGTGCGCCAGCCGCTATTCGTGCAGATGTCCGACGGTCGTGTGCAGAACAGCTACGAACTGCGCCTGAACAACGTCTCCGACCAGGAGCTCGATTTTACGCTCGATATCGACGGCCTCGAGGGTGCGACGCTCGACCTGGGCCAGGTCGAGCAGATCCGGCTTGAACCCGGCCAGCGGCTGACTGTGCTAGCCCGCGTGCGCCACGACGTGGAGGCCGGAGCGGGTTCGCCGATTCGCTTCTATTTCGTGATCAGCGATCGCGAGGGGCGGATCGACCCGGTCGAGGCCGATGCCCGCTTCAGCCACCGCTAATCGCGCGGGAGACGCTGCATTATCGGTGTGTCCCCGCGGCACATGGACGTGCCGCCGGAGATCGACCACCGCAGGTGGTTGATTCCGAAGCAAGCTGAAAACCCCTTTGCTCGTGCAAAGGCATCAAGACGGTGAAGCGCCGCGTGCGGCTCTGAAAGCCAGGAAGGCTTTATTTGGCGCTTTTGTAAGTTACGACAATCCGGCTGGCGAAACTGGCGCGCCGCCATCCGAGTGATACCCTGCTGCGCCGGAACGACACGATGAAGACATCATGAGCAATCTCGTCATCTCACTTGGACTGGGCAGCGCCGCGCTCGCGTTGCTGTTCGCGCTGATCTACAAGTTCACCCGTCTGCGCGCCTACAACACGGCGGCCGTAGTGGTGGCGATCATGCTGTTCGTGTTCATCCCGACCTCCATCCTCACCTGGCAGGGCGCGGATGTATTCGCGATCCATCTCGCGCTGTACATCATCGTGCCCTACGGGCTGGGAATCATCCTTACGCAGAAGGAGGCCGAAGCCGAGGATGGGCAAAAGGGCTCGTTCAGCCTGCACTGGGCGCCGCTGGTGATTGTCGGATTCTTCACGATCATCGCCTCCGTCCAGGCGGTGCTGATCACGCTCGCCCACAACGGCATGCCCGAACGGTTTATCGGCACCCTGCTGCCCGAACCGGAAAATCCTGCCGAACGCGTGACGTCAGCCTTCCCCGGGACGGTGGGCGGCATCCAGGAGCGCGACGAGGCCCTCGCGGTGCACCGCATGACGCGGCTCCAGGAGCAGCGCGAACTCGGCTGGCAGGTGCGCCAGGGCTGGGTGGAAACCCCGGTCGAAGGGGAAACCGCCACGTTCCAGGTGGAGGTCCTCGATGCCGAAGGACGGCCGATCTCTGACGCCGACATTCGCGGCACCTTCATGTGGGTCGCCGACGAGCGCCGCGACCAGGCCTTCGATATGCAGCCGATCGGTGAAGGGCTCTATCAGGTCGAGCTGACGCTGCCGTCACCGGGGCGCTGGGACCTGCGCTTCCATGTCGAGCATGACGGCCAGCTGGTCGAACAGCAGGCGCGTACCCGCGTTCGCGGCCAGTCCAGCTAGTCTCGCCGACCGCCGGTGAGCGGATCTCGTCCCCAGGTGGAGTCCACGGGCACGCCCGCTGACGCGGACGGTGGCTGTTTTCATTGTGGCCTGCCGATTCCGGGTGGCGCGAACTACCCGGTCCAGTTCGAGGGACGCGAGCGGCCCACCTGCTGCCCCGGCTGCCAGGCTGTCGCCGGGGCCATCATCGAGCGCGGCCTGGGCGCCTACTATCACCACCGCCCGGCGCCGCCCGGGCAGGCCGGCGAGCCCCTGGTCCCCGACGAACTGCGGGAGCTCGAACTCTTCGATACCGAGGCCGTCCAGCGCTCGTTCGTGACCCCGGCGTCAGACGCCGCCACCACCGGCGGGTCCCGGCTCGAGGCGGCACTGATCCTCGAGGGGATCACCTGTGCCGCCTGCGTCTGGCTGAACGAGCGCCATGTGCAGTCACTGCCGGGCGTGATCGCCTTCAGCATCAACTATTCGACCCACCGCGCGCGACTGGTCTGGGACCCGGAGCGCATTGCCCTGTCCGCAATCCTCAAGGCGATCCGCGATATCGGTTACCACGCCCACCCCTACGACCCGGGCACCCGGGAAAAGGCGATTGCCCGCGAACGCGGTGTAGCCCTGCGCCGGATCGGGGTGGCCGCGCTCGGCATGATGCAGGTGATGATGCTGGCACTGGCCATCTGGCTGGGCGAAGACGATGCCCAGCATGCCGACCTGATGCAGTTCATGCGCTGGGTCGCAGCGGCCCTGACCACCCCTGTGGTGTTCTACTCCGCGATCCCCTTCTACCAGAGCGCCTGGCGCGATCTGCGTCAGCGAAGGCTCGGCATGGATGTCCCGGTCAGTCTGGCAATCATCGTCACCTACGTGGCCAGTCTCTATGCGGTCCTGCTAGGGACCGGCGAGCATGTCTATTTCGAGTCGGTGGTCATGTTTGTGTTCTTCCTGCTGACCAGTCGCTACCTCGAGCTGGTCGCGCGTCAGCATGCGAGCCAGGCCATCGATCGCCTGGATCGACTGGTGCCGGCGCTGGCCCATCGTCTGGATGCCGGTGGGCAGGAGGAGCCCGTGGCCCTTGGTGACCTGAGCCCCGGCGACCGTGTGCGCGTCCGGCCTGGCGAATCCGTTCCGGCCGATGGCGTCGTCGTCCAGGGGCGTTCCACCATTAATCGAGCCTTGCTGACCGGCGAACCGGACCCCGAGCCGGTTGCAGCAGGCGACGGAGTCGTGGGTGGCACCGTCAATGTCGATGGGCCACTGGTCGTGGAGGTTCGCCGCGTCGGCACCGAGACCACGCTGGCCGCGATCCAGCGCCTGCTCGATCGCGCGCAGAGCGAGAAACCCCGGATCGCCCGTCTCGCCGAGACTGGCACCGGCTGGTTTGTCGGGGCGGTCCTGGTGCTGACCGCGCTGGCCGGCCTCGTCTGGTATGCCTGGATCGATCCCGGCCGGGCCCTGTGGGTGATGGTGGCGATGCTGGTCGCCACCTGTCCCTGCGCGCTGGCCCTGGCAACACCCGTCGCACTGACCGCAACGACGGGCACGCTCTCGCGCCTCGGACTGCTGGTGACACGCGGTCGTACCCTGGAGGCCTTGGCTCGTGTCGACACGGTCTGCCTGGACAAGACCGGCACCCTGACCGAGGGCCGCCCGCGCCTGGTAGCGCAGCACGATCACGTGGCGCCGCCGCCAGGTCAGGACTGGCGCGGCTGGGCGGCCGCGCTGGAGACCCATTCCGAGCACCCGCTGTCGCGTGCCTTCCGCGAGGCCGTGCCCGCTCCCGGTGTGAGCGCGCAGGCGGTGCATAACGAACCGGGAAGCGGCCTGCTCGGGCAGATTGACGGGCATGAGGTGGCGATCGGAGGACGCGCCATGCTGCCGCACGGGGAGCCCCCGACCGCCGAGGCCCCGCCGGACAGCCCGTTTGCATCCCCGGTCTGGCTGGTGGTGGACGGTGAGGCGGTAGCCACCTTCTGGCTGGCCGATACGCCTCGGCCCGAGGCGGCCGCGACCGTTGCGACCCTGCGGGCCCGCGGGCTCGAGGTGCTCCTTCTGACCGGGGACCGGCCGGAGGCGGGGCAGCGCTTTGCCGAATACCTGGGTATCGACCGGTTCTATGGTGGCCTGACGCCGGAGGACAAGCTGCGCCACGTACGCGAACTCCAGGCCGAAGGCCGCACGGTGCTGATGGCCGGGGAGGGGATCAATGACGCGCCGGTGCTCGCGGGGGCCGACGTCTCGCTGGCCATGGGGGGCGGCACCCGCCTGGCGCAGACCCAGGCGGATCTCGTTCTGACCTCCGATCGGCTCGATCGGTTGCCGGAGGCCCTGGACCAGGCCCGGCGCACGACCCGCATCGTGCGCCAGAACATTGCCTGGGCGATTGGCTACAACGTGGTCGCCCTGCCGTTTGCCGCATCCGGGCTGCTCACCCCCTGGCTGGCCGCATTGGGGATGTCGATGAGCTCCCTGCTGGTCGTGGGGAATGCCCTGCGCCTGCGTCCCGGGCGTGACCGTGTCGAGCCTCCGCGCGAACACGCCGCGCGGACGTCCGCCGAGGCCTCGGTTGCTCCCCCGGGTTGAGGCTCGGCACAGGACGCGTAGACTGCTGGTTATGTCGATTCTTTACCTGCTGATTCCCCTGGCGATGCTGTTTGCCCTGGTCGTGGGGATGGTCCTGCTGTGGGCGATACGGTCGGGGCAGTACGATGACCTTGAGGGCCCGGCACACCGCATCCTGATGGACGACGACGACCCGCGGATCCCAACAACGGACGACGAGGAGAAGGACCACACGTCCGACGAGACGCGGCACCCGGAAGACCGACCGCGCTGATCCGGAAACTTGCGCCGGGACCTACTCCCGCTTAACCTTTACCCATTCTTAAATCGATGTGTGTTGAGGGCTTTGGCTATGCGTGAGTGGTTTACCTTTGCGAACTTCCCGTTGACGTTCACCGCCGCCCTGATCATCTGGTCCTGGATCAGCTTCTTCTCGGTGATCCTGTTCGGCGGCTGAGCCAGCAGGGATTCCCGCGCGCCGCCTGAGCGGCGTCGGAAGCTATGAAAAAGGCCCCGATCGCGCAAGCGGTCGGGGCCTTTTCGTTGGGTGCAGCCGGGGTGTCGCGTCAGTCGGCGAAGGCGGTGCGGATGCGCTTGATCGCGTTGTTCTCGATCTGCCGGATGCGCTCGGCGGAGACGCCGTATTCCGCCGCCAGTTCGTGCAGCGTGGCCTTGGGCTCGCTCATGTAGCGCCGCGCCAGGATGTCGCGGGAGCGTTCGTCCAGCTCGCCCAGGGTGCTTGCCAGCCGCTCCTGATAATGGCGATCCCAGTCCTCGTCCTCGGCCACCTGCGCCGGGTCGTCGCTCATGTCCTCGAGGCTCAGGCGCTGGGCCGGGGCCAGGTAGGTGTGCTCGTCGTCGCTGTCGGGCGCGGGGTCAAAGCTCGCGTCCTGACTGGACAGTCGCCGCTCCATCTCCCAGACGTCATTCTCGGATACTCCGAGGTCCCTGGCGACGGCCGAGACCTCGTCGTTCGACATCCAGCCGAGGCGCTGCTTGGCGCTGCGCAGGTTGAAGAACAGCTTGCGCTGCGCCTTGGTCGTCGCCACCTTCACGATGCGCCAGTTGCGCAGGATGAACTCGTGGATCTCGGCGCGGATCCAGTGCACCGCGAACGAGACCAGGCGCACCCCCTGGTTCGGGTCGAAGCGCCGCACGGCCTTCATCAGGCCCACATTGCCCTCCTGGATCAGGTCGCCCAGGGGCAGGCCGTAGCCCTGGTAGCCGCGCGCCACATGCACGACGAACCGCAGGTTGTGCAGGATCAGCTGGCGCGCCGCGTCCAGGTCGTTGCGTTCGTGCAGCGACCGGGCGAGTTCGCGCTCGTGTTCCGGGTCCAGTACCTCGATCCGGCTGACCGCCTGCATGTAATGGTCCAGGTTCCCGACGGGAACGGGCAGGTCTGCATGCACGGTTGCCAGGGCCTTGCTGCTCATCGTGATGGATGCCTCCTGATAATAAAGTCAAAGATTAGCACTCGTGTACGTAGAGTGCTAAACCCGCTGAAAGTTCCGGGAGTTTTTGTGGCTCCGCGCGCGCTCAGGGCGCATCGCGCAGGGCATGGCCGCTGCCCAGGCGCGCGCCCAGCCAGCCCAGTATCAGGCCCACCAGTATCAGGCCCAGCAGATCCCCGGCATGCGGCAGGCGCAGGGTGAACTCCAGATCAAACGCGGCGGCCGCCTCGGTCAGCGGTTCGCGGCTCAACGCAACCCCCACCAGCAGCAGGATAACGCTGAAAATACCCCCACCGAACCCGGTCAGCACACCCCCGTACAGCGACGGGCGGCGCAGAAAGCGGTGGGTGGCGCCACTGATGCGCGAGATCGCGATCTCTTCCTGCCGCTCGCGTAGTTCCGAGGCGGTGGCGAGCGCCAGGATCAGCACGGCGCCGAGGCCCAGCAGCGCGGCAACCACGGACAGGATGCGCAGGCCCAGCTCGTGCAGGCTGTTGAGCTGGCGCACCCACTCGTCGTCGGCGACCACCCCGGCCTCGGGCGCCAGCGCCCGCAGGTCGTCACGCAACGCCGCCACCGTAGCCGGCTGCGTGCTGGCGGGAACGACATCGATTACGTCCGGCAGCGGGTTGTCCTCCAGCCAGTCCAGCAGCTCCGGGTCCGGCAGGCTGTCGCGGTAGGCGCTCAGTGCGGTGTCGGCGTCGATGCGCTCCCAGCGTGCAACGCGCTCGTCGTCATCCAGCGCATCCTGCAGCCGTTCGGCGGTCTCCTCGTCGACCTGGTCGAGATAGAGTGCGATACGCGGGTCGTGGTCGACATGCGCCGACAGGGCGCGCGCGTTGTCCAGCAGTACCCAGAGGTAGGCGGGGAGTGCGAGGATGAAGCCCAGCACCGCGATGGTAATCAGGCTCAGGACCGGAGCCTGCAGTCGCCGGCCAAGGCTTCGCCGGGCGGCATCGCGGTGGCTGTCCAGCCAGGCGGGCAGGGCATCGAACAGGCGGCGCCCGGGCCTCATGCGCTTGCCCCGCCGCGGGCCTCGATGCGGCCGTTCTCCAGGTGCAGCACCGGTTTACCCATGCGGCCGATCAGTTCAAGGTCATGACTCGCGACCAATGCAGTCATGCCCACGCGGTTGAAGTCGTCAAACAGCGCGAGGATCTCTTCCGACAGGGCCGGGTCCAGGTTGCCGGTTGGCTCGTCCGCAAGCAGCAGCACGGGGCGGTGCACAATGGCTCGAGCGATGCCGACGCGCTGTTGCTCACCGGCGGACAGGGTGCGCGGGTTCGCCGTCTCCTTGTGCAGCAAGCCGACCTTGTCCAGCGCCGCGCGCACCCGCTTGCGCATCTCCGGACGGCGATAGGCCAGGATCTCCAGGGGTAGCGCGACGTTGTCGAACACGGGGCGGTCGAACAGCAGGCGATGGTCCTGAAAGACCAGGCCGATGCTCCGGCGAAAACGCGGGATGGCGCGCGCGGACAGGCGGTCCAGTTCGTGTCCGTTTACGCGGATGCGGCCGCGGGTCGGGCGTTCCAGCCCGGCGATCAGGCGCAGCAGGGTGCTCTTGCCGGCCCCGGACGGGCCGGTGACAAAGGCCATGGCGCCGGCATCCACGCGCAGGCTGACATTGGACAGCGCATCGGACGCGCTGCCAAAGCGCTTGGTTACGCGCTGCAGCTGGATCATGCCGACTGGCTATCCTCGCGACCCAGGAGAGCGCGTACGAACGCGTGGGCATCAAAGCGCTGCAGGTCCTCGGCCTTCTCGCCCACGCCGATAAACCGCACCGGTACCCCCAGTTGCTCCGCCAGCGCAAACAGGATGCCGCCCTTGGCGGTCCCGTCCAGCTTGGTGACCACGATCCCGGTCAGCCCCAGGGCCTCGTGGAACTGCCGTGCCTGGCTCAGCGCGTTTTGTCCGGTCCCGCCATCGACCACCAGCAGCACTTCGTCCGGGGCGCTTTCGTCCAGTCGGCCCATCACGCGCTTCACCTTGCGCACCTCGTCCATCAGGTTGGTCTGGGTGTGCAGGCGCCCGGCGGTATCGGCGATCAGGATATCGGTCCTGCGCGCCTGGGCCGCCTGGAGGCCGTCGTAGATGACGGAGGCGGAGTCGGCCCCGGTCCCCTGGGCGATCACCGGGACGCCATTGCGTTCGCCCCAGGTCTGCAACTGCTCGACCGCGGCCGCGCGGAAGGTGTCCCCGGCGGCCAGCAGGACCGAGCGGCCCTCGCCCTGGAAGCGATGCGCGAGTTTGCCGATGGTGGTGGTCTTTCCGGCACCGTTGATGCCGACCACCAGGATCGAGAAAGGCCGCTCCGCCTGCGGTATCTCCAGCGGCCGCGAGACCGGCTCCAGGATCTCCACCATCGCGGTCTCGAGCGCGTCCATCAGCGCGTCGGCGTTGTCCAGCTCGCGCCGTTTTACCTCGCGGGTGATACGATCCATGATCCGCTGGGTCGCATCCAGGCCGACATCGGCCAGGAGCAGGCGCTCTTCCAGTTCCTCGAACAGCTCGTCGTCGATCTTGCGCCGGAACAGGCTCTTGAGGTCGCCGCCGAGGGCCTGGCCGGTCTTGGCCAGGCCCTGGCGCAGGCGCTGGAACCAGCCGCCACGGGCCGGTTGCGCGTCGGGTTCCGGCTCGGGCGCCGCCGCGGTTTCCGGCGGGGCCTCCGGCGTGGTTTCCGGGCTGGGCGTGGCGGAGTCTTCGGATTTCTTCTTGCGGAAACCGAACATGTTTCAGGTGGTCCAGTAGAAAGTGTTCATGCTAGCACGGGGATCGTATTGCAATGCGTAGAGCAGTGCTCGGAAGTCTCGTTGGATGGATGGCCGTCTGGCTGCTCAGTGCCAGTGTCGTGGCCGGGGAACTGAAGATCGAATCGGATGTGGTCGAGGCCACGCTCGACAACGGTCTGACCGTGCTGGTGCTGGAGGACCGGCGCGCACCCGTAGTGGCGAACATGGTCTGGTACCGCGTCGGCTCGGCTGACGAGCACAGCGGCATCACCGGCATCTCGCACATGCTGGAGCACATGATGTTTCGCGGCACGGAAAAGTACGAGCCGGGCGAGTTCTCGCGCATCGTCGCGCGCATGGGTGGGCGCGAGAACGCCTTTACCGGTCGCGACTATACCGGCTATCACCAGGTGATCGGCTCCGACCACTGGGAGACCGTGATGGCCATGGAGGCCGAGCGCATGCAACACCTGAAGCTTCAGGAGGACGAGTTCCGTCCGGAGCTGCGGGTGGTGCAGGAGGAACGGCGCCTGCGTGTGGAGGATCAGCCCAACTCCCTGCTGCGTGAGCAGCTGATGGCGACGGCCTTTTTCAACCATCCGTACGGCCAGCCCGTGATCGGCTGGATGACCGACATCGAGGCCTACACCCTGGAAGATCTCCAGGACTGGTACGACCGCTACTACCACCCCAGCAACGCGGTGGTCGTGGTCGTCGGTGATGTCGACGCCGACGAGGTGATCGCGGCCGCCGAGAAGCACTTCGGTGCCATCCCCAGCGGGAACGTGCCCGAGGCCAAGCCGCGCCGGGAGACCCCGCAGTCTGGAGAGCGCCGGATTACCGTGCAGGCGCCGGCCCAGGTCCCGTTTCTGATGATGGGCTGGAAGACCCCGGTGCTGAACACGCTGGACTCGCACGAGGACGCCTACGCCCTGCTGGTGGCCGCCGGGATCCTGGATTCGGGCGAGGCCTCGCGCTTTGCCCGCGAACTGGTCCGGGGGCAGGAGCTGGCGAGCGCCACCTCGGCGCGCTACAGCCCGTTCGCGCGGCTGGATGACCTGTTCATGGTGGCCGCCGTGCCGACCTCGGACACGGAAATCGAGACCCTGGAGCAGGCGCTGCTGGACGAGATCGAACGGCTGGCAGAGGAGCCGGTGGATGATCGCGAACTGGAGCGCGTGCAGGCGCGGGTGATCGCCTCGGAAGTCTACGAGCGCGATTCCGTGCGGGCCCAGGCCTTCCAGCTGGGCATGCTCGAGACCGTCGGTGTCGGCTGGCGGGAAAACGATCGCTTCCTCGAGCGGGTGCGCGAGGTGACCGCCGAGGACGTCCAGCGCGTGGTGCGCGAATACCTGGTGCCTGAACGGCGCACGGTCGGGATCCTCGATCCGCAGCCGATGGAGGACGAGGGGGCCTCGGCGCCCGGGCCGTACGGTGCCCCGGATCTCGATGGTGGCTATCCGGAGGAGGGTCACTAATGCTGCACGCAATCCAGAAGCTTTCCCGTCAGTCCCTGTTCGCGGGGCTGGTCCTGGTGCCGCTGACCCTGCTGGCGATCCCGGCGCAGGCGGTGGAGATCGACCGCTGGGAGACCGACGAGGGACTGCGGGTCCTGTATGTCGAGGCGCCGGATCTGCCGATGGTGGACCTGCGCCTGACCTTCGATGGCGGGGCGGCGCGGGACGGTGACCTGCCCGGACTGGCCATGATGACCTCCCGCGGTCTGCGTCATGGCACCGAGGACATGGACGCCTCCGAACTCGCCGAACGCTTCGAATCGGTCGGCGCCCGATTCGGTACCAGCTCCCTGCGGGATATGGCGATCGTCAGCCTGCGCACGCTGACCGAGCCGGACTGGATGGAGACGGCGGTCGGCACCCTGGCCGACGTGCTGTCTGCGCCGGCCTTCCCCGAGGGCGATTTCGAACGCAGCCGCCGCCAGGCCCTGCAGTCCCTGCAGCGCGAGCGTCAGGAGCCGGCCGCGGTGGCCACCCGGCGTTTCTACGAGCTGATGTACGAAGACCATCCGTATGGCAGCTGGCCGGGCGGCGAGGTCGATACGCTGGAGGCGATGACGCGCGATGACGCGCGGGCCTTTTTCGAACGTCACTACGCGGCGGGGAACGGCTCGCTGGCGATCACTGGCGGGGTGAGCCGCGAGCAGGCCGAGGAACTGGCCGCCCGGATTTCGGCGGCGCTGCCCCGTGGCGATGCGGTCGATCCGCTGCCGCCGGTGCCGATGCGCGAAGAGCCGGTGGAAGAGCGCATTGCGTTCCCGTCGGAGCAGGCGCATATCTTCATGGGGGCCCCGGCCTTGCGCCGCGGCGACGAGGCCCATTTCGCCCTGACACTGGCCAATCATGCCCTGGGCGGGGGCGGCTTTACCTCGCGTCTGTTCCAGGAGGTGCGCAGTGCCCGCGGCCTCGCCTACTCGGTGCACAGCCGCTTCCAGCCGATGGCGGTCGAAGGCCCGTTCGTGATCAACATGCAGACGGGCGTGAATCAGGCGGATGATGCCGTCCAGGTCCTGCGCGAGCAGGTGCTGCGCTGGCATGCCGAGGGGGTGGATCCTGAAGAGATGGAGGCCTCGCGCGAGAACGTGATCAACTCGTTCCCGTTGTCGCTCGCTTCCAACAGCGACATCGTCGGTCTGCTTGGCATGATCGGTTTCTACGGACTCTCCGATGACTATCTGGAGCGCTATGTCGAGCGCATGCAGGCGGTGGAGCTGGAGACCATGAACACCCAGCTGGCCGACCGTCTCAATCCCGAGGCCCTGGTCACGGTCATTGTCGGTGGCCAGGAAGACTAGGCGCGGTCCGCCAGGGCGCAGCGCGCGTATCCGCATCATTGGCGGGGCCTGGCGCCGCCAATGGCTGCCGGTGCCATCCGTCGGGGGGCTGCGCCCGACCGCGGATGCCCAGCGCGAGACCCTGTTCAACTGGCTGCAGCCGCAGCTGCCGGGTGCGCGAGTACTGGACCTTTACGCCGGCACGGGTGCCCTGGGCTTCGAGGCCGCCTCGCGGGGTGCGCGCGAGGTCTGGCTGGTCGAGCGCGACGCACGGGCGGCGGCCCAGCTCGAGGCCAACCGTCAACGCCTGGGGGCCCCCCAGGTGCACATCCGGCGCGACGATGTGGGCCGTCTGCTGGGCCAGCTTCCGGAGGGTGGCCCCTTCGATGTCGTGTTTCTCGACCCTCCCTTTGGCCAGGGCCGGGTCGCCCCGACGCTCGCCGCGCTGGCCGCCCAGGGCTGGCTGAGCCCCGGGGCACGCGTCTACGCGGAACTGGAGTCGGAGGTCGACCCGGGCTTGGTGGAGAAGGACGGCTGGGCGATCGAGCGCGAACGCGTGTGCGGGCAGGCGCGGGGCCTCCTGCTTGCGCGCAGTCCCGCCGAGGACGACTCGTGAAGCGCTTTGCAGTTTGCCAGGTCATTGGCTACGGTAGGAGCGTCGTCCGTCGGCACCGTTTTGCCGGCTGAGCGCGTCCCCGAACGTCAGGTGCACGGGAAAGCTCGGGATGCAATGTCCCGAGGTGTGCCGAATACGCCGGTGCGGCGTTCAAGCGCAACACAAGAATAGGGGAGCCAAGCATGGAAGAACCGTCTTCAAGCCCGGGGCTGAACCAGACTCGGATCGCCGGCTTCGGCATCATCTGCAGCCCGGTGTTCTGGATTTCCAGTGCCGTGATTGCCGCATTCGTTCTGTTCGGGGCGGTTTTCCCGGACACAGCGGAGGAAATCTTCGAGAAGTTGCAGACCGGTATCTCCGAATACCTCGGCTGGTACTACATGCTGGTGGTGACGGTCTTCCTGATCTTCTCTCTGTACCTGATGTTTTCGCGCTACGGGGGCATACGGCTCGGCGACCAGTTCGAGGCGCCGCGTTTCAGCTACGCCGCGTGGTTCGCGATGCTTTTCTCCGCGGGCATGGGGATCGGACTGCTGTTCTGGAGCATTGCCGAGCCGATGTACCACTACCTGGATCCGCCGCATGCCGATGGCGAGACCAGCGCGGCCGCGACCGAGGCGATGCGCTACACCTTCTTCCACTGGGGGCTGCATGCCTGGGCGATCTACATCGTCGTTGGTCTGTCGCTGGCCTACTACGCCTACCGGCACAACCTGCCGCTGCTGATTCGTTCCTCGCTGTATCCGTTCATCGGTGACCGCATCTATGGCCCCTGGGGGCACCTGATCGACATCCTGGCTCTGTTCGGGACCATGTTCGGGGTGGCCACCTCGCTGGGTCTCGGGGTCATGCAGATCAACTCGGGCCTGAACTTCGTGTTCGGGATCGAGGAATCCACGGCCATGCAGATCATCCTGGTCGCGATCATCACCCTGATCGCGGTGGGTTCGGTGGCGCTGGGGATCGACAAGGGCATCAAGCGGTTGTCCAACTTCAATATCGGGCTGGCGGTGATCCTGCTCGCGCTGTTGCTGATCATGGGGCCGACACTGTTCATCCTGCGCGTGCTGGTGGAGTCGACCGGCGTCTACGTGCAGCACTTGCCCGAGATGAGCCTGTGGGCCGATACCATCGACGAGACCGGCTGGGCCACCGCCTGGACCATCTTCTACTGGGGCTGGTGGATCTCCTGGGCGCCGTATGTCGGCATGTTCATCGCCCGCGTCTCGCGCGGGCGCACGATCCGTGAATTCGTGGCCGGCGTGCTGCTGGCCCCGACCGCTGCCGCCTTTGTCTGGCTGGCCGTGTTCGGCGGTACCGCGATGGGCTACGAGCTGGGTGGCGTGGCCAATATCTCCGGCGCGGTCGAGGAGAGCGTGTCCACCGCGTTGTTCGCGACCATCGAGGCGATGCCGTTGTGGGACTGGCTGGCAGTGCTGGCCATGGCCGCGGCCACGGTGCTCATCGTGACCTTCTTTGTCACCTCCTCGGACTCCGGCTCGCTGGTGATCGATACCCTGGCCTCGGGTGATGTGCGCAACCCGACCGTGACCCAGCGAGTCTACTGGGCGATCCTCGAGGGGGTTGTGGCGTCGATCCTGCTACTGGCGGGCGGTCTTGCCGCCCTGCAGGCGGCGGCGATCAGCGTCGGCCTGCCGTTCTCGGTGGTGATGCTCGTGATGGTGGTCGGGCTGTGGAAGAGCCTGCATTCCACCGAGGCCGTGACGCCCACCAAGTATCAGAAAGAGGCGCCACCGCCGCATACCCTGCTGGGGTATACGGAGGATCTGGACGACAAGATCAAGTAGGAGGTCACTATGGCTGCGTCCCGCGTGGCGCTGCTGGGCTGCGGGCTCATGGGGCAACCCATGGGCCTGCGTCTTTTGCGCGCCGGTTTTTCCGTCGAGGCCTACAACCGCACCCCGGAGCGTGCCAGCGACCTGGCCAGCGAGGGGGTGACGGTACACACCGTGCCGGCGGCGGCCGTCGCCGGGGCCGATACCCTGGTGCTGATGCTCTCCGATGCCGCCGCAATCCAGGCAGTGCTGAGGACGTTGCCGGAAGGCGCGTTGAACGGGCGCTGTGTGATCCAGATGGCGACGATTCTGCCGGCCGAGAGCCGCCAGCTGGCCGAGCACCTGCGCCGCTCCGGGGCCTGTTATGTCGAGGCACCAGTGCTGGGGTCGATACCGGAAGCGCGTGAAGGGCGGTTGCTGGTCATGGCCGGCGCCGATACGGAGGCGGATTTCGAGCGTGCGCGTCCGGTCCTCGCGGCGCTGGGCGAGAACCCGCGGCATGTCGGTCCGGTGGGGCAGGGCGCGGCCCTGAAGCTCGCGTTCAACCAGCTGATCGCCAGCCTGACTGCAGCCTTCTCTCTGAGTCTGGGGCTGGTCCGCCGAGAGGGGGCCGAGGTCGACACCTTCATGGAGATCCTGCGCGAGTCGGCGCTGTATGCGCCGACCTTCGACAAGAAGCTGGACAAGATGTTGTCCGGTGACTTCGGTACCGCAAACTTCCCGGTCAAGCACCTGCTGAAGGACGTGCGGCTAGTCGAACGCGCCGCGGAGGACGCGCAACTGATCGGCCCGTGGCTCCCGTTGCTGGCACAGCTACTGGAGCAGGCGCAGGATCACGGGCTGGCGGACGCCGACTACTCCGCGATCTACAGCGCGATCGCCCCCGAACCCGCGGCACACTGACCGTTCACGCGGCCCCGTTGGTCTTGGAGGGGGCCACCGGTTCCGGGGTGACGTCCCAGATCTGGTTGGCGTAGTCGCGCACCGTGCGGTCGATGGAGAAAAAGCCCATGCGAGCGACATTGTGGATCGCCGCCTCGGCCCAGGCGGACGGGTCCGCGTACAGGGCATCGGCCCGTTCACAGGCCTCCGCGTAGGCCGAATAGTCGGCCAGCACGAAGAACGGATCGTCCTCGCGCAGGTAACGCCCCAGTTCGCGGTGGGTATCCGGGTCGTTGCAGGTAAAGAACCCCGATTCGATCATGTCCACTGCGGCTGCCAGGCCGGGTGTGCGCTCCAGGATGGCGGATGGTCGTTCGCCACGGGCGCGGTGCTCGACTACACCCTCGGCGGTCATCCCGAAGATGAAGACGTTCTCGTCGCCAACCGCATCGCGGATCTCGATGTTGGCGCCGTCCAGCGTGCCGATGGTCAGGGCCCCGTTCAGGGCCAGTTTCATGTTGCCGGTGCCGGAGGCCTCGAAGCCGGCGGTGGAGATCTGCTCGGAGATGTCCGCGGCCGGGATGATGATGCTGGCGGCGCTGACTTCGTAGTTCGGAAAGAACACGCACTTCAGGCGGTCGCCGACGGCCGGGTCGTGGTTCACGATGTCGGCCACTTCGTTGATCACCTGGATGATCGCCTTGGCACGGACGTAGCCCGGTGCCGCCTTGCCGCCGAACAGCACCACCCGCGGCGGGATGTCCTCGCCGGCGCGGATGCGGCGGTAGAGGTCCACCACGTGCAGGAGCTTCAGCAGCTGGCGCTTGTACTCGTGGATGCGCTTCACCTGAACGTCGAACAGCACGTCCGGGTTCAGCTCCACGCCGGTGCGTTCGCGCACCAGGTCCGCGAGCCGGACCTTGTTGGCGCGCTTCACCGCCATGAATTCCCGCTGCAATTCCGAATCGGTGGCGTAGGGTTCCAGTGCGCGCAGGCGCTCCAGGTCGTACTGCCAGTCGTTGCCGATACGCCGGCCCAAAAGCTCGGTCAGGGCCGGATTGGACTGGATCATCCACAGTCGTGGCGTCACGCCATTGGTCACGTTGACGAAGCGTTCCGGCCAGAGCTCAAAGAACTCCTCGAACAGGGTCTCCTGCAGCAGGCGCGTGTGCAGCGCGGCGACGCCATTGATGTGGTGCGAGCCGACCACCGCCAGGTGCGCCATGCGGACCCGGCGCTCGCCTTCCTCGTCGATGATCGACAGGCGCGCCAGGCGGTCGTTGTCCCCCGGGTAGCGGTGCCGGACCTCTTCCAGAAACTCGTGGTTGATCTGGTAGATGATGCCCATGTGGCGCGGCAGCACATGCTGCATCAGCGGGACCGGCCAGGTCTCCAGCGCCTCGGGCATCAGGGTGTGGTTGGTGTAGGCGAAGGTCCGCCGGGTCAGATCCCAGGCGCGATCCCAGGGCACTTCGTGGTGGTCGACCAGCAGCCGCATCAGTTCGGCCACGGCGATCGCGGGGTGGGTGTCGTTCAGCTGGATCGCGGCCTTGTCCGGCAGGGCGTCCAGCGGGTAGCCCAGCCCCAGGTGGCGTTCGAGGGCGTCCTGCAGCGAGGCGGAAACAAAGAAGTATTCCTGCTTCAGGCGCAGTTCCTTGCCGATCGCGGTGGCGTCGTTCGGGTAGAGCACCATGGAGATGGTCTCGGACTCGTTCTTGTCCGCGACCGCCCGGATGTAATCCCCTTCATTGAAGTAGCGCAGGTCGAAGTCGCGGGTCGCCTTGGCGGCCCACAGGCGCAGGTTGTTCACGTTGCGCCGCCCGTAGCCCGCGGTCGGATAGTCGTAGGCCATGGCCAGGACTTCCTCGCCGTCTTCCCAGGTGTAACGGGTCTCACCGTTCGGATGGTGGTGCTCGACCACGTGGCCGTAGAAGTGGATCGAGTATTTGCGATCCGAGCGCGGGAACTCCCAGGGGTTGCCGTACCGCAGCCAGTTGTCCGGATGCTCCACCTGGCGGTAGGGCTCGAACTCCTGGCGGAACATGCCGTATTCGTAGCGGATGCCATAGCCATAGCCGGGATAGCCCTGGGTAGCCAGCGACTCCAGAATGCATGCCGCGAGTCGGCCGAGGCCGCCGTTGCCCAGGGCCGCGTCGTCCTCGAGATCCAGGATCTGGTCGAGCTCCACGCCGAGATCGCTCATCGCCTGGCGCGCCTCGTCGAGGATGCCCATGTTGCGCAGATTCGCCTCGAGCATGCGCCCGATCAGGTACTCCATCGACAGGTAGTAGACGCGCTTGACGTCCTCTTCGGCGAACTGACGGCGGGTCAGCAGGCGGCGCTCGACCATGCGCTCGCGGATGGCGAAGGCCAGGGCCTCCAGCCAGTCACGGTGGGTGGCTTTGCGCGGGTCTTCGCCCACCACGCGGACGACGGCATCGCGAATCGATTGCCGCAGGCCTTCCACGTCGTTGGGGAGGTGGGGCAGGTGTGTCACTTCGGGGGCGGCCATCAGATGGTCTCCAAAAAAAGGGTTGAGCCGCCGTCCGGGGTTACCCCTCGCGAGCGACGGCGCGATAGCCGATATCTGTCCGGCAGTATATATCCTCGAAGTGGATCCGGTGCACGGCCTCGTAGGCCTTTTTTTGAGCGGATCTTACGTCCCTTCCAAGGCCCACGACGCAGAGCACGCGGCCCCCGGCGGTCACGACCGCGCCGTCGTCGCGCGTGGCGGTCCCGGCATGAAATACGTAAGCCTCGGGGTCGTTCTCCACCGACTCGAGTCCGGTGATCGCGTCGTCCTTGCGGTAGGCGCCCGGGTAGCCCCCGGCGGCCAGTACTACGCCCAGAGCCACGCGGGAATCCCAGTGGGCCTCGATCTGGTCGAGGCGCCCGTCCAGCGCGGCCTCGACCAGGTCGGCGAGGTCCGACTCCAGGCGGCTCAGGATCGGCTGGGTCTCCGGGTCACCGAAACGACAGTTGAATTCCAGCACCTTCGGATTGCCATCGGCGTCGATCATCACGCCGGCATAGAGAAAGCCGGTATAGCGTTCGCCGTCTTCGGCCATGCCGCGCACGGTGGGTTCGATGACCTCCCGCAGGATACGCGCATGCAGTTCGTCCGTGACGACGGGGGCCGGCGAGTAGGCCCCCATGCCGCCCGTGTTCGGGCCCTGGTCGCCGTCGTCGCGGGCCTTGTGGTCCTGCGAGGAGGCCAGTGGCAGCACATGCTCGCCGTCCACCATGCAGATGAAGCTTGCCTCCTCGCCGCGCAGGAATTCCTCGATCACCACGCGATGTCCCGCCTCGCCAAAGGCGTTGCCGGCCAGCATGTCGCGCACTGCAGCGCAGGCCTCGTCTTCGGTCTGCGCGAGGATCACGCCCTTGCCGGCGGCCAGGCCGTCGGCCTTGACCACGATCGGAGCCCCGTGGGCCTGGATGAAGTCCAGTGCGGCCGCCTCGTCCTCGAAGCTTCCGTAGGCGGCGGTGGGGATGCCGTGGCGCTGCATGAAGTCCTTGGCGAAGGACTTGGAGCCTTCCAGTTGTGCCGCCTTCGCCGTGGGGCCGAAGCAGCGGCGCCCGGCCGCGCGGAAGGCATCTACCACACCGGCGACCAGTGGCGCCTCCGGGCCGACCACGGTAAAGGCGATGTCCTCGCGCTCGGCCAGGGCCAGCAGGCCATCGATGTCGGTGACGTCCACCGCGTGGTTCTCGCACTTGTTTGTGCGCGCGGTGCCGGCATTGCCGGGGGCGACCAGCACGCGCTGCACGCGCGGGGACTGGGCGAGTTTCCAGGCCAGGGCATGCTCGCGGCCGCCGTTCCCGATTACCAGTACATTCATGATGGGTCCCGGATCAATGTCGGAAGTGGCGCATGCCGGTAAACAGCATCGCGATGTCGTGCTCATTGGCGGCGGCGATCACCTCGTCGTCGCGCATCGAGCCGCCCGGCTGGATCACAGCGGTGATTCCGGCCTCGGCCACCGCGTCGATGCCGTCGCGGAACGGGAAAAAGGCGTCCGAGGCCATCACCGAGCCGGCCACCTGCAGCCCCTCGTCGGCGGCCTTGATCCCCGCGATCCGTGCGGAATAGACCCGGCTCATCTGTCCGGCGCCCACCCCGATGGTTTGTTCGTCTCGCGCATAGACGATCGCATTCGACTTCACATATTTCGCGACCTGCCAGGCGAAGCACAGGTCCCGGGTCTCCTGCTCGGAAGGGGCGCGCGCGGTCACGGTCTTCAGTTCCACATCCGCGAGCGATCCGCGGTCGGCATCCTGCACCAGCAGCCCGCCCCCAATCCGCTTGTAGTCGAGACTCGGGGCTGTGGCGGCCGGCGGAATCTCCAGCACCCGGACGTTCTTCTTGGTGGCGAGGGCGCGCAGTGCACCCGGGGTGATCTCCGGGGCAATCACGACCTCCACGAACTGGCGGCTGACGATCGCATGTGCGGTGTCGCCATCCAGCGGGCGGTTGAAGGCGATGATGCCGCCGAACGCCGAGGTGGGGTCGGTCTGGAAGGCGCGTTCGTAGGCCATCAGCTGGGTCGGGGCGACGGCAACGCCGCAGGGGTTCGCGTGTTTCACGATCACGCAGGCCCCGGCCTCGAACTGGCGCACGCATTCCCAGGCAGCGTCGGCATCGGCCAGATTGTTATAGGACAGGGACTTGCCCTGGTGCTGGCGGTAGCTGGCCAGCGAGCCGGGTGCCGGCGTGGGATCGCGATAGAACGCGGCGCGCTGGTGCGGATTCTCGCCGTAGCGCAGCGCCTCGACCCGTTCGAAGGTCGCATTGAGCTGACCCGGGAAGGGTTCGGCCTCGCCGTTCTCGTCCAGCGCCGAGAGGTAGTTGCTGATCGCCGCGTCATAGCGGGCGACATGGTCGAAGGCCGCCACCGAAAGGCGAAAGCGCAGACGCGCCGGGACCTCGCCGTGCTCGGTCAGGGCATCGACGATGGCACCGTACTGGTCCGGGCTGGTGGCAACGGCCACGTCGCGATAGTTTTTGGCCGCCGCGCGCAGCATCGCCGGCCCGCCAATGTCGATGTTCTCGATCGCGTCCTCCAGCGTGCAGCCGGGGCGGGCGACGGTGGCCTCGAACGGATACAGATTGACCACCAGCAGGTCGATCGGCGGGATGTCCTGCTGCTCCATCACCGCGGCATCGATATCGCGCCGCCCGAGCAGGCCACCGTGGATGCGCGGGTGCAGGGTCTTCACCCGGCCATCCATGATCTCGGGGAATCCGGTGTGCTGCGAGACCTCGGTCACCGGCAGGCCTTCCTCGGCCAACAGGCGGGCGGTGCCGCCGGTGGACAGGAGTTCGACGCCCCGCTCGTGCAGGGCGCGCGCGAGCTCGGCCACGCCGGTCTTTTCGGATACGGATAACAGGGCTCGGCGGACGGGGCGGCTGGCGGTCATTCGGGGCTCCAGGGAAACACTGTTTAAGGTACACGCTCGCGCTCGAGTCGCTTTTGCGTGCGAACAAGGCGCGGCGACTGCCGTGCAGTCATTCTGCACAAGGGAGCCGCAACGCCGTTCCCGCGCAAAAGCGGCCGAGCCCCTGCATTGAATGACTTGTGGGGTTGGTACCCCAGGTTTTCCGATCCTGCGTTGCACCGCTTGCGGGTAGAACCACTACCCGCTGCACGACGCGCCTTGCCTCGGAAAACCTGGGGTACCAACGCGAGCGTGTACCTTAATCAGTGTTTCCCTTGGGGTCGGATCAAAAACCCCCATTATAGCGAAGCTGGCCGGCTTGGGTGGCCGCGCAGGCCCCGCCGCATGGCGGCCGCCAACTTGTAATTTTTGTGCAAAACCTTCAGGGTATAAAAACGATTTCGGAACCAATCGCCCGCGACCCGACGCGTTGCGAGGCGCCGTTACCGTTTCCTCGAACCAGGCGGGTGGGCCCGCCAGACCACGGTTCGGCATCCGGGCCCGATTGCCCTTCCGGATGCGAGGGAAAACCGGCTTCGGCCGGCCGCAGGCGCTGCCCGACAACGCGCTTGTGGGATAGGACGCCTGATCGCCGGGCGCAGTCAGCCCGGTCCGGATCATCGTCGATGTGCCGCCCGAGCGAGGTGCGCGACGGCGTCCGGTGGGCTTGGTTCCGGCGGTTCGGCCGAAGGTCGGCCGGACCGCGTGAATAACGCAGCACAGCCAAGAGGAATCAGCATGTCCGCGAACATCAAGAATGATCAGGATTTCGGCGAGAAGCCGACCGAGCGTCGCGATACCGAGAATTATCGCAACGAGTACACCACCGGTTTCGTTGACAAGTGGGATGACCTGATCGACTGGGACAACCGCGCCAAGAGCGAAGGCACCTTCTTTATCGAGGAGCTGAAAAAGCGCGGCGCCAAGCGCGTGCTGGATGTAGCGGCCGGTACCGGCTTCCATTCCGTGCAGCTGCGCGAGGCGGGTTTCGATGTGGTCACTGCCGACGGCAGCCCGGAGATGCTGGCGAAGGCCTTCGAGAACGGTCGCAAGCGAGGCCACATCCTGCGCACCGTGCAGGCCGACTGGCGCATGCTGAACCGCGACATCTACGGCCGTTACGACGCGGTGGTCTGCCTGGGTAATTCCTTTACCCACCTGTTCAACGAACATGACCGCCGCAAGGCCCTGGCCGAGTTCTACTCCGCCCTGAATCACGATGGCGTGCTGATCCTCGATCAGCGCAACTACGACACCATCATGGACCACGGTTACTCGTCCAAGCACACGTACTACTACTGCGGCGACGACGTTCAGGTGCAGCCGGCGCATGTGGATGAAGGCCTGGCTCGCTTCCAGTATCGCTTCCCGGATGGCTCCGAGTACTTCCTGAACATGTTCCCGCTGCGCAAGGCCTACGTGCGTCGCCTGATGCGCGAGGTCGGCTTCCAGCAGATCGAGACCTACGGCGATTTTCAGGAAACCTACCGCGAGACGGATCCGGACTTCTTCATTCACGTCGCCGACAAGCGTTACATCGAGGACGAGAACCGATGAGCAACCAGTATTCCGACGTCGTCGAGACGGCGCGCGATTACTACAACAGCGAAGACGCCGATACCTTCTACAAGCTGGTGTGGGGGGGTGAAGACCTCCACATCGGTATGTACGAGTACCAGGGTGAGCCGATCGGTGACGCCAGCCGGCGCACCGTCGCGCATATGTCCGACCTGCTCGGCGAGCCGCAGCCGGAATGGCGCGTGCTCGACATGGGCGCCGGGTATGGTGGCGTGGCCCGCTACCTGGTCGAGAACTACGGCTGTGACGTGACCGCGCTCAACCTCTCCGAGAAGGAGAACGAGCGGGATCGCGAGATCAACAAGGCGCGTCATCTCGACCACAAGATCACCGTAGTCGACGGCTCCTTCGAAAAGGTCGACGAGCCCGATGCCTCCTACGATGTCATCTGGTCGGAGGACTCGTTCCTGCACAGCCAGAACGACAAGAAAAAGGAAGTGATCAAGGAGGCCGCGCGCCTGTTGAAGCCGGGCGGCTGGCTGATCTTTACCGATCCGATGCAGACCGACAATTGCCCGGATGGCGTGCTCGATCCCATCCTGGCCCGCATCCACCTCGACTCGCTGGCCAGCCCCTCGCTGTATCGCGAGGCGGCCAAGGAAGCGGGCCTCTACGAGGTCAGCTTCGAGGAGCACTCCAACCAGATCGCGACACATTATGGTCGTGTGAAGCAGGAGCTGGAGTCGCGTGAAGAGGAACTGCGTGGCTATATCTCCCAGGACTACATCGACCGCATGAAGCAGGGTCTGCAGCACTGGGTGGACGGCGGCCAGTCGGGCTATCTGACCTGGGGCATCTTCCGCTTCCGCAAGCCGGCCGAGTAAGTTGGGCGGGAGGGCTGGCGTCCGCTACGGGCGGGCCGTCAGCCGCTTCCAGACTCCGCTCACCCGGCCCTCGATGGGCCGGAAGCGGGTCTTGTAGGCCATCTTCGGGGCCTGGTCGATCCAGTACCCGAGATAGACATGCGGCAGGCGCAGCCGCCGAGCATGCGCGATCTGCGTAAGCACGGCGAGGGTGCCCAGGCCGCGATCCGGGGTCTCCGGATCGAAAAAACTGTACATGGCCGACAGCCCCTGTGGGGTGCGGTCGGTGAGCGCAACGGCCACCAGGTTGTGGTCCCGGCGGAATTCGAGGATATCCACCGGACCGTTGCGGTGGCTGAGCATGCCCGCGTAATCGTCGCGCCCCATGCGCTCCATGCCGCCGCCGGTATGGCGATGGGCGAGATAGCGCGAGAACAGCGGCATGTGCTCGTCCAGGTCTGCGCAGGGTGTGTGCCCGGGCTGGTCCGGGGGGCGCGTAATCGTGACCGCGAGATCATGATTGCGTTTCAGGCAGCGGCGCTGGCTGCGGCTGGGTGCGAAGTCCGCAACCGGGATACGCACCGGAACGCAGGCCGCGCACGTCGGGCAGTGGTGGCGATAGACGAACTGGCCACTGCGGCGAAAGCCCTCGGCGAGCAGCTGCCCGTAGCGTGCCCCGCCCAGGCTGACCGCGGGGTCGACCAGCAGGCTCTGCATCTCGCGGTCGCCCAGATAGGGACAGGCCTGCGGGGCCGTAACAAACCAACGGATCGGGTGCTCCTGCATGCCGCTATCGTGACACGACTCGCGACCGGCGCAAAAGCAGGAGGCCGGACCTGCACAGCAACATCGGAACTCGGCCTGCAGGGCGGGTTCCCGCCGGCCTTGGAAGCCGGCCACAACAATGAATCCATTCAACACAATGGTGTACCGCACATGACGGCAACGCGAAACGACATCGAGAAGGCGCTGAAAGAGCGCATCCTGATCCTGGACGGCGGGATGGGCACGACCATCCAGCTGTACAAGCTGGAGGAGGCCGACTATCGCGGGGAGCGCTTCAAGGACTGGGAGTCCGACCTGAAGGGCAACAACGACCTGCTGTCCCTGACCCGTCCGGACATCATCGAGCAGATCCACAACGACTATCTCGAGGCCGGTGCCGACATCATCGAGGCCAACACCTTCAATGGTACCCGCATCGCGATGGCGGACTACCACATGGAGGATCTGGTCCCCGAGCTGAACCGCGAATCCGCGAAGCTCGCGCGCAAGGCCGCCGACGCCTGGACCGAGAAGACCCCGGACAAGCCCCGGTTTGTCGCCGGCATCCTCGGCCCGACCAACCGTACGGCCTCGATTTCTCCGGACGTGAACGACCCGGGCGCGCGTAACGTCGACTTCGACACCCTGGTCGAGGCCTACAAGGAAGCGGCCGAAGCACTGGTTGAGGGCGGCGTGGACCTGCTGCTGATCGAGACCGTGTTCGACACCCTGAACGCCAAGGCCGCGATCTTCGCGGTGAAGACGCTGGAAGACGAGCTCGGGAAGGACCTCCCGATCATGATCTCCGGCACCATCACCGACGCCTCCGGTCGTACCCTGTCGGGCCAGACCACCGAGGCGTTCTGGAACTCCGTGCGCCATGCGAACCCGATCTCCATTGGCCTGAACTGCGCGCTGGGCGCGAAAGAGATGCGCCAGTACGTCGAAGAGCTGTCGCGTATTGCCGACACCCATGTGTCCGCGCACCCAAACGCGGGCCTGCCGAACGAATTCGGGGACTACGACGAATCCCCGGAGCAGATGGCCGCGGACGTCGGCCCCTGGGCCGAGCAGGGTCTGTTGAACATCATCGGCGGTTGCTGCGGCACGCTGCCGGAGCATATCCGTGCGATGCGCGAGGCGGTGGAGAAGCACCCGCCGCGCAAGGTGCCGGAGATCGCCCCGGCCTGCCGCCTGTCCGGCCTCGAGCCGTGCAACATCACCGACGACTCGCTGTTCGTGAACGTCGGCGAGCGCACCAACGTGACCGGCTCGCGCAAGTTCCTGCGTCTGATCCAGAACGAGGAATTCGATGTCGCGCTGGAAGTCGCGCTGAACCAGGTCGAGGGCGGCGCCCAGATCATCGACATCAACATGGACGAGGGCATGCTGGAGTCGCAGGAGGCGATGGTTCGCTTCCTGAACCTGCTGGCTGGCGAGCCCGACATCGCCCGTGTCCCGGTGATGATCGACTCCTCCAAGTTCGAGATCATCGAAGCGGGCCTGAAGTGCGTGCAGGGCAAGCCGGTGGTCAACTCGATCTCCATGAAGGAGGGCGAGGAGAACTTCATCAAGCAGGCCCAGCTGTGCCGTCGTTACGGTGCCGCGATCGTGGTCATGGCCTTCGACGAGGACGGCCAGGCCGATAACGAGGACCGCCGCGTCGAGATCTGCACCCGGGCTTACAAGCTCTTGACCGAGAAGGTCGGCTTCCCGGCCGAGGACATCATCTTCGACCCGAACATCTTCGCGGTCGCCACCGGTATCGAGGAGCACAACAACTACGGTGTGGACTTCATCGAGGCCACCCGGCGCATCAAGAACGACCTGCCGCACGCGCTGGTCTCCGGTGGCGTGTCCAACGTGTCGTTCTCTTTCCGCGGCAACGAGCCGGTGCGCGAGGCGATCCACGCGGTGTTCCTGTACCACGCCATCAAGGCGGGCATGGACATGGGGATCGTCAACGCCGGCCAGCTGGCAGTCTACGACGACATCGACGAGAAGCTGAAGGAAGCGGTCGAGGACGTGGTCCTGAACCGTCGCGACGATGCGACCGAGCGGCTGCTGGACCTGTCCGAGGAGTACAAGGGCCAGGGCGGCGGCAAGAAGGAAGAGAACCTTGAATGGCGCGAATGGGACGTCACCAAGCGCCTCGAGCATTCGCTGGTCAAGGGTATTGACACCTATGTGGTCGAGGACACCGAAGAGGCGCGCCAGCAGTACGACCGTCCGATCCAGGTGATCGAAGGTCCGTTGATGGATGGCATGAACGTGGTCGGCGACCTGTTCGGCGAGGGCAAGATGTTCCTGCCGCAGGTGGTCAAGTCCGCCCGCGTGATGAAGAAGGCCGTGGCCCACCTGATCCCGTACATCGAGGCCGAGAAGACCGGCACCGAGAACAACGGCAAGATCCTGATGGCCACGGTGAAGGGCGACGTCCACGACATCGGCAAGAACATCGTCGGCGTGGTGCTGCAATGCAACAACTTCGAGGTCATCGACATCGGCGTGATGCAGCCGGGCGCCGAGATCCTGAAGGCCGCCAAGGAACATGACGTGGATGTGATCGGCCTGTCCGGGCTGATCACCCCGTCGCTGGAGGAGATGGCCAACTTCGCCGCCGATCTCGAACGCGAAGGCATGACCACGCCACTGATGATCGGGGGCGCGACCACGTCGCGCGCCCACACCGCGGTCAAGATCGAGCCGAACTACTCCGGCCCGGTGGTCTGGGTGAAAGACGCCTCGCGTGCAGTGGGTGTGGCCCAGAGCCTGATCAGCCCCGAGCTGCGCGAGAAGTACGCTGCCGAGATCCGCGAGGAGTACGAGAAGCTGCGCGTGCAGAACGCCGGGCGCAAGAAGAAGACCCAGTGGGTCACCCTGGAGAAGGCGCGTTCCAACAAGCCGCAGATCGACTGGTCGAGCTACACCCCGACCAGGCCGAAGGCGCTGGAGACCGACAAGCTGCCGGGCGAGCCGAAGCTGCTGCACCCGCATGGCGACGGCTCCGTGCTGCTGCGCTTCGACGACTTCGACCTGAACGAGGTCAAGAACTTCATTGACTGGACGCCGTTCTTCCACTCCTGGCAGCTGCACGCTGCCTACCCGCGCATCCTCGATGACGAGAAGGTGGGCGAAGAGGCGCGCAAGCTGTTCAAGGATGGCCAGGAGATGCTCGAGCGCATGATCGAGGAGAAGTGGGTCACCCTGCGCGGTGTGGTCGGCTTTTTCCCGGCGAACACCGTCAATGACGACGATATCGAGGTCTACACCGACGAGAGCCGCTCCAAGGTACTGAAGAAGCTGCACCACCTGCGTCAGCAGACCGAGAAGCGCCGTGGTCAGCCGAGCCACTCGCTGGCCGACTTCCTGATGCCGAAGGAGGCCGGTGGCCCGGACTACCTGGGCGCGTTTGCGGTCAGCGCCGGTGGTGACGTTGATGCCAAGGCCAAGGAGTTCGAGAAGGCCAACGACGACTACCACGCGATCCTCGTGAAGAGCCTGGCGGACCGTCTGGCGGAGGCCTTTGCCGAGTGCATGCACCAGTACGTGCGCAAGCACTACTGGGGCTATGTCCCGGACGAGGCGCTGGCGAACGAAGACCTGATCGACGAGAAATACCAGGGTATTCGCCCGGCCCCGGGCTATCCGGCCTGTCCCGAGCACACCGAGAAGGGCACGCTCTGGGAACTGCTGCAGGCCGACGAGCACGCGGACATGACGCTCACCGAGAGCTACGCGATGCTGCCGGTCTCGGCTGTGTCCGGCTGGTACTTCGCCCATCCGGAGTCACGCTACTTCGGTCTGGGCAAGATCAACCGCGACCAGGTCGAGGACTACGCCAAGCGCAAGGGCATGTCGTTCGAGGAGGCGGAGCGCTGGCTCGCGCCGAACATCGGCTACGACGACAGCGACGAGGCCAAGGCGGAAGCCAGGGCCGAGCGCGAGGCCCGGTCCGCCTGATCGGCCTTGCTGATCTGGTGTTGAAGGAAGCCCCGCCCCGTGCGGGGCTTCTTTTTGTCCGTGTTTCGACCTTGATCAGGGCACCGGGGCCAGCAGCGCGATCCCGGTCAGCACGGTGACCACCTCGAAGGTGCGCTTGACCAGCCGGTTGCCGTAGCGATGGGCCAGGGCCGCCCCCAGATAGCCGCCGATGAAGCTGCCGATCAGCAGTGCCGGCAGCCAGTCCCACTGGACCGTGCCGAAGGTGCCGAGCAGCAGGGCCCCGGCGCCATTCCAGACGAGCCCCACCAGCACCATGGTATATCCGACGGCCTGGGTGTAGCTCATGCCGTACCAGCGCACCAGCCAGAGCGTCACCATCAGCCCCGTGCCGGAGGCCAGCGAGCCATTCAGGATGCCGATGATGAACAGGCCCAGCGCGCCGATCAGGGCATGCTGCAGGGTCTTGTCGGTCTCGCGCACGGCCTGGCCCAGCTGTGGCCGGCGCCAGGAGTACCAGCCCAGGGCGATCGTCAGCAGGCCCAGGGCGATCTCGCCGGCCCGCGGGGGTATGCCCAATACCAGCCAGGCACCGATCAGCACCCCGGGAAGACCGGCCGCAAGAATGACGGCTAGGCGCGCCGGTTCGAATGTGCTTTGCTTGAGGTGCCGCAGACTGGCCCCGGCGCCCAGCGCAACGGTGGCGATCTTGTGTGTGGCCAGGGCAACGGGATAAGGGAGTCCCAGGAAAATGAGGACCGGCAACTGCAAGAGGCCGGCTCCGCCGCCCGCGAGGGCGGAGAATCCATTCGCCAGGATGGCGATGAAAAGCAGGCCGAGGTGTTCGAGTATGGTCATGTCAGGGGGCGGAAAGCGCGGTTTCGTGTGGTGGCGCGGCGTTTTTTGGGGGCTGCTGGTGCTGGTGCTGGCGCTGGTGCTGCCGGCTCATGCGGATATCTATCGCTGGGTCGATGATGACGGCACCGTGCACTACTCGAACACCCCGCAGCCCGAGGCCAGCCAGCGCGAGCGGCGCGTGTTTGATTCCCACGGCCTGATGCGGGAGATCATACCCGCTCCCCCTACCGCCGAGGAGCGTGAACAGGCCCGGGCCGAACAGGAACAGGCGCAGCAGGAGCTGGAGGCCGCGCGCCAGGCGCGGGCCGACCAGGCGTCGCGCGAGCGTCAGCTGCGTCAGGCCTACGAGAATCTGGACGAGATCGAAGAACTGCGCGCGCGTCGCGAGGCGGCCATTGGTGCGGATATCGCGCGTTCCGAGGCGCAGGAAACGACGCTGTTGCGGGAACGCGAACGTATCCGTCAGCAGTATGCCGACAGCGAATCGGCGTCGTCACGGGAGCGGTTCAAGGTCCAGCTTGATGATCTGGAAGATCGGATTGCCCGCGAACGTGCCTACCGGCAGGGGCAGGAAGACCGACTGTCATCCGTTCAGCAACGGCTGGATCTGGACCGCGAGGACTATCAGCGGCTGGTGATCGACGGCGAAGGCTAGAAGCTTTCCGTAAATCAACTCCTGGTGTCGACAGCCCCGTTAACGACTGATCAGGGTGCCCACGCCCTCGTCGGTCAGAAGCTCCAGCAGCACCGCGTGTTCCACCCGGCCATCCACGATATGTGTGGCGTTCACGCCGCTGCGCACGGCATCCAGCGCGCAACGGATCTTCGGGATCATCCCGCCGTGGATGGTGCCGTCGCGGATCATCTCGTCGACCTCCGGGGCCGTCAGCTTGGGCAATAGTTCGCCGTTGCCGTCCAGTACGCCCGGGGTATTGGTCAGCAGGAATAGCTTTTCCGCATCCAGGACCACGGCGAGCTTTTCTGCCGCGGTGTCCGCATTGATGTTGTAGGCCTTGCCGTCACGGTCGAAGCCGATCGGTGCAATCACCGGGATGAAGTCGCTCTCGTCCAGCGTGTGCACGATCGCAGGGTCCACGCCCTCGACCTCGCCCACATGCCCCAGGTCCACGGTCGGCTGGCCCTCGGCTGCGCCATAGTCGCGCAGGGGGGTCGCGCGAATCATCTGGCCATCCTTGCCGGTCAGGCCCACCGCGCGCCCGCCGAAGCGGTTGATCAGCGAGACGATCTCCTGGTTTACGATCCCGCCAAGAACCATCTGCACCACGTCCATGGTCTCGCGGTCGGTCACGCGCAGGCCGTTGACGAACTCTGTCTGTTTTCCCAGCCGTTCCAGCAGCTGCCCGATCTGCGGGCCGCCGCCGTGCACCACCACCGGATTCACGCCCACCTGCTTGAGCAGCACGATGTCGCGTGCGAACGAGGCCTTCAGGTGGTCCTCGGTCATGGCGTTGCCGCCGTACTTGATCACGATCGTCTTGCCCGCGAAGCGCTGGATATAGGGCAGCGCCTCGATCAGGACATGGGCTACGGAATGGGCCGTCTGGGTATCCATGGCGGTTCTGGCTGTTCAGGAATGCGGGCGCGCAGTTTACCACCGTGACAAAGGCAGAGGCCTGTGGTGCCGGTATGCGCATTTAAAGTGCATACAGAGCACATCGTTTGACGGCAGGGAACCGTTCCCGTATAAAGCTGTGCATCTAATGCAACAAATGGAGAGGTACATGCTGTCGGACGACCACAAGGCCATCATCCAGAAAACGGTCCCCATCCTGGAATCCGGGGGCGAGGACCTGACCCGCCACTTCTACAGCATCATGTTCCGCGACTACCCCGAGGTGCGGCCGCTGTTCAACCAGGCCCATCAGGCGAGCGGCCAGCAGGCGCGGGCACTGGCGAATGCGGTGCTGCAGTACGCGCGGCATATCGACGAGATGGAGGCCCTGGGCCCGCTGGTCGGGCAGATCGTGAACAAGCATGTGTCGCTGCAGGTCCAGCCGGAGCACTACCCCATTGTGGGCGAGTGCCTGCTGCGGGCCATGCGCGAGCTGCTGGGCGAGGAGGTTGCGACCGATGCTGTGCTGGAGGCCTGGGGCGCGGCCTACCAGCAACTGGCGGATATCCTGATCGCCGCCGAGGAGGATGCCTATCGGCAGGCCGAGGCGCGGGCGGGTGGCTGGCGCGGGCTGCGTTCGTTTGTCGTGCGTCGCAAGGTGCCGGAGAGCGAGGAGATCACCTCCTTCTATCTGGAGCCCCGGGACGGCGGTCCGGTGCCCCCGTTCCAGCCCGGTCAGTACATCGGGCTGAAGGTCGACATTGATGGCGAAGAACTGCGCCGAAACTACTCGCTCTCCATCCCGCCGGGTGCGGACGGGCTGCGCATCAGCGTGAAGCGGGAGCCGGAGGGCCGGGTGTCGCGCTTTCTGCACGACCGCATCCAGGAGGACGGTGTGCTGGAGCTCACCCCGCCGGCCGGTGATTTCGTCCTGCGCGAAAGCGACCGTCCGCTGGCCCTGATCTCGGCGGGTGTGGGGATTACCCCGACCATGGCCATGCTGGACCCGGCACTGCAGGCCGGACGCAAGGTGCACTTCATTCATTGCGCTCGCCACGCCGGTGTCCATGCCTTTCGCGAACAGGTCGAGGCGCGGGCGCGCGAGCACGATCACCTGCGCCCGTACTTCTGTTACAGCGAGCCTGCCAACGAGGATGTTGCCGACGCGACCGGTTTCCTGACCCGGGACAAGCTCGCCGAGTGGCTCCCCCATCGCACCGAGGTCGACGTGTATTTCCTGGGTCCGACGCCCTTCATGCGGCAGGTCCGTCAGCAGTTGCGTGAACTGGGCGTGCCGGACGAGCGTTGTTTCTTCGAGTTCTTTGGCCCGACTCGAGCCCTGGAAGCCTGATCAGGCCGACTGCGTGGCCGCTACTAGCGCCCGGAACAGGCGCTGGTGGCGGGTCTTCTGCGGCAGGTATTCGGGGTGCCACTGCACGCCGATACACCAGCCGTGTTCGGCCTCGATCGCCTGGACGACACCTGTCTCCTCGCGCCCGACGATCCGTATCCCCTGGCCCAGTTGGTCCACCGCCTGATTGTGCAGCGCGTTCACATGGATCGTGTCCGCGCCCAGTATCTCGGCCAGATGGCTACGGCCGTCGAGCATGACCGGCTTGACCGGCAGCAGGCTGCGGGCCTGTGGGGTCTCGACATAGAACTCGGCCAGATCCTGCTGTAGCGTCCCGCCGCGCACCACGTTGATCAGCTGCATCCCGCGGCAGATGCCCAGTATCGGGCGGTGCTCGTCCAGCGCGCGATGGATCAGCGCCTTTTCCAGACGGTCACGCTCGACGTCCAGCACGCCGCCGTGCGACTGGAACAATCGGCGCAGTAACCAAAGCGCGGGATAGAACAGATACCCGATCAATCGTTGTGACAGACGGCGTTCCGCGCCGCGAATGGCCTCCGGATTCGGGCCCTGAGGCAGCGACTCCCCGTACAGTTCGGGGTCAACGTCCGCACCGCCCCCGACCACCAGCGCGTCGAATGTTCGATGGGGGCGCGGCTTGCCGGGGCGTACGCGCAGGGGGCGTCCGCCGGCGCGCCAGACGGCCAGTGCGGTGAACAGCCAGGTCGGGCCCCCGCCCTGGTCGGGGCCGGTGATTGCGACCACCGGACGCCGAACCGGCCCGGTGTGGCTCATGGCGTCGTATTCAGAACCAGCCACGCAGCTTCCTGGCCCAGTCGTCGGCCCAGCGGCCCAGTGCCTGGGTGGGGCGTTCCAGGTATTCACGGCTCATTCGCTGCAGCCGTTCCCGGTCCGCGGCGAGCCGTTCCACTTCGACCCAGCCGTTAAAGGGGTGGGCCAGGCTCCATTCGGGGTCATCGATCTCGCAGTTAGGCAGGCGATAGTGGAACGCGGGCCGGGCCTTGACCAGCTCATGTTCTACCGGGGCCGCGTCGATACGTTTCGGGTCCAGTTCGGCATACAGCGGCAGCATGTCCAGCGGCCGATTGCGCGTGGTGTTGTGCGCGAGGTAATGGTCGATCAGCTCGCCCTGGTCCGGGTGGAAGTCCGGGTTCAGGGTCTCGCGTACAAAGGTGCCGGGGAATGCGCGGATGTAGGGGGACAGGCGTCTCGCCAGGTCGATCTCGCCCGCGTTCGCCAGCATCTCGTACAGCAGCAGGAAGGCCCGCAGGACATCCAGGATCCAGGCGGCCTCGGAGCTGTGGATCTCGATATTGAGCTGCAGCCCGAACGCGTAGAGCAGCGAGCGTTCTGTCCCAAGGGCACCGGCTTCCTGCAGTGCGGCCCGAACGCGATCCAGGCGGGGAAGCGCCGAGGCCGTTATCGGCGGTGCGACGATCTCGTGCGGTACCAGCCGCCCGGCGGCATCGGCCAGCCAGCGGTCCAGCGCGGCCTCGTCGGAATCGTCGAGTTCGATCCCCAGCCGCCGCAGGTGGCTGCGGTATGCCCGGTCCTTCAGTACCCTGGCATCCAGCTCGACCTGGAAATCACCCTGGTCCGTATCGCAGACCCGGGCGACGAACGGGCTTTCACAGCGGACCTGCCCGCCGAACTCGGCGCGGATCGCCTCGGCCATGCATTCGAGCGAGACGCCGGCCATCTCGATCTCCACGCCCACCCTTCGGGGGGACCCATCCGGATTGTCTGGCCAGGGCAGATCGTGAAAGCGCTCGGGCATCGGGAGTGTCCTTCGGAAGCGGCCGCGCCATGATAGCGGTTCGGTGTACCTGTTGTGGGCAAGCCAGTACGATAGGCGCCGGCCACCACGGCCGGACCGCGAAGGTACGAGATGGATCGAATCTACCTCAAGGATCTGCGCATTGATGCCGTCGTCGGCGTCTATGACTGGGAGCAGCGCATCCAGCGCCCCCTGCGCTTTGATATCCAGCTGGCCACCGACACGCGTATTGCCGCCCATTCGGGCGAGATTACCGACACGGTCGATTACGAGGCCGTGGCCAACGCGGTACGCGCGATCGTCACCCGCGAACCCCACGCCTTGCTGGAGTCCCTGGCCGAGGAGGTCGCGGAGGCCCTGATGGCCGAGTTTCGCACCCCGTGGGTGCGCATCGAACTGGGCAAGCCCGGTGCGGTCGCCGGTGTGGCCGAGGTGGGTATTGTGGTCGAACGCGGCACCCTCCCGGCCTCCGCCTGATCCTTTTGCGTCTGTTCCTGTCCTAGTTCGCCTCGACCCCGGCCGTGCGGCCGGTCACAGATCCCTCATTTATTGAACCAATATGGTGCGTGTGCACTTTTAGTGCGCACCGTTTTCGTGCGCGCCTGCGTCGTTCTACCGCAACAGGTGTTGTGAAAAGCCGATCTGGCTCCGTTTTCCCGATATGGCACGGCCCGTGCAAGGACCGGGTGTCGACTACGCGACACTCGATTGCACAACTGGGAGAACACAATATGAAGAAGTTCACTCGTTCCGCGCTGGCCGCCGCCATTGTCACTGTCGGCTCCACCGGCGGTGTGGCCTTTACCTCGACTGCCACCGCGGAGCTTTCCGTGAACATTGGGGCAGTCTCCAACTACTACTTCCGCGGTTATTCCGAAACCGATGATGGCGCCGCAATCCAGGGCGGCATTGATTACGAACATGAGTCCGGTTTCTATGTTGGTACCTGGCTCTCCAATGTCGATTTTGGGGACGACACCAGCTACGAGATGGATCTTTATCTCGGTTTCGCCGACGAGTTCGATAATGGCTTCGGCTACGACGTTGGCTACCTGTACTACGCCTATCCCGATGCCCGCGACGACAGCGGTTCCCTGAGCGCCGATTTCGGGGAAGTTTATGGCGAGGTTTCGTTCGATACGGGGCCGGTTGGGCTGTACACCGGTATGGCGTATGTCGTGAATGACAGCAGCGACTCGGCGCTCGAGAAAAAGGACATGTATTACTACGCCGGTCTGGACATCCCGTTCATGGATGTCTACAGCGCCGGTTTCCTCGTGGGTCGCACCAACTTCGATGACTCCGATCTCGACAACTACACCCACTACACCGCCAGTCTCGCGCGCGATGCCGGCGACTGGGGCGAGTTCAGCTTCAACCTCGAATACGTCGACGAATCCGACGAGGACGTTGGCGCCTGGGTGGGCTGGACCAAGACGTTCTAAACCCGGCTTTTCCACTCAAGTAACCGCGGGGCTGCCATTCGGCGGCCCCGCCCAAGGAGCCCGACATGAAGATGATTACCGCCGTGATCAAGCCGTTCAAGCTTGATGATGTTCGCGAGGCGATCTCGGAGATCGGCGTGCAAGGGATGACCATGACCGAAGTCAAGGGTTTTGGTCGTCAGCGCGGCCATACCGAGCTCTATCGCGGTGCCGAATATGTGGTCGATTTTCTGCCCAAGGTGAAACTGGAAGTGGCTGTCGACGAAAACCTGGTCGATCAGGTGGTCGAGGCCATTTCCAAGTCTGCCAGCACGGGCAAGATCGGCGACGGAAAGATTTTTATCACCCCGGTGGAGCAGGTCGTGCGTATTCGCACGGGCGAGACCGGCCCGGAAGCCCTTTAAGGGTTTTCGCTCTTCCATCGAATGAGGAATTTCAATCATGGAAATTGAACAACAAGTTGTCGAACTCGCCTATGCGATGGACACCTTTTACTTTCTGGTGGCCGGTGCACTGGTGATGTGGATGGCCGCGGGCTTTACTATGCTCGAGGCCGGGATGGTGCGCACCAAGAGTGTCGCCGAAATCGCGACCAAGAACATCGCCCTTTATTCGATCGCCAGCATCATGTACATGCTGATTGGCTACAACATTATGTACGGCGATGGCCTGAGCTCCGTGATCCCGAGCCTGGGCTTCCTGATCACCGGTGACAATGCCGTAGGCGAGGTGCTGGGTAGCGGTGGCGACATCTACTACTCCGATCGTGCGGACTTCTTCTTCCAGGTCGTGTTCGTGGCCACCGCGATGTCCATCGTCTCGGGTGCCGTGGCCGAACGGATGAAGCTGTGGGCCTTCCTCGCCTTTGCGGTCGTGCTGACCGGCTTCATCTACCCGATCCAGGGCTTCTGGAGCTGGGGCGAGGGCTTCCTCGACCAGATCGGCTACCTCGACTACGCCGGCTCCGGCATTGTCCACTTCACGGGTGCCGCCGCGGCGCTGGCCGGTGTGATCCTCCTCGGGGCGCGCAAGGGCAAGTACGGCAAGGACGGCCAGATCAACGCGATCCCGGGTTCCAACATGCCGTTGGCTACCCTGGGTGTGCTGATCCTGTGGCTGGGCTGGTTCGGCTTCAACGGTGGTTCGGAGCTGAAGGTCTCGGACATCGAGTCCGCCAACGCCGTGGCCGCCGTGTTCGCCAACACCAACCTGGCCGCGGCCGGGGGTGTGGTCGCCGCCCTGATTACCACCCGTCTGGTGTTCGGCAAGGCCGACCTGACCATGGCGCTGAACGGCGCGGTCGCAGGTCTTGTGTCCATCACCGCCGAGCCGCTGATGCCCAGCCCGTTCCTGGCGATGATCATCGGTGCCATCGGTGGCGTGATCGTGGTGTTCTCGATCGTCGCGCTGGACAAGCTGAAGATCGACGACCCGGTCGGGGCGATCTCCGCGCACGGTACCGCCGGTATCTGGGGCGTGATGGCGGTGCTGCTGTCCAACCCGGACGCGACCTTCTTCGGCCAGATCGCGGGCCTGCTCGCCATCTTCGCCTTCGTCTTCACGGCTTCCCTGATCGTCTGGGCGATCCTGAAGGCGGTGATGGGCATTCGCCTGAGCGAAGAGGACGAGGACATCGGTGCCGACATTACCGAGTGTGGCCTCGAGGCCTACCCGGAGTTCACCGGGAAGCAGTAAACACTCGAAACGCGAGTAGGGGTTCGGCCTGGAGGGCCGGGTCGAACCCCCAAAGTGTCTCCTCCGACGCCGACAACAACAGTCTCCCAGGACTCAAGGATGTTGGCTTTCAGGGCGCCTCCACGGCGCCCTCTTTTTTGGTTCATCGAAGGATACCGGGGAGGTATTCGTGCGCTGAAGGGCATCGTAATCTCGCGTGGAGCCGGGTTGGACACGGGAGAGGGGGATGCTGGACAAGAAGACGCTGCAGAAGCTGGGCGGCTGGGAAGGCTATCGGCTGGAACGTGCGGTATGGCCGGACGAGGCGGGCGGCACGCTGGAGTTGCACCTGAAGCCGACGCGGCAGTGGATGCACTGCGAACGCTGCGGCCACCGGACGCGTCAGGTGCACGAGACGACGCTGCGGCGGGTTCGGGATCTTCCCCTGTTCGAGTACCGGGTGGTGCTGGTGGTGCCGCGTCGCC